>JAZUSJ010000102.1:0-30431 GCA_045606685.1 Eubacteriales bacterium
CGAGTTTCAAAGCATTTTGCTTTGAAATGAGAGAAGCGGTTGCGGTGGTGGGGGTTCCCATTTCGCCGCTCTCTCACCACTGTATGTAAACAAAAACAGCAGGAATTTGCTCTTTGGAAACAAATTTCTGCTGTTTTACCGATAATTCATCAGCCCGATTGCTCTGCTTTTTATCTTTACACCCTACAAGCTCCGTCCGTATAAGTAGTCCTTGACGCCCTTGTGAAACCAAAGCATATAGATGCACACACATTCCATGGCAATGGCAATCACCATCAGAGAGGTCAGAAAAATTCCAAGCCCTTGGGGCATGAAATGCTCGGTAAAGGTCACCGTGCCGTCCATGCTTGTTTCATATTCAATGCCAATGCGCGCCCCCGGCAACAGGTCTTTGATGCGCCAAAGCCCCGAAAACGCGC
This sequence comes from Eubacteriales bacterium, assembly GCA_045606685.1. Lineage (GTDB taxonomy): Bacteria > Bacillota > Clostridia > Oscillospirales > CAG-272 > SVQP01. The sequence continues at coordinate 420 of JAZUSJ010000102.1, forward strand.
TCAGGATATGGCGAATGATGGACACCACGCGTGCCCAGGTTGCACCGCGGAACAAATAGACGGTCAGCAGGATGAATACCGCAACACTGATCAAACCGGGCAAGAGCGAGCCGGACGAGATCAGATTGACGATGGCGCCAAGCAGCGCAGTCGCTCCCATAAAAATGCAGTAGACAAACAAAAACGTTTTTCCAAAGCGTTCACGCTTCTCTTCTCTTTCGCTGATCTGCTGCATTTCTGCAGAATATTCCATCTCCTCCCACGGGTTGCGCTCACAAAATTCGGCAAAGGTCTCACCGTGATAGGGTGCTGCACCGTGCGAGGGGATCTTTGCCCCCAGCTGCTCGGCAATCTGCTTGGCTGTCAGGCTTTGGTGCGCAGAAAGCTCGGCAAGCCTGTCCTTGGCCTGTGAGAGCCGCTGATTCTGCTCGGTCACGCGTCCGCGCCAGCTTGCCAGCACGTCACCGCACTTCTCGGGGTTTTCCAGCATGAGTGCGATCTCGTCAAGTGAAAACTCGGCACGGCGCAATTCCGACACAACGGCCAGCTCGCGCAGATTCTGGTCGGAGAAGACCAAATACTCCCTGCCCCTCTCCCAATATTTTTCGGGATGCACCAGCCCCCGCTCGCAATATAGCCGCACAGCCTTCTCGGTCAATCCCGAGCGCTCGCAGACCTCCTTCATCTTCATGGTCAAAATCCTTTCAAAACGTAGTAAATGAGCTTTTCTCCCCCTTATTGTACACTCTTCCCCTGGGGAAGTTTCAATAGGTTGGGACTATTATTTACAGAAAATTCATCTTCTTGAGCATTTTTCTTACTAATGGCTGACAAAAGTGCAATCCGTCTATTTGAAATGGATGTTCATAAAAGTGGATTTGCGCTGCAAAGGCGTCCCCCTGTCTCAGTAAAAACCCCCCAACGGCCTGTGCCGTTGGCGGGTTTGTTTTTTTGGGCGTCTTGCGGAAACATATGGAACGTTTCCCCACATAGGTCTGGAGCGATATAAAGTCGCTTGATGCTCAGAAAATGATTCCGTCTTTGTTTTCGACTTCCACGCGGATGATCATGCGTTCTCCATCAAAGGAAACAAAAGTCTTTCCTAATCTTGCCACGCAGTAGTTTTCATGGGTTTCTTGAATTTCAAACCCGCATCCACGTAAGATGCTTTCAAACTCTTCCAAAGAGTCATTGACCGAAGCACCGTAGGCAATGACCTTGGGGTCCGTAATCTCAATACACGTGATATGCTGCTCCTTATCCGCATAGTCGGGATAAGAGGTCACAGTATAGATCACGCAATGCTCGGGATCGACCTGCTCCCCGTACTCATTCTCTGTCGGGAAGTAGCCTCTTCCGTAATACTGTCTGCCGCCAAACATGCCGTACTTCTCCCGGTACTCAGAGAAATTCATACCGTCAACGTTTTGTGCAATGAGAAAATCGAGATTGACAAAGCCAAGATGATCCAGTGGCTCAATGGAATCGGGATAAATCTGACCTGGAGCCGTCTCCACAACGTATCCGTTATAGGTAATACGAACGAAATCTCCCGCATCCAATCCTTGACTCTCAATCAGATTCTCTCCCAAAAAGTTTAATTTGAATCCTGCATCGCCTGCAGATACCGCCTCAAAGCATTTGTCTCCGATAGGTTTTACAACGTTGGAATCAATCACGCGGGCAACAAACCAACGGTTTTCGCCGTCAAGCTTTCCGCAATACATGCATTCGCTGTGCCACGGTAGTCCGTTGTCGGCTTCGGTTTCGGCTTCTGTCTCGGTTTTGGATTCGCTCTCCCCCGGTCCAAGCGGTGTGAAGGGATTTTCGCCACCCAACTTGACGATCAGGTCTCCAAGCTCCAGCTTGACGTTTTCAGGGAGTATCTCGGACAAGATGCTCTCTTCATCCGCAAGTGCCACGCTCAAAACCTCCACAAGTCCGCCCTGTATTTCGGGATGCTGCTGCTTAAAATTGCGTACAGTGGCAAAAGCCCCCACAAACAGTGTAGCAACCAGTACGGTACTCAGTATTGCAGCAATCAAAACTATCCGCATCCCAATCTTACGGCGCACGTTGACGCGCACGTCGGAGCGTGCCAGCAACTCGCAGTCCGCCTCACTCATCAGTTCAAAAAGTGCCAGTTCGGTCATAGGTAGATGCCCTCCTCTTTCAAATATTCTTTGAGCTTTTGCCTTGTGCGGGAAAGAATTTTGAGCACGTTATCCTGCTTCAATCCGTAACGCTTGGCGATCTCCTGCGCGGATTCCGCGTAAAAGTAGCGGCGCAGGAACACGTTGCAATCGCGCTCGGGCAAGCTATACAAAAAGGCATTAAACACGCGCGCAAACTCCTGCTTATCCATTTGTGCCTGCACCTCGGTCTCGGGTGATGCAATATCCCCAAGCTCGGCTATTGCCTCAACCGTATGCCCACCGCGTTTTTGGCGGTGCTGCTCTTTATAACGATTGATGGCAAAATTGCGCGTGATCCTGCCGAGATACGTACGCAGGATGGGCGGATTGGCAGGAGGCATGGAGTTCCAGGCGCACAGCCACGTATCATTCACGCATTCCTCGCTATCCTGCATGTTGTGCAAAATGTTCTGCGCAATGCTCGTGCAATACGCGCCGTATTTTGCGTTTGTCTGTACGATTGCCTGCTCGTTTCTTTGGTAGTACAGCGCAATGATCATTTCGTCTTGCATGTCGGATTCTCCTTTCATAGTCTCTCTGCCTTATAATACAACATTTTTCCCTGATCCTGACATCTTTTCGGAAAAATTTCCGAAAATTTTCTGCGTTTTATGATAATAATCCAATGGGAGCCCGAATGGCCGAAAGCACTGCAATCAGTCAAAGAAAACCCTTGCTCTCGCAAGGGTTTTCAACTTTAATTCTGCATTTTGCACTCTGCTTTCCGCATTTCGCATCAAATTACTGTTTCAACCGTAAAGGTAATGCTCTTGGCGCCGCTGTCGATCAGCACGTACTCGTCTGTCCACGCAGCACCGCCCGTGACAAAGTTGCCGGGGCCGCACGCACCTGCGATGGCAGGCAGCTGGTGTAAGGGGCCAAACACGTTCTTACGCGTGCCGACCACACAAAGATCAATGCTCTGCCCTGCCTTGACAGCTTCGGTCACGTCTGCCTTGTAAGGATCCCAGCCGCAGACCTGCACCGCGCCGTCCTCGGTGAGCACCTTGAAGCAGCCGCCCGTAAACGCGGCACTCAGCATCACGCGGTCACCCTCTTCGAGCGCAAGCCCTGCGTACATTTCGGGCAGGATACGGTAGGTCATGCTACCCGTGTAGAAAGGCATATCATAGCTTGCATAGTTGCCAAGGCCGATCTGCGCGGGTGCTGCCACCAGCGTTCTCTTATTGACCTCGGACAGCGCCACACCAAAGTCACCCACAAGGTAGATGGCTTCGATATTGGTGGTGCGCATAAAGTTGACCTTGACGCTCACCACGTTTCTGCCAAGCACCAAAGCATCCTTGGGAATATACATCTTCTTGAAGCAATCGTCTACCCAGAAGTCGTTGATATCAGCATTGCTCAGCGCCACACCGTTGATACTGTACGCATTCGTTTCGGGACGCTCACCTGCCAAGAACACCTGTCCTTCGGGCAGCTCGTCTATATAAAACTCATATTCCAGCTCGATTTCACCGTACTTTTGCGTATAGTTGAGCTTTGCAAACCAAGGCTGCAGCATTTCACCGCCGCGGCGCTCGATGCCCACGGCATCACGCACCTGTCTGTCAATGCGCAAAGCCTCGGCAGGCTCGCTCCATTCGCCGTCTGCCCATCTCCAGCGGCAATAGTCCAGCACGCAGACGTTTTGCTCGTCAAGCACAGGGGTAAAATCAGCCTCGGTGATCTCCAAAAGCTGTCTGACGGCATAATCGGGCTGCACGGGCAGCTGCTCGCGCGTCTTTGTCAGCACAAAGCAACGCGTGCCTGCAGCATAGATGTCAAAGCCGATCTCGGCAATACCGTCCTTCCAGTTTACTTTTACGTTATAACGCTTTCCGCTCTCCAGATCCCATTCCTCAACGCTCATGCCTGCGGGGACTGCCAGACGCAGCGTCAGATCCTTGCGCGCACCTTCACGGTCGGTGTTGAGTACTACAGCTGCTACGCTACCCTCACCGTCCACGTCGCGGCGCACCTGAACGAATACAGCACGCTCCACGTCACCGTTCGCATCCCTGACGTCCGCAAAGCTCTGCGATGCAGCACGAATGGCAGTCAGGATCTCATTTTCGTCATAGCCTACGCGGCAGCAGCTCTCTGCCAATTTCGCGGGCGCGTCGGATGCCACGGCATCCACGTATGCGGGCAGCTCACCTGCAAAGATCACCTGTCCGCCCGCGTCCTTGAAGGCCTGCAGGATGGCAAGCGTGGTGGGACGGATGGTCAGCATATTGGTCACAAGCACGGTGCGGTATGTCGCGTTGCCGATCTTGAGCAGCGCGTTACCGTCTTGGTCGGTAGAGAGCGACCACTTGTCGCGCATGATCTGCTCTTCACCGTAGTCAAAGTCCACGTGATTGTCGGTCAGCATATGGAACAGCTGCGCGTATCTCTGCTCATAAGGAGCTACGTCGGGAGAAACGTTACTGATCCATTGCGCCCAGCCGAGGTATGCCTGACACCAGAGCGATTCAATGGGATTGAGAAGCAGCACATCACAATCGGGACGACCTGCGCTCAGAATCACACCCATACGGGCAAAGTGATCCTCCACAGCGGCATAATCACGGTACCAAGGCGACTGGTGCAGGATAGATGCGGGATAATCGCGCTTGCTCTCTCCCTCCATGGTGTACCAGGAAAGGTGTTGGCAGCGCAAATTGATGCCAAAGAGTGCCTGCCAATCGCCCACAGCCTTGTGCGACTTGAAATTGAATTGCCAGCCCGTACAGCCGTACAGCTCGGAGAGCAGCCACTTTTTATCCAGCTGTCTTGCAGCAGAGGAAAGCTGCTTGACGATCCAATAGCAGCGGTTATGCTCGGTCAGGCAGTCCACGCCCGGATACCCCATATGCTCGTAAAAGCGCATCAGCGAGCCGTTGGGAACGGTCTGGTTCATCAAGGAATCCTCGTGCAACACGTGTCCCGTAAACTCAATGCCGTTGGCACGGCACCACTGATTGATGGGCATGGCAAAGCGTTCGATGAACAGATTGTTGGCAAGGTCGATATAGTGAAGCTTGACCGGCGCGACCTGCTTGCCCTCGAATCTGTAGAACAGCTCAGGCAGAATGGGGCGCGCATCATAGCCGTAACGCTTGTAAAACTCCTCGAAAATATCGTCCGTCCATGCCATTGCGCAGGAGATCACGCCATCCTTTTGGCGCAGATTGTCAAAGCAATTTCCGCGATGCGGCTCGTCGGTAAAAATGCCCTTGATCGACCTACCGATGCGATCACCGCAGCGGCGCTTGTACTCCTCATGCGTCATATCGATAAACTTATACACTGCCTTATACGACATGGTGTCGATATAAGTCGTGCCGTTGTAATTGGAATTCGGAACGTCAGGAACAATGGCAAAGCGCAGCACCTTCCACTCGCCCGGCTGATCTGCCACGGTGGGTTCCAGCTTATCGGCAACCGCCTTGACGGCACGGCCAAGGCAATGATTGCATGCGATCTCTGCTCTGTCCAGCTGCTCGTATGCCCACACGTTGATGCCGTCCACCTTTGCCGCGTAAAGTGCGATGGTCTGGTCGTTCAGATCCGCCTTTTCGGGTGCGGACTCGAACACGTACAGCGACTTTTTGCGGTACTGCTCGTCAACCGTGACCTTACCGCCCGCCGATCCCGACGGCCAACGATCCTCGTCATACAGCCAGGATTCCATACCCAGCTTCTCACCCGCATCGGCAACGGCATTGATCAGATCAAACCACTCGTCACCCAGATATTCCGTGATCAAGCCCGCGCGAGAGTGCATAAAGTAGCCGCCAAGTCCCATTTCCTTCATGACCTCGACTTGTCTGACAAGCTCCTCTTCTCTCAGCTCGCCGTTCCAGGACCAGAAGGGCTTTCCGCGCCACTCTGCGCCGGGGGCTGCAAACGTGCTGTGTAATTCTTTTTTACTCATGGTACACCTCCGTACTATGTTGTTATCCCTATTATACCAAAATGCTTTTTGCTTTGCAAGGGCTTGGGAAAAATAAGGCAAATATCACAAATTCCGTCCATGGAATTTGGCAAGATTTCGCAGAATTTTTGCAGCAATATTGCCCAAACCAAATAGAATCGGTACGTTTTCGGCATATACTGTATTGATATCAATCGAAAGGAAATAACGATATGCCAAAATATTTCGGAACAGACGGCTTTCGCGGTGAGTCGGGAACCGTACTGAATGCAGATCACGCCTATAGAATCGGTCGCTTTTTGGGATGGTACTTTCACAAAAACGAAAGCAAGCCGCGCGTGGTGATCGGCAAGGACACGCGTCTTTCCAGCTACTCCTTTGAATATGCCGTTGCTGCCGGCTTGACCGCATCGGGCGCGGACGCTTATATGCTGCACGTGATCCCCACACCGGGCGTCTCCTTTGCGGTGCGCACGGGAGATTTTGATTGCGGTGTCATGATCTCGGCAAGTCACAACCCCTTTACCGACAACGGGATCAAATTGTTGGATGCAAACGGTGAAAAAATGGACGATGCGACGCTTACGGAGGTGGAAAAATACCTGGACGGAGAGATTGGCGATCTTCCCTTTGCCACGGGCGCAGAGATCGGCAGGATCGTGGACTACAGCGCAGGCAGAAACCGATACACGGGCTACCTTGTTTCGCTGGCGACCAATTCCTTCAAATCGCTCAAGATCGGTCTGGACTGCGCCAACGGTGCTTCGTGGATGATCGCGCCTGCCGTGTTCGAGGCACTGGGCGCACGCGTCAGCGTGATCGGAGCGGTGCCTGACGGCACGAATATCAACAACGGCTACGGTTCGACGCATATAGAACGGCTTTGCGATCATGTCAAGCGCGCAGGTCTTGATATGGGCTTTGCCTTTGACGGGGATGCCGACCGCTGCCTTGCGGTGGACGAGAACGGAGAGGTGGTCAACGGGGATCACATTCTGTATATTCTTGCAAACGCGCTCAAGCAGCAAGGCATGCTGGCGCATAACACCGCAGTCGTTACGGTCATGTCCAATCTCGGGCTGTTCCGTGCGCTGGACGCGGCCGACATCCAATACGACGTCACGCCCGTGGGTGACCGCTTTCTTTGGGAGAGCATGGCCAAGAACGGCTATCGGATCGGTGCGGAGCAATCGGGACACGTGATCCTTTCCAAGTACGCCACGACGGGCGACGGCATCCTGACCGCCATTATGCTCACTGAAACGGTGCTTGGCAAAAAGACCTCACTTTCCAAGCTGGCAGCAAGCGTCAGGATGCTGCCGCAGCTGACGCAGAATCTGCGCGTAAGGGACAAGGAAAAGGTCATGAAAAATGCCGAGATACTGCGTCTTGTCGAGTCACTTTCAAAGGGCGAATTGGCGAACGGCCGTATCCTTTTGAGGCAAAGCGGCACGGAACCGGTCGTGCGCGTCATGGTGGAGGCGGACACCAAACAGGAGTGCCAACGCTACGCAGACATGGTCATACAACGCATCAAGGAGCTTGGATTGCATGAATAATTCTATTATTTGTTTATTTTCCTACAATTTGTTTGATTTTTCGCATTCAATCGCTGCCCCGCTCTTACAAAAATCGACCTATCCGTGGCAGGTGCTTTCCGAGATTGCCGAGTTTATTCATCAGATCGGCCCTTCGCTGGATCGCAAGATCTACACCGACAATGGCAACGATATTTACGTTGCCAAGGACGCGGTCATTGCGCCAAGTGCGCACGTCCAAGGCCCTTGCATCATCTGCCCCGGGGCCGAGATCAGGCATTGCGCCTTTGTGCGCGGCAGCGTCATCATTGGTGCAGGCGCGGTGGTAGGCAACTCGACCGAGCTGAAAAACTGCATCCTTTTTGACGCGGTGCAAGTGCCGCACTACAACTACGTGGGCGACTCAATTCTCGGCTACAAGGCGCATCTTGGCGCGGGGGCTGTGACCAGCAACGTCAAAAGCGACAAGTCGCCCGTGCATATCAAGGGCGATGGCTTTGATCTTGACACGGGCAGAAAAAAGGTTGGCGCGATGGTCGGTGACGGCGTAGAAATCGGTTGCGGTGCGGTTCTTTGCCCCGGAACGGTGGTCGGGCGCGGCTCGACAGTCTACCCCTTGGTGCGCGTGCGCGGTGTGATCCCCGAGGAGCATATCGTCAAGAGTGAGTGCGCCACCGTTCCGCGAAAATGATTGACAGCAGCGTTCTTGTGTGGTATAATAGTACTAATTACCGTAAAAGGAGGACGCTGCATGAAAAAGAAACGCTACCTGATCGCTGCTTTGTGCATCACGCTCTCCTTACTTTTGCTGCTTGGATCCTTCTCTGCCGCTTGGTACGTCGTCAAAAATGCCGACTCGATCAAGTTTGGCGGCTTGGTAGGCGAGCTGCTTGCGGGCAAAGACAAGATCGGCTCGGATGGGACAGATGCCGATCCCGAGCGCGAGAGCGCGGAAGAGCTTGTAACCAATGAAATTTCCACACAGGAGCCCCCATCCGAGGACTCGACCAATACCGTCATCCCGCCCGATCCAATCGGTCTGCCTACGCTGCGCTTTTTCCTTGGCGGGTGCGAGTCATGGATCGAGTCATGGGCATCCAGCAGAAGGATACAGGAGTTTTTCGAGCCCGGCCAAGCCTTGGAGTGGGATCACCGTGCCGTGATTGACGACTACAAAGTGAATACCGTTGAGGTCTGGGGCTGGGCGGCACTTTTTGAGGAGGTTCCCTTACAGTGTGGATACAAGATCGACGGCGGGCAGTCCATTTACGATGACACTGCAGAGTTTTACGAGCCGGCACAATCCTCCACCACGGCAGCGCTCGGCATGGGCGCAGTTTCGGCGATCGGCATGCGCGTCAAGGTTCCCGTTGAACACCTGGTCGGTACGCATACCGTGGAGATTGTGGTGCGCCATCTTGGCGGCAACGAGGGTACGATATGCACGTTTGAGATCGACAAGGCAGAGCCTCCGTACGTCTTTATGGCGGATGCTGCGTATCTTGCCGATGTGCTGGAGAACGGACACAGCAAGGGAATTGAGAGCCATCAGTACGTTCCGGGACAACACCCGGAAAAGGGATACGTAAGAGTATCCCCGATTGCCGATACTTTCTTTCCGCACGTCTCGGTTTGCCCGTATAACGGAGAGGTCTACAGCACGGATGCCCGTTATCTCGTGATCAAATGCCGCAAATACGGTCCGGACAATGCTTACGTGAACGTCAGCTCAGACCAGCCTGTGCTTGAAGACAATATATACTTTACGTATGCCGAGCCTGATATTGATTGGCAGCTGATCATCCTTGACCTTGCCCAAGCATCCCCGATAGCAGTAAACAGCTCCTACGATATCACAACCTTGGATTTTGTGCTCTTCAGGACGCCTGCAGAGTCGGGCAACTACTGTGAGATCGCATGGATCGCCACCTTCAGAAGCATTGAGGACGCACAACAGTACGATGCCGACCACCCTTATGCAAAGGGATGAGATAAAAATGCAGCCCCATGGGGAGATACTCCAAGCGGAGTATCTCCCCAGTTCTATTCGCCTTGGGCGAGTGATATTGCCTTTGGCAGTGTTATTCGCCTTTGGCGAGTGGTATTTGCTTCGCAAGTTATCAGGGCGAATAGAATATCACTGAAGCCGCAAGGCTTCAATATCACTATCGCAGCAGCGATAATATCACTCCGACGCAGTCGGAATATCACTCATATAGCAAAAAGAGAGAGCTTTGCGAAATATCTTTTCGCATTACTCTCTCTTTTCTCCGCTATTTCCGCAGCCCCATGAGCGGTTTTTCTTTCATGATTTGTTACGCATTCTTCAAAAATTCGTCCACTTCCTCGGCAGAGGGAACGCTGGGAGCGGCACCCGGACGGGAAACGGCAATCGCGCTTGCCGCGCTTGCGCGGCGAATGGCCTGCGCACCGTCAGCACCCGTGCTGATCGCCTGAATGAAAAATCCTGTAAAGGTGTCGCCTGCAGCGGTGGTGTCCACAGCCTTGACGGGGTAGATGCCGTGTCCGATACGCTGCGTGCCGTCGTCGTAAATGCAGCCGTCCTTGCCAAGCGTCAGCACAACGCGCATATCGGGGTACGCTGCGCGAATGGCGTTGAGGATGTTGTCGGGCGCGTCGTAGCCTGTCAGCTGCTTGCCCTCGGTTTCGTTGAGCAAAAGGTAATCCACCTTGCCAAGTCCCGCTGCCACCAGACTCAGGTCAAAGGGGGAGGGGTTCAGCACAACAGTCATGCCCTTGGCCTTGGCAGAGGAGATGAGGTGCGCAAGGCCGGAGATCTCGTTTTGCAGAACCAGCCAGTCGCCTGCATCAAAGTCGGCAAGCACCTTGTCAATAAATTCTTGGTCGTTGCAGCGGTTTGCACCGCCAAAGAGCAAAATGCAGTTGCGTCCCTTGGGATCTACCTGAATGATGGCGTGGCCGGTGGGGGTGTCCACCTGTCTTGTGTAGGTCACGTTCACACCTGCGTTTTGCAGCATATCGGTCAGCATACCGCCCTCGGGGCCTACGCTGCCTGCATGGTAGGTGCATGCACCTGCGCGTGCAAGCGCGACAGACTGGTTGAGCCCCTTGCCGCCGCAGAAGGTATTGCGCACCGAGGAGGCCAGCGTTTCGCCCTCGGCGACGAAATGGTCAACGGAATATACGTAGTCTAAATTCAAAGAACCGAAATTGAGGATCTTCATGGCAATTCTCCTTTATGTTTTGATTTATGAGCAGATCAGTTTTTCAAGCGGTGCATAGCCCTTGGCCCCCGATTTCAGCTCGATGTCGGCAAGTGCTGCTGCGCGAACGGCAGCGTACACGCGCGCTGTCGGGGTGCTGCGCATGCTTTTGAGGTAACGGGCCAACTTGTATTCGTTCATTTTGAGCTCGGCTGAGATCTCAGACGCGGAATACCCCTTGTCGGAAAGCGTTTTGACCGACAGCAGCTCGCTGTAAATGGCGATCACCTCGCCAAGAATGATCATGGGCTCAATGCGACGGAATTTCATGTCGTCAAGGATCTGCAAGGCGTCCGCGCGTCGCCCCTCGGTAATGGCATTGGCAAAGGCAAAGGCCCCGTATTCGGTTGCGGGCGTGGCCACCAGTTCCACGTCACTCTGCGTCACCTCGGTGCGCCCTTGCGAAAGAGCGTAGCAGGCGACCTTGTCGATCTCAGAAACCAGCGCGAACATGTCGCGTCCGCACAGATCCACGGTGTATTGCGCCACCTGTGCCGAGGCACTTGCACCGTGCGAGGCGTAATGCTTTTGCGCCCATGCCGCAAGCTTGGCGGGGGTGGAGCGCTCAAATTGCACGGGGACGGCAAGCTCTGCAAGTGCGCTGAGCTGTGCGGAGGGCCTTTTGGGAAGATTGCCCGGTGCAAAGCCGTCTGCGGCCGTGGTAATGATCAGCGTGTTGTAATCGTAGTCCTCCAGCGAAGTCAATACCTGACAAAGCTCGGTAAAGTCGCTTTGCTTGATGCCCATAAGGTCAAGGTTTTGCAAAATGACCAGCTTACGGTCTGCCATCATGGGCGGGGGCGCCAGCGCGTCCAGCAGCTTGTCTGCGGTATATTCGCGGCCGTCTATGATCACGTAATTGAAAATGTCAAAGGCGGGATCTCCGCCAAGTGCTGCACGAGCCTGCTTGAGCGCGGCGTTTTTGAGGTAATCCTCCTCACCGAAAAAGAAATAGCAGGTGCGCGCCTCGCCCTTGATCTCGCGGCGAAAATCTGCTTCCTTGATGATCGGATTCACTGCATCCCCTCCTTCTTGACAGACTTTACTCTATTATAGCATCTTTTGCGCGTCAAGTCAATGAAAAATGTTGTGAAATCTCAATATTGGCTGTTGTGAAATTTCAGTATTGGTACTTGCAGGGAACGGCATCCGCGACATGAGTGCAGACAATCCCGATCAAGATTCTTCGCAGCGCATTTTTTGCCCGTCATCCTTGAGCGCAGCGAAGGATCTTGGCAAAAAATGCTTGCTCGAGAATGACAGATCGGGATTGCTGCTGCGCATCCCGCATTCTGCATTTTTTGCGTTCCTGCTTATCAGCTATTGACGCTGCCATATATTTATGGTATAATAAAGTTTAATGTGAAATTTCAAAGAAAGAAGAAGGAAGTTAAAAATTGGCAGAAAATATCGTAAAAGAAAATAAAATGGGTACAATGCCGGTGACGCGGCTGCTGATGAACATGTCACTGCCCATGATCGCCTCCATGCTGGTGCAAGCGTTTTATAACGTGGTGGACACCATGTTCGTGTCCTATATTCCGTATGAGGGAGAGGGAGCATCGCCTGCCGTGGCGGCGTTGAGCATTGCCTTTATCGTACAGAATCTGCAGATCGCAGTCGGCGTAGGTACGGGTGTGGGCGTCAATGCGCTGATCTCGCGCAATCTGGGCAAAAAGGATTTCAAAACCGCAAATGCCATTGCGGCAAACGGTATGTTTCTGGCTGCCTGCAGCTATATTTTCTTTTTGCTGTTGGGTATTTTTGCGGTCAGGCCGTTCATGCAGCTCATGAACCAATCCGATCCCGCAGTTGTGGAGGCGGGCGTCACGTATTTGTCCATTTGCCTGATCTTCTCGTTCGGCTCGTGCGCCCAGCTTATGATCGAAAAGCTGATGCAATCCACGGGACGCACCATGCTGTCCATGTATACGCAAGGGCTTGGTGCCATGATCAATATCGTGCTTGATCCGTTCTTTATCCTGGAAAAGGGAACGCCCCTGTTCGGCGGTGCCGTTACCATGCCCTTCGGTCTTGGCCTTGGCGTTGCGGGAGCTGCGATCGCCACGGTGCTTGGCCAGATCGCGTCGGCTATCTTCGGGATCATCATCAACCACAAGCTCAACCGTGACGTGCATCTGACCTTCCGCAGCTTCAAGCCCGATTGGAAGCTGATCAAGGAGATCTACGTCATCGGCGTTCCGTCCATCATCATGGGCTCGATCGGCTCGGTCATGACCGGTGGACTCAATCTGATCTTCAACGGCTTTGGTGCCATGACCACGGCCGCGCAGAACGTCATGGGTATCTATTTCAAGCTGCAAAGCTTTGTGTTCATGCCGGTGTTTGGCCTGAATAACGGTTTGATCCCCATCGTGGGCTATAACTACGGAGCGCAAAAGAGAAAGAGGATCGTGCGCGTGGCCATCGTTTCCTGCGTGTTTGCGGTGACCTTTATGACCATCGGTCTTGTGCTGATGCAGCTGATCCCCGAGCAGATGCTGGCTATCTTCAACGTGTCTGCAGACGCTCCCGAAATGCGTATCGGTGTACAGGCACTGCGCACCATCTCGCTCAGCTTTATCTTTGCAGGGATATCGATCACCATAGGCGGCGTGTTCAGCGCCTTTGGCAAAAGCCTGTTTTCCATGTTTGTGTCTATCGCCCGTCAGCTGGTGGTGCTGCTGCCTGTGGCATATCTGCTGGCACAAACTGCGGACGGACTGATGGCAATCTGGTGGGCGTTCCCCATTGCAGAGCTGATGTCGATCGTGGCAAGCATCGTATTTTTGATCATTTTGTGGAATAAAACCATCAAAAAACTGCCCGCGGACGGCATTGTGGTGCGTGTGGAGGATATGTAAAGGATTTTTTTGCGAAAAATCTTTTGAAATTTTCAAAAAACACTTGACAATTCATGGGTTTTGTGTATATAATATATGATGTCATTGTGTAAAAGCGAAAATGTCGGCTGTGAAACGATACGCTTCCGATATTGATCAGCAAGGAGGTGCCAAACATGCTTAGAACTTATCAACCTAAAAAGCGTCAGAGAAAGAAGGAGCACGGTTTCAGAAAGAGAATGAAGACCGCTGACGGCAGAAACGTTCTCAAGAGACGTCGTGCAAAGGGCAGAAAGAGACTGACATACTGATTTTCGCAGAAAGAAAATCACACATAAAAACCGCCGGTGACCTACTACACATCGCTATTCGTTGTTAAAAGTCATCGGGGTTTTTTTGCGAAATAAAACAAACGCATTATCATCAAAAAACTTACGGAAAAACGATCGGCACAAAAGACAAAAAACAAAAGACAAAAGGACAAGGGGGCATACAGGGTGAAGGAAACGGCAATCAAAGAAAATCACCTGTATCTGAAGGCATTCAGACAAGGCGGACGCTTTGTGGGCAAGACTGTCGCAGTCTACGTCCTCAAGGATTATGCTGCCAAGAGGCTGATGCTGGCACATCCCGAGAAGAAATACGTCAACAGGTTAGGGCTTTCGGTCACCAAAAAGGTGGGCGGAGCCGTGCAGCGCAACCGCGCCAAGCGCATCATTCGCGCAGCGTACAGGGAGATGGTCAAGCGCCGGCCGCTCAAAACCGGCTATCTGATCGTCATCAGCGCAAAGCCCGAGATCGCAGGCAAATCCTCGCGTGACGTGTATACGGATCTGTTTCGCGCTATGCAAAAGCTGGATATGTATGTCAAGGAAAATACCCCATGAATTATTTATGTAAACTGCTCATACGCTTTTACAGGAAGTTTTTATCCCCGCTCAAGCCGCATCCCACATGCAGGTTTACCCCTACGTGTTCTGCCTACGCTCTTGAAGCGTATACGCATCGTGGCTTTGTTGTTGCCTCACTCTTGACTGCGTGGCGCATTCTGCGGTGCAACCCGTGTTGCCCTGCGGGATACGATCCCGTACCCATGACAGGCTTTAAAACAATGGGATGGCGGTACAAGAAACCGGAAAAATCTGACGGAGATAACAGTGACGACGCGTCCGACTGAAGATCGGACAGCCCCGCTTTGTTCGGTTCCGACAAGGTATGAGGGCGCATTTTTCAAGACAGGCCACAGGGCCTGAAAAAATACGTGAGAGGAATTCTTTACCCTTTGAGGTAAGGATCTTTGCCCTTTTGGGCAAGGAGAGGAAAAACATGACTATGCACAATCAGGACGTAAAGTCTGTGTTTGTAAAACTGATTGCAGGACTGATGCTGGTATGTATGCTGATGAGCGTTGCTGCTCCCGTTGCGTTTGCAGAGGAGAGCACCGCAGCTGACACCGAGGCAACCACCGAAGCAACCACCGAGGAGGCAGTGACCGATTCCGCGGCTACGCCGGACGAGGATACCATCGAGGATATTGCAGCGATGCTGAGCGCAAACGACGCAGCCCGTCAGTTGTTCTTGGCAGCGTGCGGTAAGAATGCAGTCGGGAAGTATCTCAAGTATAAAGAGAGTTATTTGAACGATAAGGACGAATTCCAGTTTGACAGCACGCTGTCTATTGAGGAAGGCTTTGTCGAAATGGCAAGCTGGGATGAGGCAAGTGCATACGCGCTGCAGATTTTGCGCGATGCAAGTGAGCTTTCCAAGAATGACGTGGATATTCCCACCGCGCTGACCGAGGCTGATGCACAAGAAATCATCGAGGAAATGCAGATCACGGTTGACCTGGAGAACACCGGTAACTTCTTGGATAAGATTCTCAGAGCCATCGGCGGCGGTCTGAACTGGGCTACCAAGTACCTGACCTTTGGTACCAATAACTATATTCTGTCGCTTTTGTATTTTGGTCTGATCATTGAGCTTCTGATGCTGCCCTTTGCAATTTCACAGCAGAAGAACTCTATCAAGCAGGCCAAGCTGCGTCCCAAGGAAATGGCCATCCGCAATCGCTATAAGGGCAGAAACGACCAGGCGACCATGCAAAAGGTCAATCAGGAGATCCAGGAGCTGTACCAGAAGGAAAACTACAACCCCATGAGCGGTTGCTTGCCTCTGTTGATCCAGCTTCCCATCGTCATGGCGCTGTATTACGTGGTCATTGACCCTGCGTTCTACGTGCTGGGACAGGCCAAGGCATTCTCCGGTGCCATTGCGCAGTATTTTACCACCTCTGCAGCAGCGGGCGGCTTGGGCGGCACGCTGAGCTCGAACAGAGGTACGATCGAAATTCTTTCCAAGCTGGGCGATCAGGGTATTGAAGCCTTTGAAAGCCTGAAAAACTTCTCTTATTTCTCCAATGCGCAGTCCTGCTTTGATGCGCTGCAGGAAATCGTCACGGACGGTATTCCCAGCTTCAGCATCGGCAGCTGGAATATGGGACTGACACCTTGGAGTGCGGTAACGAGCGGCGGTGAATTCTTTGCTGCCCACTGGTGGCTGCTTCTGGTTCCCGTGCTGACCTTTGCGGTCTACTTCGGCTCCATGAAGATCAACAGAAAGCTGACCTACCAGCCCACCACCGCAGCCAACGACAAGGCAACCGGCTGCTCCAACAACATGATGGATATCATGATGCCCCTGATGAGCGTGTATATCGCGTTTATCGTACCCGCAGCAGTTGGCCTGTACTGGATGTTCAAGAGCGTGCTTGGTACTCTCAAGCAGCTGATCATGAAAAAGGCGATGCCCATCCCGGTATTTACCGAGGAGGATTACAAGGCAGCCGAAAGGGAGATGTACGGTAAGAGTCCCAAGCCCGTCAAGACGAGCAACAGCGGAGCCGGAAACCCCAACGTGAGATCCTTGCACCATATCGATGACGACGAATACGATGCCAAGGGCAACTATATCGGCCGTCCCGAGGTGAAGGAAGAGGAAGAGGAAAAGCCTGAGTCCGAGACTAAGGGCAAAAACAAGAAGGCTCCCGCTATGGCAGAGCCGCTCAAGGACGAATCGGACAAGAATGCACCTGCCGAAGAGAAAGATAAAAATCAAAAAGACTGACAAGAGGATAAAAACGTGAAAAAAGAAACTGTTGTAAGCGCAAAGACCATTGAGGAGGCCGTTGCCAAGGCAGTAGCCGAGCTTGGTGCAAACAGCGCAGAGGATATTGAATATACCGTTCTGGAGGAGCCCAAGAAGGGCCTGTTCGGTATTGGTGCAGTTCCCGCAAAGATCAGCGCAAGCTACACCGTGGGCGGTGAGTACCTGGCGCTCGAATTCTTGACCAAGCTGGTTTCCAACATGGGCCTGAATCTGACCGTTTCGCTGGCTGAAGGCACCAATGATGATAAGGTCGTCAACATTGACGGTGAGAACGCAGGTGTTCTGATCGGTCACCATGGCGATACGCTGGATTCTTTGCAGTATTTGGCAAACCTGGCTGCCAATAAGAAAGAGGACGGCGTCAAGAGAGAGTATGTCAAGATCACCGTTGACGTAGAGGGCTACCGTGCAAAGCGCGAGATGACGCTGCGCACTCTGGCAAGAAGAATGGCAGAAAAGGTGCTCAAGTACAAGAAGAGCGTGATGCTCGAGCCCATGAATCCCTACGAGAGAAGAATCATTCACTCCGAGATTCAGCACATTGAAGGCGTTTCCACCAACTCGATCGGCTCGGAAAACAACCGCAAGATCGTGATCTACCTGGAGGAAAAGCAGGCAAAGAAGGGAAAGAGCGAGGAATTCGCAGCCTTTAGCGAGGAGTATTGATTCAAAACGACGTAGCCCGTAGGGCTGCAAAAATAGCGAAAAATGGCAGGAATTTGTTCCGGAACGAGCAAATTCCTGCTGTTTTTGTTTACATACAATGGTGAAAGAGCGGTGAAGTGGAAACCCCTACCACCGCAACCGCGTCACTTGTTTCCCTCGTACCTCGGTCAACTGCGCTCCGCTGCGGTCCCCCTCCCCCGCGGGGAGGCTTATGTGCGCATCCGTTTTTGTCTGTTTATCCGCACGGGGCAGGTATTTCATCCGTTTTGCTCAATTTTTCGGCACGGTTGCCCGAAACAAAGCCTCCCCGCGGGGGAGGGGGACCGCAGCGGAGCGCAGTTGACCGAGGCACGAGGGAAACAAGTGACGCGGTTGCGGTGGTAGGGGTTCCCATACGGACGCTCTTTTACCAAGAGCAGAACGTGAAAAAGCCACCACGTATGTGATGGCTTATTTCATTTATCTCCGCTATTTTCTCAGCCACATGGGTGCGCAGCCTTTTTTCGCTTTATATTCTGTTCCTTTATATTTTATGCTGTTTCCGGGCGGTCGATCAGGTAGGCTTCGATCTCGGTATACTGCACGTTCAGCACCACGGACAGCTCGTGGTACAGGCTCAGCTTTGCATTGCGCTCAAAATCCGCATCGGTTTCGCTCAGTCGCTTATGCTGCTGCATCATATCGATGCGGCGGCGGCTGACCGTTTTGATCAGGCGCACATACTGCTCGGGATCGCACGTTTGCATGGCCTGTCTGTACAGATCGCGGCGCATCTTCTCGGTCGGTACTTCCAAAGGCATCAGCTCGGGCATTTTTTCGATCAGCTCCCGGGCCTGCGCCTGCGTCATCAGGGGGCGCATAAGCACCTGGGCGTTATCCGTGGGGGTATAGATCACAGATCCCGACGTTGCTCCCAATGGTTTGAGCTGATAGAAGATGCGCGTGTCTTTTTTGTCAAAGGGTGAGGCGCAGATATCCTCTACGAGGCATACGCCGTTGATGCCGTAAACCATATAGTCACCGATCGAAAACATAGATGTGCCTCCTTTGATGCGTTCGCGCTTTCGTTATGTTACTATTATAACATTTTTTTCTCAAAATTGTAATAGGCAAAATGAACGAAATTTCATAAATTTTCAAATTTTATGATAAAATAAGACACGCTTTTGACACAGGCGTGTCAAAAGCGTGCCGAAATACTTATTTTGCATGCTTGGCTGCGTGCGAGGCGTTGTGTCTGCGGGCGGTCTTGCCCTCGGGCTTGGCGGTAATATCGCCTGCACGTGTCAGCGCCCACTTGGTCAGCACAGGGCCGAAGATCTCATAGATCAGCACCGCAAACAGCACGACAAAGCGCACCGTATTGCTGACGCCTGCAAGAGATGCATCCGCGCAGACCGTGGTCACCATGCCCAGCGCCACGCCTGCCTGCGGCAAAAGCGTGATGCCCAGATATTTCTGAATGGTGGGATCGGTGCGCATCATGGCCGAGCTGCCAAGCGCGCCGAAGTACTTGCCCAACGAGCGGAACAGGATGTACACCACACCGATCGCAAGGAAGATGGGCTGCAGGAATACCGAGAGATCCAGCTCTGCACCGCTGATGACAAAGAACAGGATGAAAATGGGCTTGGTCCACTTGTCGGTTCTCTCCATCATTTCCTCGGAGCAGGGGCAGAAGTTGCAGAAAACAGTACCCATCATCATACAGGTCAGCAGCGACGAGAAGCCGACGTGTATCTCTCCGATCTCGAAATGCAGCATGGAGGCAGCCACCGTGACAAACACGAATGCGATCGAAAGAGAGAGGCGGTTGGAGTTGGAGTGGAACAAATTTTCCGCAAAGGTCAAGGCAAAGCCGATCACTGCGCCAAGCGCCAGCGAAAGCACGATCTCCACAAGCGGCTCGACTACGATCGAAAGCACCGACACCTCACCGCTGATCATGGCCTTGGCAATGCCTGCCGAAACCGCGAACAGCACAAGGCCGACTGCGTCGTCAAGGGCAACGATGGGCAAAAGGATGCTTGTCAAGGGGCCTTTGGCCTTATACTGGCGCACGACCATCAGAGTCGCCGCAGGTGCGGTTGCCGAGGCGATGGCACCGAGCAGAATGGCTGCGGGCAGGGGCAGAATGTCCTTTCCCGTGACTTGCAGCAAAAGGAAATGCGCACCGATCAATGCGGCATCGACCAGCAGCGTGGCCGCAACGGCCTGAATGATGCCGATGACCGTGGCTTGCTTGCCCGTCTTTTTGAGCTGCGCCCAGCGGAATTCGCTGCCGATGGCAAACGCGATAAAGCCGAGGGCTACGTCGCAGATGACGTCGAACACCACGTGGAGCGTCTGTTGCTCAAACACGACGGCATTGTAGCCGAAATAATAGCCGCCCAGGGAAAGTCCGCCCAGGCAGAAAGTGCCGACCAGTACACCCGCGATCAGATAAGCGGTAACGTCGGGAAGGTTGAGCAGGCGCACCAGTCGCGTGACCAGAAGACCTGCCACCATGCATATGGATACCGTGAGAATGATCTGTGTGATCAATTGCTCGGTTGTCATAATTCTATCCTCATTTCAAAATATTACTTATCAAGTATCAAGCAAGAACATATCATAACACGTTTCCCTCGCCTTGTCAACCCCTTTTTAGAAATATTACACGATTCTTATCCGCGTTTTTTGTGCAAGGTGCAAAAGAAAGAAAAGGTGTCCATGGGACTGCGGAAATAGCGGCAATATAATCGAAGCAGAAGTCGCAAGGCTTCTGCTTTTCGCTATTAAAGATGTGAAGGATATGACATTCAATAGTTTTATCCCCTCCGTCGCTTCGCGACACCTCCCCGAAGGGAGCAAAGGTTCTGTTGCCCTATGGGATGGACGGTTTAATAGGGCTATGAGCGATTTTACGGGGACCTCATCCGTCGCCTGCGGCGCCACCTTCCCCAGCGTGGCAAGGCTTTTCGTGCATCCTCGTCAATTAGTAATCCGTTGGGATGAAATTACCCACTATCCGTCTTGGTATGACTGATGACAAAGGGCAACTATCATAAGCCTTGCCCCGCTGGGGAAGGTGGCGCCGCAGGCGACGGATGAGGTCCCCATAAAACCGCTCAAAACAATCTTGGTTGCCTAGCCGAACGGGAGCCGAACCAAGTTGGTTTTGACGTGCAGATTTCTCCGATTCCTGCATCTTTCCCCTTGGACATATTGCCTATATGCCCTGCGGGAAAAGCTTTTGGACTCGAATAAATCTGCTGCGTCAAAACTGCTCGCACCCGCCGGCGAATGCATTTTTGATAGATTTTGGTGTGATTTTGCGAAGTAGCATAACCGAAGAAAGCCAAATCCATACGGTTTTGAGTGACAAATATCCGCATTTGCTGCAGATAAAATTCTCGCAATATGATATATTGCTTCGCATTTTCTCTTTGCATCTGCATAATATTTGCTCACTCAAAACTGCGAAGCACCCTCCGGCGTTGCAATTTTTGATGGATTTTGTCGAAGCGAGTCGAAGCAAGATACGCATCTTGCAAGGCGAGTTTCGGCACAAGACACAAAAATTGCTCGTCGCAGGGCGTATGATTTGACTTTCTTCGGTTATGACCATCTTGCGAGCGAAAGCACGCCGAAAGATGCGAAAATGCATCGTCGTCGGGCAATTCGGTTCGACTCCCGTTCGGCTACACATTTTCCTAACAATCCCGCATTTTTTGCTTTACAAATACACAATTATATGGTATAATATTATGATTATACCTATATGGGGGAAAGGAGCTGCTGTCGTGAAGGCAAAAAATGACGCGCAGGTCGTCAAAAACACACCTGTTTTGTTGATATTCTCCGCGCTTTGCGCCCTGTTTGGCAGCGGTGCCATCGTCGGAGTGACCATTCTGAGCAATCCCACGCTTGGCTGGATGCTGTTTTCGGGACTGCTCTCCTCCTATATCGTTTGCTTTATCGTGCTGTTCCTGCTGGTATTGGGCTACGGCTCGATCTTGCCTGAGCTTGCATACGTGTCGCTGCCCGTGGCCGTGCTTGCCTGCGGTGTGCGCACCACGTTTGCATCGGCAAGATTCGTCAATTCCCTTGCCATCGCGCTTGTATTCTTGTGCCTTGGTGCAGCAGCAACCGTCTGTTGCCTGTGGGCATGGCGCAAATATCCCACACCGCAAAAAAAGCCAAAAAAACCACTCGCGACGCTGCCTGCCATACTTGCCATGCTTGCTATGGGCGCAGCCGTTGCTCTCTCCCTTGGTCTTTTCGCCCTGATCTTTCACGGGCGGCTGGATTCGCTGCAGACCGACAAGACCGCAGCCGGCATAGGGCAGATGCTTTACTACATGCAAAACAGCGCGCAGCCCTTTACCACGCTGCTTACGGGTGAGCCGCAAAGCTATTTTGCCACGCAATTCTCGCCTCTTTGGTACTTGCTTTTGCCCGTTTACGTCCTTTCAAAGCACAGCTTACTTGCCGTGGGCATTGCGCTGTACGCGCTCATGCTCAGCGCCATCATCCCCCTTTGGCGCATCTGCCGTAAACTTTCGCTCTCGCCCTTGCCAAGCGCAGCACTGTGCATCGCACTTGTCACCTGCCCCCTGCTGTTTGGCGGCGGCTCTGCGGGCGGCACGCTTTCCATGCTCTCCCTGCCCCTGTTTTTGTGGCTGGCCGACGCACTGCTGGGCAAACGCCCCTATCTTGCGCTGATCCCGCTCTGTCTTGGCCTTTGTATCAGCTTTGAGGTCGCGCTCTGGCTTGTCTTCTTCTGCCTTTACCTTGCGATGAGCATCCCGCGCCAAAACAGACGCGCAGGTGTGATCTGCACCGCCGTATCGGCAATCGGAGCAATCGCCACGGGCATCTGGCTTGCCCTGATGCATAGTCCCGTGCTGACAGACCTGTTTTCGGGCATTGGATGGCAGATTGGTCAAAAGCTGCTGTTTTTGTTTCTTTTGCTTGCCCCCTGCGCACTGCTTCCCCTGTTTTGCAAGCAGAAATGGGCGATTGTGCTGCTGATCCCTTACGTACTGTTTCATCTGGTGGCAGACGCCTCGACCTTCAGCGGCGTATTCTGCACCTTTGCATATCCCGCCATAGCAACCGTTTTCCTGCTTTCGGCTCACGGTGCCGCCAACCTGCAAGCTACGATCAAGGGCGTTTCTTTGCGCACGGCATTGCCCGCTTGTGCGCTGTGCGCCTCGCTGCTGCTTGCCACGCCCTACATGGCCGTGCTGCACCAGCTTTACGCAGCCCCCGAGGAGCAGCAAGCCTCCGACACCGACCACATGCACGACCTGCTTGCAAGGCTGCCGCAAAACGCATCGGTCACCGCATCCGAATCTCTGCTTTGCGCGCTGCACGACCGCACCTGGCTCTACGCGCTGGAGGATGATCCCACCGATCCCGGCACAAACGTGATCGTGCTGGATCTGCGCGAGGACTTTATCCCCTCGGGCATGGAGTCCTACAATGTGGCCTATTACCAAAAGCTCGGATACACGCTGCGCGACGATCTGAGCCAAAAGGGGCTTTTGGCGGTGCTTTACAAATAGCCGCTCCAAAGTATTGCTTACAGGGGTGATCAATGATCGCCCGCCAAAAACCGCAAATTTCCCTACGGAGCAAAATTTTCACATGCAGTAAAAAATAAATTCTATATAAAGGACAGGTAAAAAGACATGATAGTTGCACTTGAAGAGGCAAGACTTGCCTTGGTAAATATGAGGGGTGACCTCAAGGAGCTGGGTGAGCAGCTCAAGATCGAGCAATCCCGCGCGACGGTTGAGGAGCTGGAGCAGCAGACCTCCGATCCCGCTTTCTGGAACAACCAGGAAAAATCCTCCAAGGTGCTGCAGACCATCAAGCAGCAAAAGGATAAGATCGAGAGCTACGAGGCGCTGTGCGTGCGTCTGGAGGACGCCATTGTGCTGGCGGAAATGGCGATCGACGAAAACGACGAGAGCTGCGTGGACGAGGTGCAGGCAGAGCTTAGCGAGATCACCTCGATCACCGAGAAAAAGCGCACCGAGGTACTGCTCTCGGGCGAATACGACAAAAACAATGCCATCATCTCCTTCCACCCCGGTGCAGGCGGCACCGAGGCACAGGACTGGTGCCAGATGCTTTACCGCATGATCACCCGTTGGTGCGAGGCAAACGGCTTTAAGGTCAAGCTGACCGACTGGCTGGACGGTGACGATGCCGGACTCAAATCTGCGACCATTTTCGTGGAGGGTGAAAATGCTTACGGCTTTTTAAAGAGCGAAAACGGCGTACATCGCCTCGTGCGCGTCTCTCCCTTCGACTCCGCAGGACGCAGACAGACCTCGTTTGCATCCATTGAGGTCATGCCCGAATTCGACAAGCTGGACGACGTTGTCGTGCGCGAGGAGGACTACGATTTCGTAACCTTCCACTCCAGCGGTGCGGGCGGTCAGAACATCAACAAGGTATCCTCTGCAGTCCGTCTGATCCACAAGCCCACGGGCATCGTCGTGGCCTGCCAGACCGAGCGCTCGCAGCTGCAGAACAAGGAAACCGCTATGCGTATGCTCAAATCCAAGCTCATGGAGATCAAGATCAAGGAGCGCCTTGACACCATTGACGAGATCAAGGGTAACAAGACCAAGATCGAATGGGGCTCTCAGATCCGCTCTTACGTGTTCATGCCCTACACGCTGGTCAAGGACCTGCGCACCGGCTTTGAAACAGGTGACGTCGAGGCCGTGATGGACGGCGAGCTGGACGGCTTTATCAACGCTTATCTCAAGTCTATTTCTCAATAATTTTTTCATTCGCATATGCGAGAAAGGAACGTACGATGGAATCCTTGCTTTATACGGAACAAGCCCGTGCAAACGACACCTACACCATAAACACCTTGGGAATCGGCGAGGCAGAGCTGATCACGCGCGTAGCCAAAAACGTTTTGGGCGTGCTTCAGAGCAGCACGTACGATCTGCGCAGCACATGCATTCTTTGCGGCTCGGGCAACAACGGCGCCGACGGTCTGGCACTTGCGCTCATGCTCAAGGAGCAGAGCTATGCAGTCAAGGTGGTCTATCTCGGCAAGCTGTATGGCGAGCCTACCGTACAAAAGACAAAGAAAAACAAAAAAGACGCAGAGCCGGCCATCGCACCCGAGCTGAGCGGGACACCCGACGTTGAAGCCATGAGTGCGCAATGCCGTTCCCTGTTTACCCACGTGCAGAACGCAGGCATTGAGATCCTGACGAACACCTTACCCGAGGACGTCACGGTTTTCGTGGACGCTATCTTCGGCATCGGCTTCCACGGTACGCCCGACGCAAGACTGAGCGGCATGATCGAGGCAGTCAACGGCAGCGAAGCCCCCGTAGTTTCCATTGACGTTCCCTCTTGCGTGGACGCAAGCACGGGCAGAGCCACGGTTGCCATCCGTGCGACCGAAACGGTCACGGTGCAGGATCTCAAGATCGGCTTAAAGGCATATCCCGGTGCGGATTTTGCAGGCAAGATCACGGTCGCGGACGTGGGAATCGCCAAGGATCTTGAAGCAGAGCCCCCCGCCAACACCTGCTCCGTACTGGAGCAAGCGGATGCAGAGGAGCTGCTGCCGCAGCGTCCCGCACGCTCCAGTAAGGGTACCTTTGGCAGAGTGCTGATGATTTGCGGTTCCTCCGGCATGGCAGGAGCAGCCTATCTGGCAGCCTGTGCCGCTTACCGCATGGGCGCAGGACTTGTGGAGATCTTTACCCCCTTGAAAAACCGTGTTGTGATCCAGCAGCTGATCCCCGAGGCGATCGTGACCTGCTACAACAGCCACAGCAAAAAGGACATGATCAAATCCTTGAAATATGCTGTCCGTCGCGCGGATGCCGTGGTGCTTGGCTGTGGACTTGGTCAGTCCAAGCAGGCAAAAAAGATCGTGGCAGCGGTATTAAAGCAAGCTCACGTGCCGCTTGTGGTGGATGCGGATGCACTCAATATCATCGCACACAAGCCCGCTATGCTCAAAAAGCTCAAGCAGGAGCAGAAGAAGCAGACCGTGATCACCCCTCATGCAGCCGAGGCAGCAAGATTGCTTGGCAAGGACACCAACGTGGGCGCGGTGCTGGAATGCACCTTTGCAGCGGCTGAGCAGCTGCACCAAAAATACGGCATCAATGTGCTGCTCAAGGACACGCACAGCGTCATTTACGCAACCGACGGTGCGCACTTTATCAATGTCAGCGGCAGCACCGCGCTTGCAACCGCAGGCTCGGGCGATATTCTGGCAGGCATGATCGGAGGCTTGGCAGCAAGCAAGACCAATCAAAATCCCGTCAGTAAGACGGCCGCGCTGGCAGCATACCTGCACGGCAAGGCAGGAGAAAAGGCTGCCGAGAACGTCGGTGAGCGTGCCGCTATGGCAAGAGATATTCTTGAAGGACTGAAAAAATAATAAACAAAAAGATGGCTGATCCAAACGCGTAAAAGCGTTCGGATCAGCCTTTTTACTCTGTCACGATCTTCTGACTCCGATATTGAGCAGCTCGTCTACCACGCTGTCGTCAATGACCTCGTTGGCAGCGGGCCCTGCATAGCGCGCGGTTCTGTAAACCTCGAACAGCTGCTTCTCATCGTCCTCCACCGCAAGCTCGCGGCCGATCTCGTCGGGCGTTTGGTGATACTTCATGCGGTATCCCTGCTTGATGCGCTTGATCATGTAGTCTACGAAGATGAAGCGCACACGCGCAGCGTTATCGGGCAGCTCATGCCATTTGCCCTCGTTGCGCAGCTTTTTGGCCTTTTTGGCCTTGCTCGGCTTTTCCACGTACACAAAGCTCTTTTCGTCCTTGCCCTTCAGCCTTTGCTTGCCAATAGAAATGCCCACAAAGCCCAGCACGCGGTTGACCGCCTTCAGCACGGGCTTGGCCACGCGCTTGCCGATCTCAAGAGCCTTGAGCGCCATTTTGCGCTTGAGCGAGGGAGAGAGCATGCGGTAAAACTCGATCAGCGCAAATACCGCACCGCCGATCACCATCAGCACGCTCAGACCGCGCAGCTTATCCCCATGGCGATACAAAAAATCATTCGTGGGATCGATATTGTGCGCTGCAAAGAAGGTCGATCCCCAAAGGCCCACACCGCAAACGATCAGGCCGACAAAGCCCAGAATCAGGCGCGTTTTGTTGATGGTGCGCCAGATCTCCAGATAATCCACACCGCTGACGCTGTCCTCGGCTTTTGCGCGCTTTTTGCGCACAGGCTGCGGGGCGTCGGAGGTGTCGCGCGGGGCGTCGGGGACGTCGCCCCCTACGGATTTCTTTTGCTTTTTGGGGGTGCTTGATTTATACCTGGCGGCCGCCTTGCGGGCAGATTTGGCCAGCGTTGCACTGTCCGAATGCTCCGGGATCTGCTCAAAGATCTCGGCAGCCTCCAGATATTCCTGTCCGGACTGCGCCTTTTCATACATTTCCAGCGCAGCGGCATACGCACACTCGGTATAATGCTTTTGGTATCGCTCCGCAAGATCACGGGAATCCTTGTATCCCTTGATCCTGTTCATTTTATCGTACGCCTTTCGCATATCCTGCCAGCGTCCCTCGCTCTGCTCGTAAAGAGCGATTGCCTCGGCATAGCAAAGCGCACTTGCCTTTGCCTTATAGGTACGCGCCCACTCGCGCGCATCCATGTAATCCGAGATCTGCGAAAGCACGGATGCGGCTTCAAAATAATCCTCGCTTGTCAGATCCGTGCGCTGCGAAAATTCCTCACGGTACTCGCGGTATGCGCCCGCAGAGGCCGCACGAATGCATTTGGTATAATATGTGGAAGCATCCTTGAAGGTATCCAGCTCGCGGAACTGCTTGGCAAGCTCCAAAAATTCGCGCCAGGTAGAGGTGCTTGCAAACCGATGCATCAGCTCGGTATACTGTTGGTTCAGTTGTGCTTCATTCGCCATCCCAAAGCTCCTCCCCTTCCAGGATAATGACCTGCACCGAGTTTCCAAGGCGCTCCAGCGCGTCGGTTCTCGCCTGCACGTCGGGGTTCTCGGCAAAGGCCACGATCACGATCTCGGTATCCGAGATGCCCTCGGTCACCGCGCTCTCCAGCAAGGAGGCAAACGAGCCGCCCTCGCGCGGTGTGATGCAAGCCATTTCCTTCAGGATCTCCAGCATGTGTGCCTGACCGCTCTCACACGGGAAGCGCAGCGACATCTCACCGTTCTGTGACTTGCAGTTGGCGGCAAAGCCCACGCGAAATCCCCCATAGGCTGCATCCCTGACAAGTGCCGCGCAGAACGAGAGTCCCTGCTCACCGCGGCGGTTATACTCCGCGCCGTCCATGCTCTGTCCCATGGGCAGATGGAAGTCCATATAGATCATCATGCGTCGGCTGGCACAGAATTCGCGCGAATTGACCTTGAAGGGCGAGGTGGACGCACCGCCAAACGGCACGCGTGCCGAAGCCTTGAAGTTGATCTGCGAGATCTGGTCGCCAAAGCGGTAATCGCGAATGCCCGAGAACGAGAACGGATCGCTGTAAAGCGGACGGCGGCTGAGATAGTCACCCTGCAGTCGCCCTTGCGCGAAATCCTGCATATCCAAGGGAATCGCCTTGGGATATACGTAGATCTCGGCAGGCGCATCCTGTGCGATAGGGCCGGTTTTGGAATAAATGGAGGCCACGTGCAAGGAATAATGCCCTCTCTTGCGGCAAATGACCTTGTGCCTGCGGCGGATCTGCATATACGGCCACAGGTTGAAGCGGCTGATCAGATACTGCATCTTGTCCTTTTCGGCAGGATCGCGCTCGTATTCCTCCAGCTCCAGCTCGTTATAGAAATACGACTCGATATCCACCCACAAAAGCGGAAATGCACCCGTGTTTCGCACGGTTTCAATCAGCTCGACCTCATCACCCTCGTACACACCCACCTCGGAAAACGATCGCGAATACTCGATCCTGCCAAGGCGTTTGTTACGCAGGGCGATATAAATGCGGTACAGCACCAGTGCCAGCAAGGCCAGTACGACAAGGGTGATCAGAATATAAAACTGGGGCGTTTTGGTAAACTCCTCAAGCTGATCCACCATGTTGGTGATGTACTCGGCAATTCCTTTCAATGCTTCAGGCGACATTATCTCTCCTCAAACACGGCCTCGGTGGGTACGGTGACCGTTCCGAGAATGTCCTCAACGACGTTATAGGCAGCATTTTTGTGAATACGTGCCGAATTTTCCAGCATGATTCTGTGGTCAAGCACGGGATGTGCTGCACGCTTGACGTCATCCGGAATCACGTAATTTCTGCCTGCGATGGCCGCATAGCCCTTGGCCGCCTTCATCAGAGAGAGCGCACCGCGAGGGCTGACACCCAGAATGACCTTGGGATACTTTCTGGTCTTTTCCACGATGTTGGTGATATAGCCCATCAGCTCACGGCAAACGTACACCTGCGGCAGCTCGGCAATCGCCTGGCACAGCTCCTGCTCGGTCACGACGGGAGAGAGCGTTTCCAGCGGGCTGGATTTATCAAAGCGCGCCAGAATATCCACGCCCTCGATATGGTTGGGATACTCCATGCTGCCCTTCATCAAAAATCTGTCCAGCTGCGCCTCGGGCAGCGGGAAGGTACCCATGTTTTCCACGGGATTCTGTGTTGCAATGACCATAAAGGGGGCAGCCAAGCGGTAGGTCTTACCGTCAATGGTGGTCTGTCCCTCCTCCATGCACTCCAGAAGACCGGACTGCGTCTTGGGGGTAGCACGGTTGATCTCGTCCGCCAGCACGATATTGGCAAAGATCGGGCCGGGAACGAATTCAAACTCAGACTTTTTCATATTGAAGAAGTTAATGCCCGTAATATCCGAGGGCAAAAGGTCGGGAGTAAACTGGATACGCTTGAATGAGCAGCCCACGCTTGCCGCCAGTGACTTGATCAGCATGGTCTTGCCCGTACCCGGTACGTCCTCCAGCAGCACGTGGCCGCCGCAAAGCATGGAAACCAGCAGCATATCAATGGTGTCCTCTTTCCCGACGATAACCTTACCGATATTATTCTTGATCTTGGTATAAACCTGTGTAATATTCTGTGAAACAGAAACCGACATAATTGCCTCCAAAAAAATACTTAATCGGTTTATTATATCACAAATTCAAATGTCTGTCAAGAAAAAGAAAAATGAAGCCCCATGGGGCTGCAAAATAAGCGAAAAAACGATTTGTGGATGGATGCACTTTTGACACCTTGAGCCGAGAAGTGCGCCCCCTCGTGTCATCCTGAGCGGAGAAAACATCCCGGGTGGATGTTTTCGTAGTCGAACTTTACAAAATCTGCAATAAATTGCTGATTTTGTAAAGTCAGGACGCAAAGCGTCCTGAGGATCTACGAGGGACACGTTCATCGCCCGTAGATCCCACCTTCGAAACATTGCTGCACAATATTGCGCAGCAATACTTTCTCGGTGCTGCT
>JAZUSJ010000103.1:0-2727 GCA_045606685.1 Eubacteriales bacterium
CCGAAGAGAGCCGAACTCATACGGTTTTGCTCTCTTCGGCTATTTCTCTGTTGACAAACAGAGGGAAATGTTGTATGATAATAGTAGGATCATACCGATCCAATCCAAAGAGAAGGAGAGAAAGCCATGGCGTTGGGACAAATGATTTCTGTCGCTGTAACCGTTGCTCTTGCAGTGCTTGGGCTGATATTTGTGCTAAGGGGACTGCACAAAGGCCTGATCAAAGCCCTGATGACGACAGGGAATCTTGCTCTGAGCGCGTTTTTGGCATGCTTTTTGTCCAGGGATTTCACCACCGTTGCACGCGATTACGTATATCCGCTGGTCTTGTGGATCACGGGCTTGTTCGGTCTTTCGCTTGAACAGGCGTTTGCGGAAATTGACGGGCTGATCGCGCTTTTGCCCATGCTTGTGGGTGTGATGGTCACGCCGTTGCTGTTTTTACTGCTTTTCTGGATCTTCCATGCGATCATCGGTTTTATTCTGCTGTTTGTATATCGGTTCCGTCGCAAGACGGTGAATGAGGAGGGTGAAACGGTCAGTATCAAGCGTTACGTGCCTGTTTGGTCGCGTATTTGCGGTGCGTGCGTGGGATTTCTCAATGCGTGCCTGCTGCTGGCAATTTTGCTTTTGCCGATCAACGGCTATGCCAATATGCTGCACAATATCTCCGACGCATATTTTGACGGCATTGACAGCGAGTCGTTTTCGCGCGAGGGGTCAAGTGACAACGAAAAAATATATTTTGCCGTACAGGATTATATCATTCCGATCAAGGATAACCGTTTTCTCAAGGTGGCCTACGGCACGCTGGGCAGGCCAATGTTTGATCACATGACATCCACGGCATATAACGGCGGCGAATTCAGTCTTGAAACCGAGGCGATCACGGCCATTGGTCTTGTGCGCTCACTGCAGAGCTTTGCAAATGCTGATTTTGCATCCTCTCCCGAAAAGAGCGTAGAGGCCTTGGGGGACATGGTGGAAACGCTGGACCGCGCTGTGCTGATGCCGGATCTGATGGCCTCGCTGATTGCGGAGATGTGCGACAACTGGGCGCGCGGTGACGCTCTTTTGGGCATTGAACGCCCGCAGTTTGGTGAGCTGATCGATCCTACGTTTGACGTACTGCTCAATATTATGGCAACCGTGGACGGTGAGCTGCTGATCGCGGATCTGAATACGCTGATCGACGTGCTGGACATGATGATGGAATACAAAATTTTTGCAAATCTCGAGGATTCCAATGCTCTGATGAATATTTTGTCGGGGGATTCGGGTGTGATCCGGAAGGTCAGCGAGAGCTTTGAAAAAAACGAGCATCTTGCGCCTATGGCGATAGAGATCAAGCGTCTGTGCGTGCGTGCCGTGACGCAGGCTCTGGATATGGGTGACAAGGAGCTGACCGGTCAGCTGACCGAATCGATCAATGCCAACAAGAACAATCCCGAGCAGCTCAGCCAGGCGCTGACAGGCATTGTGCAGGAGTATCTTGGCGAGCAGGATGCGGCTGCGACCGTCAGCCCCGAGCTGGTGGATGAGGTTGCCGAGGCAATTATCAATCAGTTTGCAGGCCAGGACGTTGTGACTGAGGCGGAAGTGATCGATTTCGTGCTCAACTATGCATCCGGCAGCTTGATGGGCAGCACGGGCGGCATTGACTTTGACGGTGACGGGATCCCGGACGAGGATTTGAACACCATTCCGAACGGCTCGATCGAGGGCTGATCCGCAAAAAAATTACAATATACGTTTAATGAGCTGCGCCAAGTTGTTGGCGCAGCTCATTTTTGTTGCTTGGAAGGGATCTTTGAGCAAGACGGATGCGCAACATAAAACAAGCTGTGCGCCCTGTGAAATGACGTCAATTTGGGTTTGTCGATTGCTCCTTTTGATTTTGAGGACGTATTGTTCTCGATATTTTGGTAAAATATAAGAAAAACCATATATGACAAGGAGAACAACATGGAGCGAATGATAACTGATGATGAGCGGATACAGGCCTTTGCGTCGTATCTCAGAGAAAACGAAAGAAGCGCGGCTACCGTGGAGAAATACGTGCGCGACGTGTGCGCGTTTTTTGCGTTTGTGGGTGATCGCGCGATCGACAGGCAAGAGATCCTTGATTACAAAGCCCATCTTGGCAAGCATTATGCCGTGACGAGCGCCAATTCCATGCTTGCCGCGCTGAATGCGTTTTTGCGATTTTGCGGTGCGGGCGAGCTTGCGGTCAAGCGCTTTGCCGTGCAAAGGCGCGTGTTTTGTGAGCAGGAGAAGGAGCTGACGCGCGAGGAGTATTACCGCTTAGTCGGTGCGGCAAGCAGGCAGAAGGACGAGCGGCTTTGCCTGATCTTGCAGACCATATGCGGCACGGGCATCCGCGTCAGCGAGCTGCAATTCATCACGGTTGAAGCGGTGCAAAGGGGAGAGGCAACCGTGCATTGCAAGGGCAAGAATCGCCGCATTTTGCTTGTGCCGGCACTGCGCAAAAAGCTGGCGCGGTATGCAAAGGCGCAAAAGATAAAAAAGGGCAGCATTTTTGTCACGCGCGGCGGCAACCCGATCAGCCGACACCACGTATGGCGGCAGATGAAAGCACTGTGCGAGCAGGCGTGCGTGCTGCCGAGCAAGGTGTTTCCGCACAATCTGCGGCATTTGTTCGCGCGCATCTTTTACAGCATGGAAAAGGACATTGCCAAGCTGGCGGACATTTTGGGACATTCGAGC
>JAZUSJ010000104.1:0-6498 GCA_045606685.1 Eubacteriales bacterium
AAGATCATTATACCATATTTTTTCAAATATTTCAACCTCTTTATATATATTGCTATTGAACTATTCACACCTTTATGATATAATGTCTTAACAAGCCACGGCTTGAATATTTTTATCGGAGTGTGCTTTTTGAAAAACACCAAAACATTGGAGATTGTATTGTAAACGAGAGGTTTGCAAATACATTCTCAGCATTCCTCTCGTGCCTGAGCGTCAACAGATATGAAAGGATTAAAAATGAAAAATTTGACGATACGTTTAGAAACAGAAAAAGATTACAGAGCAGTAGAAGAACTTACACGTGAGGCGTTTTGGAACGTCTATAAGCCGGGCGCAGACGAGCATTATTTCGTCCACATGATGCGCTCTCATCCCGACTTTATCCCCGAGCTTGCATTCGTGCTTGAGCTGGATGGCAGAATCGTTGGCAACATCATGTACACCAAAGCGTGGCTTGAGGATGAGCATGGTGAGCGCAAGGAAATTCTTTCCTTCGGGCCGCTTTGCGTTGCTCCCGAATATCAGAGGCAGAAGCTCGGAAAAATGCTGATCGAGCATTCCTTTGAGGTTGCACGAAAGATTGGCTACGATGTGAACATCAACTTCGGCAATCCGGGCAACTATGTCAGCCGTGGATTTGTGAGCTGCAAAAAAAAGAACGTGAGCTTTGTGGTGGACGGAAACTTCCCTACCGCCCTGCTCGTTGCAGAGCTTGTTCCGGGCGTACTCGACGGCAGAAAGTGGATGTACATTCCTCCCCCCGCCGCCGACTGCTGTGAGGACATCTCTGCGGTCGAAGCCTTTGACGCGACTTTCCCACCCAAGGAAAAGAAGTGGATGCCAAGCCAAGAGGAGTTCTATATCTATAGTCATTCTTCGGTAGTTCGCTGAACGTAAAATTAGCCTCTGAGAAGTCGAGAGATTTCTCAGAGGCTTTTTCTTATCTTTTCTTATATACCACAAGCACTGGCTTCTCGCCGTTTTCCTCATAATACCTTTGGGACCGTGATAACGGAGCGATCGTTCCGGGTACAAAGCAGGAACATGAGGCGTTTTGCGCATATCTCAAGGACGTGACGTGGCAAAAAGCGAAGGAATAACAGAAAACAGCAATCGGGCTTGCTTTTCCCTTTTCAAGGGTTAAGCAAGCCCGTATTTTTCTTTGAGAAATCTTATTGATTACAGCAGCAGATTGCGCTCTGTTTCCTTATCGAAGAAGTGCATGACCTTGCCTTCGAAGGTAACGTAGATGGTGGTGCCATAGATCATTGCCTTGCGCTCGTTGTCATCAAGTGCAATGGTGGGAATGCGCACGATCAGCTTATCGCCGTTCTCCTCTACGACGTGGAGATGCAGCTCGCTGCCCATCATTTCGTTTACCACGATCTTGCAAGGAATTGCACCGGGATCGCCCTCTTTTGCAAGCACGATATGCTCGGGACGGACACCCAGAATGATTTCGGAGGAGCCGATTGCATTCTTTCTGAGCATTTCTGCCTTCTTGCCCGTAACTTCAATCTTTGCACCGTAGGGTGTGACGTAGTACTTGCCGTTTTCATAGATCAACGACGTCTTGAAGGTATTCATCTTGGGCGCACCGATAAACTCTGCGACAAACAGGTTTTCGGGCATATCGAACACCTCGGTGGGGGTGCCGACCTGCTGAATGAAGCCGTCCTTCATAATAACGATTCTGTCGCCCAGCGTCATAGCCTCGGTCTGGTCGTGGGTGACGTATATGAAGGTGGTATCAATCTTCTGACGCAGCAGAATGATCTCTGCTCTCATCTGGTTACGCAGCTTTGCGTCCAGGTTGGAAAGCGGTTCGTCCATCAAAAAGACCTTACTGTCACGCACCATGGCACGGCCGATGGCAACTCTCTGTCTCTGACCGCCCGAAAGTGCTCTGGGCTTACGCGTCAGATACTCGGTAATGCCGAGAATCTCGGCTGCCTGTGTGACCTTCTGGTACACTTCATCCTGCGGAGCCTTTTTCAGACGCAGGCTGAACGCCATATTCTCAAACACGGTCAGGTGCGGATAAAGCGCGTAGTTCTGGAATACCATTGCGATATCTCTGTCGCGGGGCTGGAGGTCGTTGACCACCACGCCGCCGATCTCAACAGTCCCCTCGGAAATGTCCTCAAGACCTGCGATCATGCGCAGCGTGGTGGATTTCCCGCAGCCCGAAGGGCCTACGAATACGATAAACTCCTTATCTGCAATATCCAGGTTGAAATCCTGTACCGCAACCGTATCTTTGCCGTATATTTTCTTTACGTTAGTTAACTTTACACTTGCCATATTTTCCTCCAATTAACCTTTCACTGCTCCGCCGGTGACACCTTCCACGTAGTACTTCTGCAACGCAAGGAAGACTGCCACAACCGGAATTGCCACGATAACGCCCGCGGCACAGAACATGGTGTAATAATCGTTCAGATTCGTTCTTGAGAGCCACTCGAACATACCGACTGCCACGCTCATTCCCTGGCTGTTTTCGTGAATGAGGTAGCTTGCCAGCATAAAGTCTCCCCAGGGTGCCATAAAGCCCATCAGGATCGTGTAAATGACGATTGGCTTGGAGAGCGGCATGATCACCTTATAGAAGACCTGGAAGCGGGTGGCGCCGTCCACTCTTGCTGCCTCGTCAAGGCTCTTGGGAATGGTATCAAAGAAGCCCTTGGATACGTAATAGCCCATACCGCTGCTCGCACAGTAGACGATGATCAGTCCAAGCGGTGCCATTTGCATGGTCAAGCCGACGTCCGAGAACACCTTGTAGATCAGAATCATGGTCAAAAATCCCGGGAACATGCCCAGAATGAGCATGATGTTCATCAGTCCCTTTCTTCCCTTGAAGCGCAGACGCGAGAGCACGTAGCTCATGGAAAGAATGAACACGGTTTGCAGCACCGAGGTGGCAACGCCCATGATGGCGGTATTGATAAACCATTTCATAAAGTCGGTCTCTTTGAACAGTCTTACGTAATGATCAAATCCAAATTCCTTGGGAAACAGATACGCGGTCTGCATCTTGGTTTCGGTCTTGAAGGATTCAAGCAAAATTCCCATGAACGGGAAAAGCCAGACGATGGTCATCGCGACAAGCAGCACGTAAATGATTGCATTGCTGATGCGTCTGCTTGCTTTGATGCTCAGGCTCTTCTTTCTTAATGCATTGTTATCATTCTTTTTCATCACTTATAGTCCTCCTCGTTCTTGGTTGAAGGAATAACGTTGTAGACGATAAGCGAAAGCACCGCAACGACCAAGAAGATCAATATACCGACGATGGACGCCAGGTAATATTTACTTTCAGTACTTCCGAGTGTCATCTTGAACAGCCATGTGATCAAAAGGTCAGTATGACCCACCGATGCGCCGCCTGCAGTTCCCTTGATCGGGTTACCGCCCGAGAGCAGATAGATGACGTTAAAGTTATTGAGGTTTCCGACAAAGCTTGTCAGCAGGTAGGGACCCGTGACGAACAGCATGTAAGGAAGCGTGATTTTGGTAAACTGCTGCGTGGAGCTTGCACCGTCGATCTTGGCGGATTCGTAAAGGTCCTGCGGAATGTTCATCAGAATACCCGTTGCCATGAGCATGATATACGGAATACCTACCCAGATATTGATGACGATCAACAGAATCTTTGCTACGATGGGCGAATCCCACAGAGAGATAAAGTGATTGGTGGTCAGATAATCGCTGATGAACGGAATCTGCCCCAGTACTCTGCCGATCAGACCCGAGGAGTCAAACAGCTTGGAGACGTACAAAAGTGAGACAAACTGCGGGATTGCAATGGTCATGACAAGCACGGTTCTCCAGAACTTCTTGATCTTGATTCCCTTCTTGTTGATCATGATTGCCACGAACATGCCAAGGAAATAGTTGGTAAAGGTTGCAAAGAACGCCCACATCAGCGTCCATGCCAGAATCTCACCGAAGGTCAGACCAAGTCCGCCGCTGCCAAAGTCGAAGATTTCGTTGAAATGCTTGAATCCGACCCAGGAGAACAGATTGGAATAGCCATCGTGTGCAGCGTCGTAGCTGGTAAACGCAATCAGCACCATGAAAATGATGGGGAGAATGGTAAACGCGATGATACCTGTCAAAGGCAGCGCAAGCAGCGTTTTGTGGAACTGGTCGTCAAGAAGAGACTTCAAGTCATCCTTGCCGCTCTTGATCTTTTTGCCCTTTGCACGGATGTCCATGCAAATGCGGCACTGCTTGACCTGCATTCTCCAGGTCACGACGAAAGCTACAATGAAAATCACGGTCAGAAGTGCGTACAAAAGCACCTTGACAGAGTCGTCACCCGCTACCCATACGTCGGTGTCGAATTGGTCATTATAAACAAATCCACCCTGCACGGTACCGACCGTTGCACCCTTGACAAACCAATTGCATTTGCCAAGCCAATACAAACCACCGCTGGGGACGAACATATATGCGAAAAAGATCAGCTCAAAGACAAGGAACATGATGCCGCGCATCACCTGTCCGTAATAGAGGTTGCCAAAGCCGAACAGGAAGAAGGACAGCTTGACAGCCCAGTTGCCTTTGGCAAAGGTTGCTCCGATATCCAGTACTTCGTTTTTTACGGTAATCCCGCAGGACTTGATAAATCTCCAAATCCCCAGTCCAACGTTCTTGAACCAAACGGGGATCGCGCAGATAAACATCAGCAGATTATACCAAAAGGCTTGAAACTTATTCAGCTTTAAATATTCCAGATCGTTTAGTCTTTTCATAGAAAACGCACAAACCCTCCTTATTTAAGATGAAAGGCATTGTGAGTCGAAACACAAGACAACTGTCTTCCTTGTATGTCGGCTAACAATGCCTTTTTTCGAAGGCGGGTGAGCCACTAAGGGCTCACCCGATCATATCGATAAGTATTTAACTTAAATTACTGTGCGGGAACCAGCTCGATGGTAACGGTGTCACCGATTACCAGCTTAACCTGGTACTTGCCGTCAGCCTCAACAACAATGTTAGCACCGTTAGATTCGCCGTTTGCACCGTAGTTGTTATCCCAAGAGAGACCCTGACGAACCTTGAACTCCTGGCCTGCAGTCATTTCGATGACAACAGAGGTCCAAGTGCCTGCGGGATCCTCGGTCATGGTGAAGTCGGTATCCCAGTTGGTGTTACCAACGGAACCGATAACGGTCCATGCATATCTCTTTTCCGGAGGAATCTGCAGCCAAGAACCGATAGCTGCGTCGTAGTTGTCCAGAGCTGCCTGAAGGTCTGCATCGGAGGTTGCTGCCTTAGCGTCAGCACCCAGAACCTTTGCGATATCCCACCAAGCGCCGCCGATCTGGCCCTGAGGAACTGCGTACTCGTTCTGCTTTGCAAGAGCTGCAAGAGAAGCGTTAGCCTGAACTGCCTCGGAAGCCTGAGCTACCTTGTTGGAGGGGCCCCACTCGAAGCTTGCAAATCTTTCTGCCTGGCACTCTTCACCGGTCAGGTACTGAGCGAGCAGAGACAGAACAGCTGCCTTCTTAGCGTCGGTCTGAGGCTTAACACCCATCAGCTTGTTACCGGAGTAAGAGCCGAGGTGGTAGGACTTGCCGTCAACGGTGAAGGAAGGCAGGTCGGTTGCGCCGAGGTTCTCACCGAAGTGATCAGCAGCAGCCTGTGCGTTCCAGATACCGGTTACAACAACGCCTGCATCGGTGAAGATGTCAGCGTTGGAGTCGTATGCGGAAGACTGAGCCAGCATCTGCATACCCTTCATAGCGATCATACCCTTATCAGAGTTGAAGTCGTCATCAATACCGATGAACTCGCCTGCTTCGTTCATGGTCCAGTTGGAGGTGCAACCGGTTGCGAAGAAGAAGGAAGCGGTGTACCAAGCGTTTTCAAGAGCGAAACGGATCTTTACGTTGTTAGCCTCGCAAGCAGAGATGATAGCCTCGAGGTTCTCGGGATCGGTTACGATGCTCTTATCGTAGTACATATAGTAGCCGTTATCGCTGGTCATAGGGTACGCATAGATGGTACCAGCCACGGAAGCAGCTGAAACGGAGCCTGCGTCGTTGTTAGCCTTGATAGCCTCTGCAGCAGCCTTACCGGGAGCAGCGAGAGCAGCAGCCTGAACCAGACGAGCAAGCTGGTCCTGCGCGAAGCAGTAGATGTCAGGTGCGGAAGCAACGTCAGCAACGACCTTGGAGCCGGCATCAGCTTCGGTAACACCCTCGATGGAAGCGTTGATTACAACGCCGGGGTTCTTTTCCATGAACTTAGCGATCTGAGCCTTGAACTGGTCAGCAACGCCTTCCTTCTCGGAAACCCACATGGTGATTTCGTACGTGCCCTTCAGATCCGCATTGGGATTGGGCTGCGGGTCGGGAGTCTTGGGAGTGCAGGCTACAAGGCAAGTAACAAGCATCATAACCGCAAGAACAAGCGACAGAATTTTACTCATTTTCATAAGTAAACCTCCAATCATAATTTTTATTTTACGCCTCTTGGCGCCTTTAA
>JAZUSJ010000105.1:0-17777 GCA_045606685.1 Eubacteriales bacterium
CCACCTATGACGGCATACAGGATATGATCGCAAGGCTGAAAGGGAAGTACCCCATGGCGGTCAATTCCAACAAGCAGGATGAATTTGTCAAGTCGCTGGTCGCGCAGCTGTTTGCGCCCGATACGTTCGTGGCGGCAGAGGGCTTTCGCACTGACCGCGCTGCCAAGCCCGATCCCGCAGTGCCGCTGCAGTTAGCCGCGCTGATGGGCGCACAGCCGCATGAGTGCGCTTATATCGGCGACAGCGACGTGGACGTCAAAACCGCCAAAAACGCAGGCATGCACGCCATCGACGTTTGCTGGGGCTACCGCCCCGAGGCGGTGCTGTACGACATGGGCGCGGAGATTGTGGCGCACAGCCCCGAAGAGTTGATAAAAATAATAGAGAATACCTGACAACTTTGGCAAAGACGGCAGTCCTGAAACGGCTGCTGTCTTTGCTTTGCTAAATGCCTATCATTCTCACGAAAAATTACGCTTTGTAATGTCGTATATTTTCGTTGTTTTCACCAAAAGTGAAAAAACAAAGATATATTATTGAAAAAAGTGTAGACTTTTGTCGCGAAATATGGTATGATATTGTAGTATGGGTCTGTGTGGCTATTTGCGCCCACAGAAAGAAACAGAATTCAGAAAGGATGGTACGCCGTATGATTTACGATCTGCAAAAAGCAAGCCTTTGGAAAAGAATATCGGCGTTTCTTTTTGACATTATCATATTTGTGATCCTGGCTGTCGGTATTGCGGCTTTGATGTCCTTTGCGTTGGATTACGATCGGCACATGGACTTTATTGAGGAGAGAAAGAACGCGCACGTAGCAGCGTGCGAGGATGAATACGAAAAATTACACGGGACGCGATGTGAGCTGGATCTCAGTATTGCTTATGAGGAAATGTCCGAGGAGCAAAAGGAGATCTACGACATGGTGGATACGGCGCTCTCCAAGGATCAGGATCTGGCTATTACCTATATGATGCTGCTCAACTTCACACTGATCATGATCTTGGTTGCGGTGCTTGTGTCTTATGCAATTTTGGAATTTGTCATTCCCATGATATTCAAAAACGGGCAAACGCTTGGAAAAAAGATGTTCGGCCTTGGTGTGATGCGCACAAATTCGGTCAAAGTCACGCCTGTAGCCCTTTTTATCCGCGTGCTGTTTGGCAAATGCACGATCGAAACGCTGCTGCCGCTGTTCCTGACGGTCATGATGTTCTTTGGCATCATCGGTATCGTCGGCCCCATCGTGATGCTCGGCCTTGTGATTCTGGAGATCGTGTGTATGTGTGCAACGCGCACCAATTCCACCATTCACGACCTGATCTCGGATACCGTGGTGGTCGATCTGACCACGCAGATGATCTTTGAGAACGAGCAGGCACTCATTGATTATAAGAAGAGAATTCACGAGCAAGAGGTGGCAAACGCGCCCTATTGATTTTGGTTTGCAATTATTTGTATAGCAAATAAAAAAGTATATAAACACAAATGGAGGTTAGATGAAATGAAAGTTGAATTACGAAATCTAACGAAGATCTTCCCCAGCCGAAACAAAAAGGCAGGGGGCGAGGTGGTCGCCGTAAACGACTTTACCTTTACCATTCCCGATGGTAAGCTCGTAGGCCTTCTCGGTCCTTCCGGTTGTGGAAAGAGTACCACTCTTTACATGATCAGCGGTCTGCAGAAGCCCTCCTCGGGACAGATCTTCTTTGGTGAAGAGGATGTAACTACACTTTCCCCCGAAAACCGCGGCGTAGGACTTGTGTTCCAGAACTATGCGCTGTACCCCCACATGACGGTCAAGCAGAACATCCTGTTCCCCCTGCAGAACCTGAAGGGCAAGGACAAGATGACCAAGGAAGAGATGCTGGAGCGTGCTTACCAGGCTGCAAAGCTGGTACAGATCGAGGATCTGATGGACCGTAAGCCCAGCGAAATGTCGGGCGGTCAGCAGCAGAGAGTTGCGATTGCAAGAGCACTGGTCAAGATGCCCCGCGTGCTGCTTTTGGACGAGCCGCTTTCCAACCTGGATGCAAGACTGCGTCTGCAGACCAGAGAAGAGATCCGCCGCATCCAGAAGGAGACCGGTATTACCACCGTATTCGTTACGCACGACCAGGAGGAGGCAATGTCCATCTCCGATATGATCGTGGTGATGAAGCTGGGTGTCGTGCAGCAGATCGGCGCACCTCAGGAGGTCTATGACAATCCTGCAAACCTGTTTGTTGCAAAGTTCCTGGGTACGCCCCCCATCAACGTTTTCAAGGGCAGGGTTGCCGGCGGCAAGCTGTATCTGGGTGAAAACGCTGTGCTGAACGTCAGCGGTGTTGAGGATCGCGACGTATTCGTGGGCATTCGTCCCGAGGGCTTCAATCTGGATCCCAACGGTCCTTTCGTATGCGACCTCAAGAACGTTGAGGTCATGGGCCGTGACATGAGCGTTGTTTGCGAGCATCCCGCATCTGCAAATCCGTTGGTTCGTGCCATCATCAACTCCGACAACAAGGTCGACCTTTCTTGCGCAAAGGTATCTTATTCGCTCAAGCCTCATAAGGTGTTCCTGTTTGACGCAGAGACCGAGAACAGAATTCATTTCTGAGGAGGGTATCATGGTTGACAGTAAACAACAATGGAAAGCGTGGCTGTATCTGCTTCCCGCGATCATTCTGTTGCTGATCTTCACCGCGTGGCCCATCGTCAATACCCTGCGTATGGCATTTACGGTCCGTTGGGATCCGGAGCTGCCCGTAGAGTATGAGATCGTAGAAGAAAAAACTACGATCATGGATGAAAACGGCGACTGGATTGAGGTCATCCACGAAAAGGAAGTCCCGGTAAGATGGGGCGGTTATACCACCTATAAGATCTCGGAGAGCATCAGCGGCGATTACGATTATGAATTCGGTCTTGCAAACTTCAAGGCTGTTATCAATTACGATGGCTTCTGGCTGATCATGCAAAACACGGTGCTGCTTTGCGTGCTGACCGTGCCGCTCTCTACGTTCCTGGCGCTGCTGATCGCGGTATGCTTGAACGCGATCAAGCCCCTGCGCCGCCTGTTGCAAACCATTTTCTTCTTGCCGTACGTGACCAACTCGATCGCGATCGGTATGGTATTTGCAGCAATGTTCAATATCGTCGGTGTCAACACCTCCGATATCGCAGCCAGCACCTCGATCGGTATTATCAATACCGTAATCGGCTGGTTTGGCATGGATCCTATCAACTGGATCAACCAGGGCTCGACTTACTGGGCCAACATGCTGGTTATGATCATTTATATTGTCTGGAACGCGCTGCCTTTCAAGATCCTGATCCTGCTTGGCGGTCTGCAGAGCGTCAACAAACAGTATTACGATGCAGCAAAGGTTGACTCGACGCCCAAGTGGAGAGTCTTTACCCGTATCACCGTGCCGCTGCTCTCTCCCATGATCGCATACGTCGTGATCACGGGCTTTATCGGCGGATTCAAGGAATATACCAGCATCGTCGGTATCTTCGGTGAAGCCATGCAGCCTCCCGGAGCGGCGGTGGGTACACCGAGACTTCAGACCATGGTCGGCTTTATTTACGATAACCTCGGCAACGCAGAGGGTATTGCATCTGCAGCCGCATTGCTCTTGTTCTTACTGATCTTCGCGGTGACGCTTGTCAACCTTGCGGTCAGCAAGAAGAAGACGCACTATTAAAAAGGAGGTGCTCACATGGCAAAACAAATGAAAGTCTTGTCCGAAAAGGACCTCCAACAGGTCACGACACAGCAGAAGATCATGAAGGTCATCTCTCAGATCGCGCTGTATACCTTCCTGATCATCATGGCGATCATCGTCATCTTCCCGTTCTATTGGATGATCATCTCCTCGCTTAAGTCGCTGGCAGAGTACAAGCTCTCT
Source organism: Eubacteriales bacterium (assembly GCA_045606685.1). Classification (GTDB taxonomy): domain Bacteria; phylum Bacillota; class Clostridia; order Oscillospirales; family CAG-272; genus SVQP01. Next base: position 3,894 of record JAZUSJ010000105.1, read on the forward strand.
GTGCCGACGCTGTTTCCCAAGGAGATCATCTGGAGCAACTATCTGAAGGCATTTGAGGAAGCGTCGTTGCTCAATCTGTTCAAGAATACCGTCATCGTCGGTGTCGTATCTACCATCCTGTCGCTGATCATTACCATCATCACGGCGTTTGCATTTGCACGTCTGGAGTTCAAGGGCAAGAATGCGCTGTTTGCAGCGCTGCTTGGTACCATGATGATCCCCGGTGAGCTTTTCACCATTACCAACTACATCACGGTCGACAGATTCGACTGGGTAAACAATGATCACTGGTTGGCAGGATATTCGGTGCTGATCGTTCCGTTCCTTGTCAGTATCTTCTATATCTACCTGCTCAAGCAGAACTTCATGCAGATCCCCAACGAGCTGTACTTGGCAGCAAAGGTGGACGGCACGAGCGACTTCAAGTACCTGTGCAAGGTCATGATCCCGCTCTCCATGCCCACGCTGATCTCCATCACCATTCTGAAAATGATGGGTGCATGGAACTCCTACGTATGGCCCAGACTGGTTGCCCACAAGGACTTCTGGCTGATCACCAACGGTCTGCGCTCCGCGTTTACGGATGCAGGCTCGGGCGAGGCGGATATCCCCGTGCAGATGGCTGCGGTCACCGTGGTATCCATTCCCTTGTTCTTGGTATTCATCTTCCTTCGTAAGTACATTATGAAGGGCGTTTCCAGGAGCGGTATCAAGGGTTAATTCAAGATTTATTGACAATAAAGTCTATAAATAAAAAAGATATAAAAACGAAAGGAAACAAACCATGAAAAGAATTCTTGCACTCGCTCTGATGCTGGTTATGTGTCTGAGCACGTTTGCACTCGTTGGCTGTGATGGCGGCGGTCATGAAACCTCCACCGTTCCTCCCGCACAGTCCGATGCAGAGACCAAGCCCGAGGGTGAAACCGGCGGTGCTGACACCGAGAACAACGGTGCTACTCAGCCCAAGCCTCTGGAGTACGACGTTATCGCTTATGACGGTAGCGAAGTGACCATCACCTTCTCCCACACCATGAACGCAACCTACCAGGGCGTTCTGGATCAGTACATTGCAAAGTTCAATGAAATGTACCCCAACATTCACGTTGAACATGCACAGGTTGGCGGCTACGACGAGGTTCGTGACCAGATCAAGACCGAGCTGACCGCTGGCAACCAGCCCAACATCGCTTACTGCTATCCCGACCACGTTGCACTTTACAACGTAGCAAAGGCAGTCGTTCCGCTCAACAGCTTCATAGGCAGCACCATTGAGATCACCGACGCGCTTGGCAACAAGACCGTTCTCGGTCTGACCGCTGATCAGATCGCTGACTTCGTTCCCGGCTTCTACGCTGAGGGCGCAGTATTTGACAACGCAGGCACCATGTACACCCTGCCCATGTCCAAGTCCACCGAGGTTCTGTACTACAACAAGACCTTCTTTGATGCAAACGGCCTGACCGTTCCTACCACCTGGAAGGAGATGGAGGAGCTTTGCAAGAAGATCCTTGAGATCGATCCCGACTGCATCCCTCTGGGCTATGACTCCGAGGCTAACTGGTTCATCACCATGACCGAGCAGTACGGCTCTCCCTACACCTCCACCGAGAGAGGTAACAACTATCTGTTTGACCATCCTCAGAACAAGGTATTCGTTAAGATGTTCAGAGGCTGGTACGAAAAGGGCTATCTGACCACCCAGGAACTGTACGGCGGTTACACCTCCGGTCTGTTCACCGAGCTGGTTGATAAGAACAGCTACATGTCCATCGGCTCCACCGGCGGCTCCATCCACCAGCGTCCCGAAGCAACCGACACCGGTTATGCATTCGAGGTCGGTATTGCTCCCATTCCTCAGATCAATCCCGAGAACCCCAAGGCAATCTCTCAGGGTCCCTCTCTGTGCATCTTTGAGAGCGACAACAAGCAGGAGGTCATTGCTTCCTGGCTGTTCGTCAAGTTCCTGACCACCAACCCCGAGTTCCAGGCTGCATTCTCCATGACCTCCGGTTATATGCCTGTTATCCAGAGCGTTGACCAGGTTCCCGCATACAAGAACTTCCTTGACAACGCTGACGGCGGCGACCACATCCAGGCACTGGCTGTTAAGGTTGGCAGAGAGATGTCCAATGCTTACTTCGTATCCCCCGCATTCAACGGCTCTTCCGTAGCACGTGACAAGGTTGGCGTACTGATGCAGTACTGCTTCACCACCAAGGCTGACGACGTTGACGCTATGATCGACAAGGCGTTTGCCGATGCCGTTACCGAGTGCAAGAACGCTCAGTAATCAAGAGCATAATCCAAATTTGATTAAGTAGGTAAAACGATGAAGATTTTTACCAAATTATTGATCGTTTTGCTCGCTCTTGGCATGATTGCAGGCTGCTTTGCGGCCTGCAATACCGAGGGCAGCACGACCGAGGACTCGACCGCTGCCGACAGCACCGCTGAAAGCACGGATGAGAGCCTCGATACTACCGACACCTCCGAAGCAACGACCGTTCCCGAGTCCGAGCCTGAGTTTGTTGACTTTGCTTCTCAGCTCAAGTTTGACAAGAACTCCGGCAGACTGAACGTTGAGGTAACCGTACACGCGTTTATCGACGGTGATACCACTCACTTCAACGTCCCCACAAGCGTTGTGCCTACGGGTATTCTGAAGGCAAGATACCTCGGTATCAATACGCCCGAATCCACGGGTATCATCGAGCCTTGGGGTAAAAAGGCTTCTAATTACACCAAGGAGACGCTTTCCAAGGCAACCTCCATTTACATCGAATCCGATAACGCAAGCTGGAATGCAGATTCCACGGGCGGCAGATATCTGGTTTGGGTTTGGTACAAGACCGATGAAATGACCGAGTACCGTAACCTCAACCTTGAAATTCTGCAGCAGGGACTTGCGTTCGGCTCTAACGCAGCCGACAATGCGTATTCCGAGTACACCATGGGTGCGCTCAACCAGGCTAAGCAGTTCAAAATGTACGTGTTCTCCAAGGATAAGGACCCCGATTTCTACTATGGCGGTGCGCAGAACGTAACGCTCAAGGAGCTCAAGCTCAACTATGAGCCCTATAAGGATCAGCTGGTTCGTTTTGAGGCAGTTGTGGTCAAGAGAAGCGGTGCGACCGTATATCTTGAGGAATACGATGCAGAGACTGATATGTACTACGGCATGCAGGTATTCTGCGGCTACAATACCCCCGGTAACGTCATGCAGGCGCTGAGCATCGGCAACCGCGTGATGATGGTGGGATCGCTGCAGTATTACGAGCTGGGCGGTACATGGCAGATCTCCAACATCAAGTACAGCGTGGATATGATGGATCCCGAAGGAGCGCTCTCCAAGGACGGTATCCACAAGATCAGCGACGGCTTCAGCCCCAGCTACAGTGAGGTCAGCGCAAGCGATATCGTAAACGGTAAGCTGACGCTGGACGTCATCACGCAGGATGCAGAGGGCAACGAGATCGCAACTCCCAAGGAGTTCAAGTACGGTGAGCTGGCACATTACAGCACCGTGACGGTCAAGAACCTGACTGTTGAGAGCGTTTATACCACGACCAACGAAACCAGCGATGATAAGGGCGCTATGTCCATTACCTGTAAGGCAGAGGACGGCACCACCATCGTTGTCAGAACTGAGGTGCTGCTCGATGCGGAAGGCAATCCGGTAACAGATGCAGCGTTCCCGGTCGGCACCAACATCACCGTGAAGGGAATTATCGATTCCTATAACGGTGCATATCAGGTAAGAGTCTTCTCGATCAACGACGTGACTTTTAACTGATCCCCGATTTGTTTTCCTGCCGCGCGGCGGCAAAACCAACATTGATATTTTGTGACAAAGAAAAGGAGCTATCATGAAAAAGATTCTTATGCTTTTGATGGCAGCGGTACTGGTCTTGTCCATGGCTTTCGTTCTGGTTGCTTGCGATCCCGGCGAGCAGCAGGGCGGTGAAGAGACCACGGACGGCGCTTCCGACGTTACCACCGATGCTACCACCGAAAACCCCACGACCGATGAGGTTACCACCGATGATCCCGGCGCACAGGAGCCTACGGATCTGGAGAATGCAGCTGAGTACGTTCGTCAGCTGTACAAGGACACCACCGTTACCGCTGCTGACTACACGCTGATTTCCAACGTGAAGGTTGGCGGTATTGACTACAAGATTACCTGGACTGTCAATACTGACAAGATCACCCTGACTGTTGGCGAGGACGGCACCGTTACCGTTGACGTTCCCGATGAGGCAGCAGAGGAGATTGCTTACGTTCTGACCGCAACCGTTGCTGACGCAGAAGGCAACACCGTTGCAAAGGAATTCAACCGTACCGTTCCCAAGTTTGCAGTTACCACCTGGGCTGAGTACCAGGCAGCTAAGGAAGGCGACAACCTGGTTGTTCAGGGTATCGTTGTTGCTATCAACTCCAAGGCAGCCGGCAACACCAGAAACCACCTGTTCCTGCTGGACGAGAGCGGCTACGGCGGCTACTACTCCTACCAGATGGACGCTGACCCCGTTGCTGATCTGGGCATCGAGGTTGGTATGACCGTTCGCGTTTCCGGTCCTGCTGCTCCTTACAGCGGCATGATGGAGATCAAGGGCGGCATCGCTACCATTGTCAACTCCGAGATCAAGACCTTTGAGCCCGTTGACATTACCGATAAGTTCGTTCCCGAGACCAACTTCAACGAGCTGGTTGGTATGCCCGTAATCATCAAGGGCGTTACCCTTGGCGGCCAGGAGCTGGCAAATGCAACCAGCCAGTATCTGTTCTTCGAGCTGAACGGTGTTCAGTCTTACGTAAGAACCTACGTAACCGACTTCCCGACCACTCTGAAGGCTGACGATAAGGCAACCATCGATGCAGCACACGCTGAAAAGTTTGGCTACACCGCTGACGTGACCGGTATCATGATCACTTATTCCGGCAATCCTTACATCATTCCTACCTCTGTAGATTGCTTCTACAACCTTGCACTGCCCGAGAGAGGCGATGCTGAAAAGGTTACCTTTGAAAAGGACGCTCTGTCCTTCGAATCCACCATTGCCAAGGGCGGCGACATCACTCTGCCCCTGACCGGTGTGACTTATCCCGAGGTTTCCATCAGCTGGGCATCCGACAGCGAGCTGGCTGTTGTGAACGGCGACAAGCTGACCGTTACCATTCCTACCCAGACCACTACCGTGAAGCTGACCGCTACCGTTACCTGCGGCGGCGCTACCGAGACCAGAGAGTTCGAAGTAAAGATCCTGGCAGGCAGCATGACCTACGAGCAGATCGTTGACGCGGCTTACGGCCTGGGCGTTGGCGAGGCTCTGGACGGCACTTACCGTCTGTTTGGCGTGATCACCAGCGTTGATACCGCTTGGAGCGATCAGTATGGCAACATCACCGTGACCATCCAGGTTGGCGATATGGCTGACAAGCTGATCCAGTGCTTCCGTCTGAAGGGCGAGGGCGCGCAGGATCTGAAGGAAGGCGACGCAATTACCGTTGAAGGCGTTCTGAAGAACTACAACGGCAAGATCGAATTTGACGCAGGCTGCGTACTGGTTGGCATGGGCGAGGTAATTTCCCAGCAGGCAATTCTTGACATCGCTTACGGCGTAGCACAGGGCGTTGTTACCGAGGAAACCTACACCCTGACCGGTGTGATCTCCAGCGTTGATACCGCTTGGAGCGATCAGTACAAGAACATCACGGTTACCATCATTGTGGAAGGTAACACCGAAAAGCCCATCCAGTGCTTCCGTCTGAAGGGCGAGGGCGCCCAGGGCCTGAAGGTTGGCGATACCATTACCGTTACCGGTAACTTCACCAACTACAACGGCAAGATCGAGTTCAATGCAGGTTGCACGCTTGATAATCTCGTTCCCGGCGAGGGCGGCGAAGAAGAGGGCGGTGACAACACCGAAACTCCCGCTCCCACAGGCAACGGCACTCTGGAGGCTCCTCTGACTGTTACTCAGGCTTTGGCAGCATGCGCAGATCTGGCACAAGGCACCGCCTCTGCAGATAAGTTCTATACTAAGGGTACAGTTACCTCTATCGGTCGCGGTGGCAACTATTACAGTGAAGTTTACTTCACCGATGGCACCAGCACCATGCTGATCTACACTCTGAATCCTATGGAAGGTATGGGTGAGCTCAAGGTTGGTGATGTCATTACTGTTCACGGCTTTATCAAGAACTACAATGGCACCATCGAGTTTGCCTCCAATGGCGGTGAGTACGTTTATATCGTTGCACTGGGCTGATTAGCGATATAAGCTGTTTGTAAAATAAACCCAAACGAAAAAAGACGTTGCACCTCGGTGCAGCGTCTTTTTTGCTTGTACAACAAAGGGCGGGGATCCCCCGCGCCCTTTATTGCGTTTATTGATTGATATACCCCGCGAGCTTTTTAAACACGGGCATATTGGTGCGGTCGGATTGCAGGGGAGTGATGGAAATATAGCCGTTCATGACGCAGTCGGTGTCCAGGTCGAGATTCTTGGTGTTCTCAAAAATGAACTGGCCCACCTGCGTATAAGTGCCGTTGCCCATGTCCACCCATTCGTCCGAATAGTGCGCCATGCCTTGGCGGGTGATGCGAATGCCTTGCGGATTCTCGGGGATATTGACGTTATAGAGATTGTTGACGCCAAAGAGGTTGTTGCGCTCAAAGAATTTGAACACGTTATCCAGCTGCTCCAAGGCACCGGAAAGTGTGTTCGGATCGGTGGAGAGCGCCATGCCCTGAACGCCCTGCGCAGCAGCCTCGTAAATCGCGCCCACCGTGCCGGAGTACACGATATCCTGACCGATATTATAGCCGCGATTGATGCCGGAGATGACCAGGTCGTACGTTTGGCCAAGACCGATGATCCCGTAGCGCACGCAATCGGCAGGCGTGGAATCCACGGCGTAGGCGGTGGTTTCGGGGCAGAGATCGTAAGGCGTTACGGCAATGGGGCGAAAAATATCAATGCCGTGGCTCTTGCCGCTCTGCTCGTGCAAGGGGGCAACCGTGGTCACCTCACCGTATTTGGCCGCCCATTTGACCAAAGGGAGCAAGCCCTCAGCCTTGATGCCGTCGTCGTTTGTAATCAGTATTCTCATAACCAGCCCTCGTTTTCTGCCTTGTATTTGGCCAGCGTCTGGTCAGCTTCGGCCACCAGAGTCATAGCCTGGCGCTTGTTGCGCACGGTAGCACCGCTTGCACAGGCGTGACCGCCGCCGTTGTAGCGCTCTGCGATCTGATTGACCGTGACAAAGCGGGAGCGCAGTCTGACGCGAATCTCGGTTTCATGCTCGATAAAGATCATCCAGATCAAGGAGCCCTTGATCGAATCCAAAAGGGAAACGGCCGAGGCCGCCTGCTCGTGCGAAAGACCGTATTTTTCCATGGTTGTGCGGCTGATATACAGGTATGCCACGCCTGCAGGCGTCATTTTCATGTTTTTATAGACGTAGGATTTGAATTTGAAGGTCTCGGTGTCCTGCAGATACAGGTTGGCGTACAAAACCTCAGTATCAATACCAAGATCCAAAAGCATTCCCGCCATGCGCAACGTGTCGCCCGAGGTGCTGCTGAAGCGGAAGCGTCCCGAGTCGGTGACCATACCGGTGTACAGGTAAGTGGCCGCCTCGCGGTCGATCTTTAGCTGGTCCTTGAAGGTGAAATAGAACTTTGCCACCATTTCGCAAGCGGAGGAAGCCTCCTCCTCCACCCAGGAAAGATCACCGTAAGGATTGACGTTGATGTGGTGGTCGATCTTGATCAGCTCGCGGCACAGCTCGTATTTGGGATTGGAGATGCGGCCTGTGTTGCCCGTGTCCAGCACGATGCCCAGCGCGTCCGTGTACAAAGCGTCCTCCACGGGCGCGTCGTCCTCTCCAAGGAATGCAAGGTACTCTGCGCGATCCTCGTCGATCAGATAGATCTGCTTTTCGGGGAAGGAGAGCTTGAGAATGGCTTTAAGTCCCTTTGTTGCGCCTACGCAGTCACCGTCGTTGCGCGCGTGGCGGAACAGCATGATGCGATCGTATTGCTTGATTTTATCTAAAATCTGCTGTAAAATTTCCATTATGCGTTACCTCCCGCTGCCAGAGCATCCAGCTCGGCAAGCATCTGCATTGCCTGCTCGCGATCCTTGAGCGTTGCGCCGCTTGCCTTGATATGTCCGCCACCGCCGTACTTGACAGCAATCGCGTTGATGTTGTACTTGCTCGAGCGCAGCTCGCAAAGCACGCCATCGTCGGTTTCGGTAAAGTTTACCCAAATATCCACACCGCGGATCTCGCCCATGGTATTGACCATGCCGCGCGAAACGGTAAAGGTGTCCGCACCGGTCTGCGCCAGCTCTTGTTTAGTGGTGTATATGTAAGCCACGTTATGCTCGGTGAATTGAATCTTCAGTACGAACGAGGCACGCAGACGGATAAAGGAAAAATCGTCGGCATACAGATTTCTGTAAATGTCGTTGGTGTCAAAGGGGTGAGACTTCAAAAACGACGCCAGACGGAAGGTGTTTGCCGTGGTGGAATCGTAGCGGAAGCGCCCTGAGTCGGTCACCATACCGGTGTAAAGCGACTTGGCGGCAAGAGGGGAGAGCGTAAGGCCGCTTTCCATGGCAAATTCGGTGACAAGACCGCAGCAGCTTTCATAAGAGCTGTCTGTGACCTCAATGTCAGCAATGGTCTCACAGAAAAGGTGGTGGTCAATGCGTGCCGATACGTGCGCTGTGGTATAGCGGTCGTCGCTGATCAAGGCCTTTGCGGAGGTGTCCAGCACGATTGCCAGCGCATCCTTGTAGTCCTCGTCTGCCACCTCGTCCATGGTGCTGTCCTGCATAAAGGCGAATCGCTTGGCGGGATCACCCACCGTCAGCACGCGCTTTTCGGGAAAGTTTTCCTTGATGATGTGTTTCAGTCCGATCTGGCTGCCCATCGCGTCACCGTCGGGATTGGTGTGACGGTGAATGATAATGGTGTCGTGGCAGCGGATCTGCTCTAAAATTTTTTCGAACATATATATCTCCTTTGTTGTTTAATCAAAATAACCGGTGTATTCCACACTGAGCGTACTGTCGGGAAAGAGATAGCGATGCAGATCCACAAAATAGGTTTCGGTCATGCTTGCGATAAAATCGACCACGATCTGATTGTATTCGGTGCTTTCGTAAGGCTTTGTACGCTTGTAATGGATCTTGTTGAGATAGTCGATGTGGTGGGTATAAATGGGGGCATATTTGTTGCCTGCGCGCAGATCGTCCAAGCATTGTCCGTAGATCTCGGCCATCATGGGCTTGGCTGTGTTTGGCAGATTGGCTTTGGTGGCGGCGGAATTGTAGATCATACGGTAATTGGCCGCCTTGGAATCCACGAGTGCCTTGAAATGGCGCTTGTCCATGCAGATGCGATTCTTTCCGTAGCTGTTTTCAATGATATTGACCACCAAATTATTGATGATCTCGGCATTGATCGATCCGATGTCCTCGTTGAAAAATACAGATTCCTCCACGACTCCCGCGCGGTCGGCATCCTGCCTGTCCTTGCCAAGATAGGCAATGATGTCAGAAATACGCACGACAATGGCTTCAAGCGAGCCGGGGAGAATGGAGTTTGCATAGCCGGGCTCGGTGTAGCAGCGCTCGATCATGCGGTCAAATTCCGCAAAGCTTTGCACGGGCTGCGGCTCGTATTCCATCATCTCCACCTCACCGTTGTGCGTGGCAATGCCGTGAAGCGTTTGCAGGCTGATGTTGTAGGGAAACATGACGTCCAGCACGCGCACCGAGTGGACGTTATGAAAGAAATAACGCCCCGTGTGTGCGTGGTAAAGCTCGCAAAGATAGGATTCGCCCGAATGCGCAAATGGCGGATGGCCGATGTCGTGGCCAAGCGCGATGGCCTCGATCAGGTCAAGATTGAGCCCAAGTGCAGCACCGATGGTGCGTGCAATGCGGGAAACCAACTGCACGTGCAGGCTGCGACGGGTGATGTCGTCGTTTTTGATCAGCGAAAACACCTGTGTTTTGTCGGTATAGCGGTTATAAAAGGGGCAATGCAGGATTTTGTCAATGTCGTGTACAAAGGGCGGACGCCACACGCTGGCGCTGTCGGACGCAATGCTTTTGCGGCGAATGACGCTGCTGTTTTCGTATCCGATGTGAAAAGACGCGCCTTCAAGCCTGTCCTGAACAATGCTTGCGGTCACGGCAGGTGATAGAGATTCGTATTTTGGCATGTCTTACCTCGTCAATCTATATGGTGAATTTGAATATGCTTAACATAATATTATACTATAAATGCGCGCAAAAAGCAAATGTTTTTGCAAAAGAAATTGATGGAAAACGTATTCTTGTAGGAACGTACAAAAACGGCAGCCGAGATTTGTCGAAAAAGCCGTCCATTGGTAGGGGCTGACGTCCTCGACAGCCTCGTCACGCATTGCCCCGAGTGTCATCCTGAGCGGAGCGTGCAATCCCAATCTGTCATTCTCGAGCGCAGCGAAGAATCTTGATTGGGATTGCACCGCGAAGTCGAAGTTTTGCAGAGTGTAGCGGTATTTCGCAATAAGTTGCGAAATGGCGCGAAGCGGAGCAAACCCGCCGCAGGCGGGATCTGCGTAGGTTTCTGACACGTCGCCTACAGAAGTTACATTTGAAACGTGATCGGATAGGGGTAGGCAAGCGAAGATTGATACGCATCAAGAACATTTCAAAAGCTAAGCAAGCATTGAGAAAACCCATCGCAGATCCCGCTCCGCGCTTCCATACGTCGCGCTCGCGGTTTTTCTTCGCTACATTCTGCAGCTCGCTGCGAATTTCGCTCCGAAAAACTTCGACTCGGTCGCTTCGCGACACTCGCTCAGGATGACACTCGGGGTGGCGCTCCCAACCGTTCTTCAAGGGGGGCTTGCTTTCCTAAATCGCATGTGCTATAATAGTTTCATAAAAATTTTTCGATCTACCCAACCTTTTGCCAAAATCCGGAGTCTTATAAGTGAACCCCCAAAAAAGACACCGAGAAAGGAAATGCACATGAACAGGTACCAAGATAAGAAAGACAACGTATTGGTTGAGATGACGCTGCTTGGCGACTCCGAGGCGTTTGACGCTCTGGTGCTGCGGCATCAGAATGCTGTCAAGGGTACGGCGTACAAGGTCACGGGCAACTCGTTCTCCGCAGAGGACGCGTCGCAGGATGCCTTTGTTTCCGCCTGGGTAAATCTCGCCTCGCTCAAGGATCCCTCGCTGTTTGGCTCCTGGGTTTGCTCGATTGCCAAAAATCGCGCCAAGAGTCTGGTCATGCATTACAGAAGCGTCACGGCGGATATCAGCCTGCACCTTTTGGAAAACCTGGATCTTGACGGCGAGGATGCCAGCGGTCTTGACGCGCTGACAGGCGTTGTGGGCGTGGCGGAGGCCATGCGCGACGAGCAGCTGCACCTGTACGTGGACGCCTTGAGCGATAAGATCCGAGAGGCGATTGAAATGCATTACTTCAAGGGGCTGTCTGTTGCCGAGATCGCACAAAGACTTTCCGTACCGGTGGGAACTGTCAAGTGGCGTCTTTGCGAGGGGCGTAAGCAACTGAGAAAGGAATACGGTATGATCGAAAAGGAATACGACGAAAACAAGACCTTGGTACAGCGCGTGCGCGAGCAGGTGGAGCATCTCAAGCTGTGGCGTATCAAGAATGACAAAACAGGCTTTGAGCCCGAGTATCGCGCGGTGCTCTCTTCGGTAGAGAGTCTTGAGGAGTCGGGCGAAAAGCAGCACATGCTTGCCGACGTGCTCATTCTTGGCTATTGGTGGCTGCCCGGGCAGGCAAACGACGAGGTACTGGCAAAAATCAAGGCCTCGGCCATTGCAGGACATAACGAGTCGGTAATGCAGTGCGTGATTCCCAAGGAATACGCGAAATATAAGGGCGAGGAACGCCTTGCTTTCATGCGCGACACGCAGATCCCCGAGCTTGAACAGCACGGCTTTGTCAAGGCCGTGGGCTATACGTGGTTCTGGTACGGCTGCTTCAGCACGGATGAGAATCATGCAGAGCAGGGCACGGATGCTTGGGGCAAGGTTCTGGAACTTCTGACTCCCGAGGACGTTTATTATGCAAATGCGCTTTCTGCTCTTTGGATGGAGCAGAAAAAGGCATCCGCCCCCAAGAATGAGGCGTTTGACCGTGACGGTATGGTGTACGGTACGCGCGGTGAGGTTTATCAGTACGTAGGGAAGAAGCTATACTTTTGGGAGCAACCCGGTTACAGCCGCGGCGGTGTACCGGAACTCAACGAATCGTTGTTCTGGAATGCCTCACTTTGCGACGGACTGCTTTACGATCCTGATCTGCTCCCCGGGCAAAGCGTTAAGGCATCGGATGGCAGCATGACGCTGACCTGCCTTGAAAACGACGCGACGGTCACGGTGGCGGCAGGCACGTTCAAAAATTGTATTGTTTACGAGATGGTTGGCAGTCGGTATCAGGTGACGTACGCCAAAACAGTATTTTGTCCCGGCGTTGGTTTGATCGCACAGACCGCAGCGCGCTTTGGCAGTACGCATACCTGGGAGCTGGGCTCATATCAGATTTTCGGCGGTGACGGTATCATCCCCTTTGCCCCCGGCAACCGATGGGAATATGTATGCACCGATAAGGATTCTCCCTATGTGTACACCGCTGAAAACTATTTTGAGGTCACCGGATTTGCAAACGGCAGAGCGGTGGTCAGCAACGGCTTTTTCTCGCAGGTTACGGGCTATACAGACACGTGGCACGGCAATATTCTCAATGCGCGCCACAATTATATCTATCCCAAGGACGGCAAATGGCTGCTGCGTGACGTCAGCGGCATGATGAAGCGCGCGGCTGAGCTGGCAGAGACCAAGCGTCAGAAGGTGCATACCGCCATTGCAGCTGAGGTAATGCAGCGTATCTGGGATACCGAGCCCGAGGCAAATCCCAACTACACCGAATTCGGCAGATGGAATTTCTTCCAGTGTCATAGGCTGACTGATCAAGGCAAGGGTTATATTTGGAACCAGTTTTACGACTATTCTTTTGAGGCGAAGGATATGGCTCGCTGTGCGGATTATGAATTCTGTGTTCTGCACAATGATGTGTACGATATTCTTTTTGATGCCTCAGGGTATATCTGGAGCGATGCGTGGATTCCCGGTTATCACCTTGAGAAAAAGCAATTCATATACAGCGGTCCAATGCGCAAGGTGGATTTGACGTTTGACGTGCTTGACGATTGCACGGTGACGGTTGAGGCGGGCACGTTTGAGGGCTGCAGACACATTGCGATTGATCTGCGCGGCCTGGAGGCAACGGGCTGGGGCTATCGCGGCGGCAAGAAGGAATACTGGTTTGCGCCCGGTATGGGTATTGTCAAAATGACCGCGCTTTACAAGGGCGACACGCTGCAGGACATCTGGGAGCTGACCGAGTATCGCGGTACGGGCGAAGGATTTTTCCCAGCAGAGGACGGCATGTTCCGCCGCTACGAGTCCAAATTCTCGGGCAACGGTGTGCATGCATCGGTCGAGTACACTTTTGACGAGGAGAACGGCGAGATGGTCATTTTCCGCAACGCGCTGGGCAATCAGGACAGAGCGTGCTGGGAAGCAGGCCCGATTGAAGCTCCGGAGGAGCAATGGTATAAGAAAAGTGAAGCATAAAAAACAAGAAAGGGGCAGAAAAGCCCCTTTCTTGTTTCAGCCTGTCGAAAAAGTCACCATTTATGGTGGCTTTTTTGCGTTAGATGTGGTATAATAGAAGCAAGAAATGACAGGCGGTGAAAGTATGTTAAGTAGAGGACAAAACGGAAGAGATATAATACAAATGGTATGGTTGGAAGACCTTGTACCG
>JAZUSJ010000106.1:0-3159 GCA_045606685.1 Eubacteriales bacterium
CCGTCGCGCGGCTCAAATTGCAGTCTGGCAGCGTGCGAGCGGAACATGACCACGCGCACCGTCGCCCCTGCGTCCTTGACCGAAAAATACATATGTCCGGTCCTGTATTGATTGGTGAAATTCGAGATCTCACCCTTGATCCACACGTCAGAGAGCACTGCATTGCCGTCCAGCAGCATTCTGACGTATTCATTGAGCTGTGTCACAGAAAAATACTGCCTGACGTCTTGCATAATTTACGATCCTTTCAAAAACTGATTGCGGCATAGCAGACTCGTGCCTGCTGCGTTATCCGCGGAAAATGCGGGTGCGCCGAAATAAGCGTGGAATTTGCGCTCCAGTCGCTCACGGATGCGGCAGTTACTCATAACGCCGCCTGCATACAGCACCGGCATTCTGCCATACTCACTCAGAATGTTCTCGGTCATCTGCGAGAGCGTTTGCGCAACGAAATCCAGGGTATAGGCACTGACCAGCGCCTTGTTCCCCGTCATGGTATACAGCTTGAGTGCCAGGTTTTCCAGCCCCGACAAATTGCACACGCTGCCCTTGACGCTGACGCGCGGCTTGGGAATCTTACCCACAGCCTCTGCCGCCAGCAGCTCGATGGCTCTGCCGCAGGGGAACGAAAGCCCCATGGCCACACCGATACGGTCAATGGCCTGCCCTGCGTTGAGGTCTGCTGTCTCGCCTACCAGCGTAATCTTGCCGATGCTGCCGTTTTCGGGTGTGACAAGCACCGCCTCGGTGGTGCCGCCCGACACGTGAAAGGCCACGAACGGGCCTTGCATCAGTCGCTCCAGCTGTCCCGATGCATATGCTGCCGCCATAATATGTCCGCTTTGGTGAGAGAATGCATACAAAGGCACGCCTGCAGCGGCAGCAAACGAGGTTGCAGCCGTCTTTCCTGCCAAAAAGCAAGGCATATACGAGCCCTCCACGTCACGCGGATAGGCCGAATAGCCGACCGCTGCAACGGTATAGTCTGCCGTAACGGCGCGCAGCTGCTCGCAAACGTCAGGCAGATTTTTCAGATGGGCAAACACCGCATCGCTCTGACGCAATCCGCAAGCACCTGCCTCCACGGGCAAAGGGCTTTTGATATTGGCGATTACCTGCCCCTCGGCTGTACAAACGGCCGCAGAGGTGGTATAATTGCTGGTATCAAAGCCGACAAAGCAAATCGGTTTACTCTGCATTTGCATCCAACTCGTTCTTGATGCTGCCAAGCACGCCGTTGACAAAGGAGCGCGCTTTTTCGTCATCGTATTTCTTGGAAAGCTCGATCGCTTCGTTGATGGCGACGGCATTGGGAATATCCTTGACGTAGATCATTTCGTATACGCAAAGACGGATGACTGCACGGGATACGCGCGTCATTCTGGAAATCTTCCAGCCGTTTGCATGACGCTCGATGGCGGCATCCACCTCTGCAAGATTTTCGCAAACGCCAAAGAATGCGTTTTTGACGTACGTCCCCTCGGGCTCACCATTCTGCTCACACCAAGTGTCGTACACCTCTTCGGGAGTTTCGTCCCGTCTGAAATCACTTTCAAAAAGCAGTCCGAATACTGCCTCTCTTTGCTGTTTTCTGTTCATTTGTGCCATAGCTGTTTCCTTTCGCAGGCTTTTAACCGTAAAGTGGTCATAATCATTCCATTATAAATTATATTATACACCCGCAAGCCTTAAAAGTCAACACAATTATGCATATTTTTCTGCATAAAGTGAATATTCTTTTCTGTAAAGGTTTCGTGAATTTTTGCTTGCTCTCTTGCATTCATCCTTGAAATATGGTAAAGTATATATGTATGCAAACTACACGGAAGGACTTTACATATGAATTTCAAGGTTTTCCTAAAAACTTTTCTGATACATACCTGCATTTACACCACGGTGTTTTTCAGCGCAGCCATGCTGTTTGTGCTGCTTGGCGGTATGACCTCCTTTGCTACGGCATCCTATTTTCTCATTCTTGCCTTTTGCGCCTTTTTTGCCTTGGCAAATACGGTGTTCGCAAAAACCAAGCTTTCCGTCTGGTGGCGCGCGATCATCCACGCGGCCTTGACATTGGGCGGCTTTTACATCTGTATTTACGGCAGATATGCGGATATTGGCGTTCGAAGCGACGCTTTGATGCTGTTTTCCGTTTTGGTAACGCTGCTTTACGCGGCATCGTTTGGCACCTTCCTTGCCATTCGCTACGTGCGCCTGCGCAAAAAGGAGGATCGTGCTTACCAAAACGTATATGACAACAAAAAAGATCAGAAACGGAGATAAGACCGATCATGAATCAGGATTCGATCATTAAAGCATTACTCATTGTCATTATCATATTGCTCATAGGAAATCTTGCGCTGCTGGCAGTCTGGGGCGTGGTTTCGATCACAACCGATAAGCCCACACTTTCGGGTGATGGTCCTGCGCAAACCGAAAAGGACACGACCAAGGCCGAAACGGACGATCTGCCCGTGAGTGGCACGCCCGACTCCTCTGCTCTGCTTGGCGAGAGCGCGGATATGGGACAGGAATATATTGACAGCATCATTTTCCTTGGCGATTCGACCACCTCTCACATGAAGTCCCGTGAGGTATTGACCGGCGGTAAGAATACAAAGCAGATCTGGACGGGGGCTGCGGGCTGGTTGAATCTGGACGCAAGCGTTCACAAAACCACCATCCTTTACCCCAAGACCGGCACGGAAATGACCGTGGCCGAGGCGGCTGCTCTGGAAAAGCCCAAATATATGGTGATCACGCTGGGCGCGGACTATGGCGTTGCTTACTGTGATCAGACCAAGTTTACCACCTATTACGGCAAGCTGATCGATGCGATCAAGCAGGCAAGCCCCGACACAAAGATCATTTTGCAATCCGTCTTCCCCGTTGCCGCGCATTATGAAAACAAGGTCATTGAAGCCGGCAAGGAAGCAACGGGACTGACCAACAGAAAAATCGATATTGCCAACACCTGGATCATGCAGCTTGCCGCACAAAAGGGCTGCAAGTATCTTGACACCGCAAGCGTTTTGAAAAACAGCAACGGTGCTTTGATCGACAGCTACGAGAGTGCCGAGCACGGATACGACGGCATCCACATCAACACCGAGGCTTACAGAGCCATTTTGCAATATATCCGCACGCACGGATACATCTATC
>JAZUSJ010000107.1:0-2365 GCA_045606685.1 Eubacteriales bacterium
GACGAAATAATGCTCGTCTGCGCCCGCCTTATAGACGTTCCAAAACGCCTCGCGGGTAAGCTCTTCAACTGCTCTGTAGTCTTTTTCGGTCTCTAAACGTATCGTCAAATTTTTCATTTTCATTTACCTCCAATATGTTGTGACGAACCAATTCTATGAGAGGTTTTGCAAAAATTGCAGGGAACCTCTCGGTTACGCTACAATCTCCAAAAGGTTGGTGTTTTTCAAACAGCACACTCCGATAAAAATATTCAAGCCGAGGCTTGTAGATACATTATACCACAAAAATGTGAAAATTTCAATACGGATCTCGCGTGTTCACACAATGCGGTTGAAAGAGGACAAGTTTTGTGGTATACTATGTATGTGAATTATACCGTGCGACAGCACGTAAGGAGATAGATCATGAAAAAACTGATACCGATATTATTATCCGCGCTGATGTTCACCGGATGCGCCGCGACAAACAATAGTCAGACCAACACCTACCGCCAGATCACCATGGATGACGCGGTGACTGTGATGGCACAGGAGACCGGCTACATCATCCTCGACGTGCGCCGTCCCGATGAGTTCGCCGCAGGGCATATCCCGAATGCCATCAATGTTCCTAACGAGAGCATCGGCACGGACGAGATTCCCGAGCTGCCCAACAAGGATCAACTTATCATGGTGTACTGCCGTAGCGGTCGGCGCAGTAAAGAGGCATCGGAGAAGCTGGTCAAGCTGGGCTACACGAATATCGTGGAGTTCGGTGGGATCCTTGATTGGAAGGGCGAGATCGTTACCGAATAATGAGGTCGCGGTTCAAATTTTTAACCGCGGAAGACAAAGAAAAGAGGATTGCAATATGAAAGACGAATGCATTATCTGTGGTTCACCGCTAAAATATCTGGGAAATGACGAGCTGATGGAATGTGCCATCTGTCATAAAAAAGAGAATAGCAAAACCGCTTGCGTGAAAGGGCATTACGTGTGCAACAAGTGCCACACGCAGGGAATGGACAGCATCATCGGCGTGTGCCTTTCGGTAACCTCGAAGAATCCTGTCGAGATTATTCAAAAAATGATGGCTCTGCCATTCTGCCATATGCACGGCCCCGAGCATCATGTGATGGTTGGCTCGGCGCTTCTTACGGCATATAAAAACGCCGGCGGTGACATTGACCTGCCCAAAGCACTCTCCGAGATGCAAGCGAGAGGCAAGAAAGTGCCCGGCGGTGCTTGCGGATTCTGGGGAGCGTGCGGTGCAGGTGTGAGCGCAGGAATGTTTGTGTCCATCGTCACGGGCTCGACTCCGCTTGCAAATGAAGCGTGGGGCTTGTCCAACAAGATGACATCCGCAGCTCTTAGTGCAATCGGTGAGGTCGGCGGCCCCCGTTGCTGTAAGCGTGATTCCTATCTCGCCATCATTAAAGCTGTGGAGTTTGCAAGGGAACACCTCGGAGTGGAAATGGAGCTTGGGGAAATCAAATGCGTGCACTCGAAACAGAATAATCAGTGCATCGGTTCGAGGTGTCCGTTTCATGCTTGATGAATTCAGATTTGTCAGCTCAAAAAATTTGCGAAAACATCTATATAAACAGGAGAACGATTATGAAAAGAGTATATGATTTTCTGAAAAAAGCAGGTGTTTATTATTTGGCAACCGTAGAGGGCGATCAGCCCAGAGTGCGTCCTTTCGGCACGGTCAACGAGTTTGAGGGCAAGCTCTACATACAGACTGGCAAGGTCAAGCCCGTAAGCCACCAGCTTGCGGAAAATCCCAAGGCAGAAATCTGCGCCTTCTGCGAGGGCGCGTGGATCCGCGTGGCGTGCGAGCTCATCGAGGACGACCGCTTTGAAGCAAAGAAGTCTATGCTGGACGCTTACCCCAACCTTCGCGGCATGTACGACGAGAACGACGGCAACACCCAGGTGTTCTATATGCAGAACGCTACCGCCACCTTCTGCGCGTTTGGCAAAGCCCCCGAGATCGTGGAGTTTTGATCATGATCAAGGAACTGATGCACGATCCCATCTTCCTTGCAGGGAAGTCGGAGGTCGCAACGAAAGAGGATTTGCAGGTCGCGCAGGACTTGCTTGATACGCTGATGGCGCACAGAGAAAGCTGTGAAGGCATGGCGGCAAATATGATCGGTGTACGCAAGCGCATCATCGCATTTCTTGATGAGAGCGGACGAGCTCCTACATATACCGTGATGCTCAACCCCGAAATCATCAAAAGGGACGGCGCATACGATACCGAGGAAGGTTGTCTGTCGCTTCTCGGCGGCCCCCGTAAGTGTAAGCGATACAAGAATATCAAGGTACAGTATCAGACCTTGGAGATGCAGACGCGCACGAAAAACTTCACAGGCTGGAC
>JAZUSJ010000108.1:0-5959 GCA_045606685.1 Eubacteriales bacterium
CTTCGGTGATTCCCGCCGCGGCCTTGGCTGCCTCGATGCGCTGGGCGTTGACCGGCTCGGCCTTCGCGCTAAGCCATGCCCTGTGGAGCGCCTCGGCAAAGGTGATGCCACCCTTGCGGTAGTTCTTCCATGCCCGGAGCATGATGGCTTTCAGGTTGTACTTCATGGGGTTGACCTCCTTCGGTGTTGTAGGTTTTGAGGGAAGCGCCTTTCGAGGTTTCCGCTTAGAGGGTTCTTCCAACCGCCACAGGTCTTGCCTTCCGGTCATCATTGGTTACCGTGCTTTTGACTTCCCTCAACCTGTGACCATATTATACTATATTGTACCCAATATATCAATTGACGGTATACACAAATATTGTACCCAATATATGTTGAATGTGTATATTGTACCCAGTATATAAACTGTGATATAATGCCACATCATAGGGGGGTGAGAATGTTGACCATTACAAAGGCACAGCAACGTGCCGTTGCAAAGTATACCAAAGCAAATTACGATGAATTGAAGATCAGGCTTCCTAAAGGCCGTAGAGCTGACGTAGACGCCCACGCCAAGAGCAAGGGCACCTCTGTCAACGGCCTGGTGAACGCGCTGCTCCGGGCGGATATGGGTCTGTCCGAGGATGAATGGAAGGGCACCGAGGAGGATACGTAAACCGCCCCGGCCCCCTTTGTTGTTTGTGGTGGTGGGGGTGGATTACCCCCTTGAGTACCGCGCGGCACAAAAAAGGGCAATCTGCGCCTTGGTAGCCTTCGACTTGCCGGACAGCACCTTGTCAGCCGCAACGTCTCCAGTCAATTCACGCAAAGCGTCTATGCCTTTGGCAAACTTCTCGGCGCGAATGACCGTGCTGTGATTCACACCCAGTTCCTTGCCAATGATCTCGTCCGTGCGCGGTGTGCGACCTGTTTGGTTGTTCGCATTTTGCGAATCACCACTTTTGTGCGTGTACTGGTTTCCCTTGAATGCGTTAGTATTCTTCCTCGCCTCGTACATCTTCCCGATCATGTACGTCCGCTGCTCATCCGTCAGATTGCGGCATGTGATAAGTAATGGGGCGTTTCAAAGCCCTCATGATTTGAGACGTGCCCGAGGTACATAAACCCCTTGCACGTCTCAAACTCTCCCCTATTGGGGCGCGTTTACGGCTTAGAAACGATTCTCGCCGCATTCCTCCGGTTTGCCATCACTCGCGCCTCGCTGGAAGGCTTGCCGAACTTGATTCGCATGGAGGGCACGGTGTACTTCGCCGCGGTCACCTGGCCATTGGGGGCCTGCTCCACCCATATTCGCGTGTACTCGTTCGGAAATTCCTCGCACAACCTGTCCAACCTCCGCATGGACACCGGCGATGCCGTATAAACCCGCGCCACCTTCTCCTCCTCGTCCCAAATGATGCTCGTTTCTTGTTCTGCTCGGCTGTACGTCATCCTCATAGCCTCCTTTGCCGATTTCCTAAAAAAATCCGAATTCGTAAAAAACAAACACGAAAAAAACGCGGTCACTTTTCCACGATAAAAGGCAGTTGACATGAACAAAAAGGCCCCTGGTTGACACGATAAAAGGCTTTTGTATCGCGTGCCGCGTAACATGATTAAAAAAGCATGTAAACTCACTTGCCCCTCTTGCGCTTGCTCTTGTTGACCTCGTCAAAACTCGAGACAGATCCGCCGCCGCTGCTGCCCTGATATGTCCTCGCCCGGTCACTTGTGACGCCCGGTGAAAAAGGCGCTTGCGTTTTCCAAAACAAATCTTTCACCACATCTCGCGCCATGTCTCGAATGGCTTTCGGGTTGACCTCATCATGCCACGCTTGCGCAAAAGTAAAATCTTTGCCGTTGCGCTTCAGTCTGCCCTTAATCATCGCGTCCCTCCCGGCCCTCGGCCTCGGCCTTCCAGCCATGTCTTTTCACCGGTTTTGAGCAGGATGTTCTCAATGTCGCCCTCGGTCAATTCCACCATGAAGAACTCGCTGCACTTCCGAACCGCTTCAACCGCCTG
Source organism: Eubacteriales bacterium (assembly GCA_045606685.1). GTDB lineage: Bacteria > Bacillota > Clostridia > Oscillospirales > CAG-272 > SVQP01. The sequence goes on from JAZUSJ010000108.1 coordinate 2,006, forward strand.
CCGGTGCTGGGTCACCTGGGCCTGTTCCTCCTGCTCCCGTTCCGGGTATAGAATTCGTTCGACGTTGTTCAAAACACTCGCTCCTCTCTCAGCTTCAATTCGATGTTCTCACGCTCATCCTGTGATACTGCTTTCGCTCTCAACAGCCGTGTGAAGTTGTCGTAATCCTGCTCGCTCGTCTCAGGCGTGTACTTGCTCAAAAGAGCATCCGCTTGATCTATGACCGCGCAAAGATGCCCGTACCTCTGGTTGAGTGTGTTCCGTGCATCTTCAGCCGCCTGGCGCTCCCGCCTTCGCTGCTCTGCCCTGGCAATGGATTCCTCGCTGGGCTTGAATCCGTCGAATGTCAGATTGAAGTCGTGGCATATGATCTCAGCTGCTTCCCGGGCATCGCATCCCATTCCCAATATCTGCGCCGCGATCTCAACCGCGTCACCGGATGCGTGGCAAGCGTGGCAGTAGCATCGACCTGATTCCTCAAAGAATTTCAGGGATGGATGTTCGTCACTGTGCCATGGGCAACAGGCTCTTCCTGATCTGTCGAACCTCAATCCGTATCGCTGGGCGACATCCCTTGCAGATATTCGGGCATCCCGAATGGCGTCAAATGCTGTCGTAGTCAGTCACCGTCCTTTTGCCTGGGCAGGATTGGTCTACTCTCCATCTCGGACATGAAGCTCGCAAGGGCTTCGTTGTCATCGGGCAATCCGGCTTCGCTACATGGTGTAAAAGTATAGTCATTGCCTTGGCAATAAGTAGAATCACCATCACATTTACATTCCTTCGGGTTGCTTGATTTGCTGGCAATTGAAGCATTTGCTTGATTTGCTTGAGCCTCACGTCGTTTTGCCTGTGTCGCTTCCCCGCCGGCTTTGCCGGCTGCTGCTCTCTTCTTTGAGATTTCCTCGTATCGCTTCTCGGACCGCTTGACCTCCGCGACGAATACAGGAAACAGATACACCTCAGGCACCTTGAGACGATCCTGTGCATCGGCCTCACCTCGGGAATACCGGACAAGGGCATCTATCAGCCGGCCTTTGGAAGCATCCTCAAGATGAGCTGTTTTCTCTGGCCAGTCGTGAAACACCATCAGATACGCCTTCGGCATTCGTTACACCACCTTGCAGTCATTGCTCGTCGCGCGATCCTCGGAGCTGATCGAGCAGCCGAGGGACGTCGACGTTGAACTTCGCGCCTGAATGGAAACCAGGGAGAATTCCATCCCTGTGCATTTGCCGGAGCTGATATTCTGAAATACCTGTAGTTCGTGCCGCCTGTCGGATAGACTGAAACGGTCTGCTGGTCTGGGTGTTATGGGTCTGCATACTGTCACCTCCACAAATATTTCTGAATTCACTTGACCAAAACAAAAAGACAGACGGATTCACGATGATTTGTAAATCCATCTGTCAAGTATGTAAATTCAAGTGTATTCAGCTTTCGTTTTGGAGTTTAGCAAAACGTTGTAAAGGGTGTAGGGGACTTAATGTAAATAAAAAGTAAATATGAATATGGTTTTCATAATCGTGTTATGTGGTTTTTGTGACAATATCTGTGCTGCCGATGCTCGCGCCTATGGGCAAGGAGCAATTGGAATAAAAGCAACAAAAAAGCAACGCGCCAAATTGCGACACATCACAAAAAGTTATTACGAGAATACAAAACGATATGAGAAGTATGAAATCGGGACAAAAATGGCCGTTTTTACGAATGAATGTTCGAAAAAGAACGATTCAGTGAGATAGAAAAAGACGCTGGACAGTCTGCATAAAATGCCGTATTTTATAATAGGTCAATTGAAATGGCCTGAACAATACAGGGCTTTTGCGTGATATGTGGGCTTATGAGGATTGTATTCCAGGGAAAAAAGCAACGAAAAAGCAACAGACCACAAAAAGCCCCTGCCTATCGACAGGGGAGGGACTATTTTTTCTGTGCGTTGTTTTGAAAAATGGCGCTCTCCAAGGTTTCGCTCAAGCGCCGCTGTGCCTCCTCAGCACTATGGGCGTATATATCCATGGTGATGGTCGGTGAGCTGTGACCGAGGCGTTTTGATACGGAAACGACATCTGCACCATGGGTGATGGCAAGGCTGGCACTTGTATGCCTGAAGGTGTGCGGGTGGAGGTTGGGGAGGCCGATTCTCTGCCCGAATCGCTTGATATACGAGGTCACGAAGCAGGGGTTCATGATTTCGGAATCAATATCGCGGGTGAAAACAAATTCCGCACGTGGAACACCCATTTTGAGGCATTGTTCAGCCTGTTCCCGCCTCCATTTCGTCAATATTGCGAGTGTAGGCCGCGACAGGTAGATTTCACGGGTCTTTCCGCTCTTCGGTGTGGTCAGGAATGTACCTCGCTCGGCATAGTACTGGGCATTATGGATGATGTCACAGTGGCCGGTCTGAAAGTTGATGTTCTCCCATTTCAACCCGATCAGTTCGCCGCGCCTCATACCGCTGTCCAGTGCCATGACGATCAGGGCGTTCCATTTCGGCGGTTCCAGGGCTGCACAGGCAAGAATGTGTTGTACATCGGCTTCACTGAGAGAGTCGGGTTCTACATTCGACGTTGTGTCCTTTGGGGGCCGGGGACATTTAACTCGGTCCATGGGGTTCACGGTAATGACATCGTTCTCCAATGCGTGTTTGAAGAAAGCAGAGAGTACCAGATAATGCCACACGATGGTCGTATGGGAGTAGGGCTTTCCCCGACTGGACAGGCCGTTGCTCTGAAGGTCGGACAGATAGACGCGGATAGAGAGGTAATCGACATCGGCCAGCTTCTTGTCTCCGAAAACCTCTGCTGCCTTGTTGAGCGTGTGGCGGTAGTGGATCGCGGTTCCATCCGCATGGGTGTTGGAGATATCGTCGATATACCGCTCGATGTACTGGTTGAAGGTGGGCTTCCGCTCGGCCTCCTGCTTTGCGGCCTCAGCGGCCTCCTGTTGGGCCTTTTCACGGGCCTTGGCTTCTTCCCTGGTCAACACCTCACCGCGCTTGCAGGCGGCTTCAAACTCGCCCACAAACCGCGCCATGTCGCGCTCCAGGGTCTTCAGGCTCCATCCCTCCGGCGGGGTGTACGTCGTGGTGTATGGGGTCAGGGGCTTGCCGGTCAGCGCGTCCCGGCCTCGGGAGACCTTGACCTGATAGCTGACGATCTCGCCCGCCTTGTTTTTGCGTGGGGTTATGCTTGCCATGATCTCGCTCCTCCCTTCAATGGCTTGCGCCGATGGACTATCCATCAGCGTGTTTCTTCAAATCGCCTTTGTGTTCCGCATGGAAGTTGTTTATGGTGTCCTCGGCGATTGTCAGCACCGTGCCAAGCAGGTTGCACATGAGGCTCCACCGTTCACAGCCCTGCCGTGCCATCCGGTTTCCTGTGTCTGTATCGCCGTGTTCATAGGCCAAACAGATACGGTCAAGATATTCCTCGTTCAAATCCTGCGCGATATATCCGGCCTGCTTGATGGCGTCGCTGACCTGCGAGAGCGTATCGGAGAGATGTATCAACAAAAGTATATCCTGCATTATCGGTTCTCCTCTCTTGACTTGGGCCGAGGGACAGGCTACAATGGAACCGGCCCCTCGGCTTGCTGGTTGTGGGTGCTGGGCCCGGTGTGCTGTGGTAGGTGGACCGGGCCTTTAATCTGCCGTGGGGATGGGCTGGATCTGGGAGGCGGTGAAAAAGCTGCCTGTGTAGGTTGCCCCGTCGCCCTTGCTACCGTATATCAGCACGGCCTTGAACACGGCCTTCATGCCGTGGATGACCTCATAGCCGAGGGACTTCCAGCCGCTCCACGTGTTGACCTCTTCGGTGATTCCCGCCGCGGCCTTGGCTGCCTCGATGCGCTGGGCGTTGACCGGCTCGGCCTTCGCGCTAAGCCATGCCCTGTGGAGCGCCTCGGCAAAGGTGATGCCACCCTTGCGGTAGTTCTTCCATGCCCGGAGCA
>JAZUSJ010000109.1:0-14447 GCA_045606685.1 Eubacteriales bacterium
CGACGGCGGTCACGGCATGCTCTTTACCGACGTGGACGGACAGATCTATCTTTCCATGCACTCCCCCAACGATCCCGTTGGCGAGCGCGATACCACCATGGTATTTGTCAGCGTCAAGGAGCAGGACGACGATCTGATCGCGCAGTATTAAGAGTACGCATATGAACAGATACCAAACAGCCCCCTTGACGCAGGCGCTGACACAAATACTGGAAACGTATTCGCTTTCGTCCGCGCAGGCCGCGCAATTTATTGATATTTTACTGGAATCTGACAAGCGCGGTACGCACTCGCACGGACTTGCCGTGCTGCCTGCTTATATCCAAAGAATCGAACGGGGCGGATTTACAATCGACGGTGCTTGCCGCATCCTGCATGGCACGCAGAGCTTTTGCGTGGTGGATGCGGACAATCAGCTTGGCATGCTCTCGGCCTCCTTTTGCATGCAAAAGGCCATTACGGAGTGCAAAAAGAGCGGTATTTACACCGTATTTTGCAGGAATGCCAACACCTTTGGCACGGCATCTGCTTACGTGAAAATGGCAACGGATCACGGCGTGATCGGCTTTTGCACGTCCAATTCCCCCTCGGCCATGCCCGCATCGGGCGGCACGCGCAAAATCCTTGGCACAAATCCCTTTGCCGTGGGCATTCCCGCCAAACAGCAGCCTCCCATCATTGTGGATATGGCAACCGGCATTGTGGCCAAGTCCAAGATCAACGAGATCCGCAAAAGCGGCGGCAGTATTCAGGAGGGCTGGGCGCTGGATGCAAACGGCAATCCCACCACCGATCCGCAAGCTGCCATTGACGGCATGGTGCTGCCCATGGCAGGCCACAAGGGCTATGCGATCGCGCTTGTGATCGATATTCTGGGAGGACTTTTATCGGGTGCGGGATATCTTGATCACATCAACCGCTTTTACAGCGATACCCCCTCCTGCATGAACACCGGCCAATGCTTTGCAGCCATTGATCCTGCGCTGATCTACGGAGAGGGCTTTTTGGAGGCGATGGACGACTATATCCTGGAGCTGAAGAAATCCGGGCAGGATGTGCGCTATCCCGGAGAGCGCGCGGATGCAAGCATGCGGCTTTGCGACGACGGCAGCGTGGAGCTGACCGGGCAGACCGCGGACGCTTTGCACGTGCTGCTTTTGCAGCACGGAAAGCAGGATGCGCTCATGCTTGCTTCAAAATCATAACGGAAATACCAAAGGAGCTGCGTCAACAAATTGACGCAGCTCCTTTTTTCATGTAATTATTCAAATACAACGCCGGTTACGACAACCAGGTTTGCAAGGAATCCGAATGCATTATCCGAATTTCTGAAGTCAAAGGTCAGATAGATCCGACCGTTGTATTCAACGGTGGACAGATCGATCTCAACGGTTTTCAGAACCAAAGAGCTTTCGGACTGCTCATAGTTCGCAGAAGCGATGATCTGATCGGCCTCTGCCATGTACTCGAATGCACTTCCCTCCTGAATAGCGGAAAGAGCGTTGATAAGCATCACTCTCTTCTGGGTTGCATTGTATTCATCGTCATAGTTGCCGTTGGCATACGCACCTGCCATGGTACCGTAGGTAACGGTCACCTTGGAGTACTTGGAAAGATCGATCTCGCCAAGGTCAATAGAACCGTAATGCAGCACGATCATGGGGTCGGTTGCATTCAGCGCGGGAGTGGTGGCAAGGCCGTTGCCGGGCCAGAGGGTGGGATAGCTGCCGGTAATGGTAACCGCGCTCAGATCAACGGTCAGGGAGTTGTCTACCTTGACCAGCTTGAATTCAAAGAATACCTCCTCGTTGCCTTCGGTATCCTTGGCAAACATCTTAACGGTATGCTCACCTGCGGACAGCTCGCGAACGGGAATATCGGAGAACATTCTCGCTGCGCTGACGGCGCCGGGAACGTTGCCTGCAGCGATGTGATCCATCACATCCTCGCCTGCGGGCGTGGAGAAGCCCTCGGGATATACGGCGGTATCGCTGTCGATCGCGTAGCCGATCACGCCTTCGGTTTCGGTGAAGTATGCTACCCAGCCTGCAACCTTGAGGCTGTCAACAAGATTGTCGATCTCTGCGACCTTGTTCCAGCTCTGTCCCTCGGCTGAACTTGCAAAGAACAGGTTGTCCATATCGATCTCACCGTTGTAAACCTTACCCATCGCGTCAAAGGACAGGCCTGCGATCACCTTTACGGGATCGACAACAGGCTCGGTGGTCACTTCCTCGGTGGAAGTTTCGGTGGAGGGCTCGGTATCGGTGGAGGGTTCGGTATCGGTGGAGGGTTCGGTATCCGTAGAAGGATCGGTTTCGGTAGTAGCGTCGGTGTCAGGCTCGGTCTCGGTTTCAGTCTGAGAGGGAGCGTCTGTGGTCGCATCGGTAGATTCGTTTTCAGGCTGTTCGGGCTGCTGGCAAGCAACAAAAACAAGCGAGAGAATCATGCAAAGCGCCAACAAGAGTGTCAGCTTTTTCATGGCTTTGAGTTTCCTTTCAAATTGATTATATTTTGGTAATAAATACACCCTGAACAGGGCTTTTAATACTTTACCATATTCCCGCAATTCTGTCAAGAAGCTCTTGACAAAAAATGCGGAAAATACTGTGATTTTTACGATTTTACGATCTTGCACCATACTGCGCTGTCACACTGCGGGAAGGAAAGGCAAAGCGTGCTTCCCTCCAGCGCGATCGCATCAGCCGCACGTGCGGGATAGATCGCCTCAAGATGCGCGTTCTCATTGACGTATTTTGAAAGATCGATCTGCGCCCCGGTCTGCTCGCCCGTCATCCAAACGGCCAAGAGCAGCGTTCCGCTCTCCGGCTCTTGCATACCAAGCGAAAGAATGCCCTTGTCCGCCATGCGCGTAAGCCCCGTAGGGTACACGGGATAGGACTTGGCCAGCAGAGTGCGGTTTTGCTTGTAAAGATCGATCGCTTCTTTGATCAAGGCAAGATTCTGCTCGTCTGCACAGTCAATGTGTCCCGAAAGATAGATCGCGCCAAGCATAGTCTGCACCATGTTAAAGACGGTGTTGTGTCCGTCCGCAAATCTTGCGGTAAATGCTTCATTCGGAGCAAAGCTGATGCGTTCATCGATCGGCACGGGATAAGGATAGCCCCAGATGCCCACACGCTCGGGCGGCATGCAGGCCATCAGTCCCTGTACAACGCTGGGCATACGCTCATAATACTCCTGATCGCTGACGCTTTGCATATAAAAATGCTTTTCGCTCTCATGGTCTGCTCTCATGCAGCCGGACGAGCAGTTTTCGATCACAAGATCGGGGAATACTGTGCATACGCGGTCAATAAACGCCATAAATGCGGCCTGATTGCGCTTCAGCTCCTCGGGAGAGGCCATGCCAAGCGCACCGTCAATGCCGATACCTATGTTCTGGTTATAGTCATTTTTGATAAAGCGGATGCCCATATTATACAGACGTTCAAAAATGCCGAATACGTGATCTTGCACCTCTGCGTTGCGGAAATCAAGGAATCCGCGCGTTTTGCCGATCACCTTACCGTGTCGCGTCAGGCGCGCATTCCGGATCTGATCCAGCACCTTTGCGCCCTCAACAACGCTCTCGACCTCCAGCCAGCAGCCCGGCTTCATGCCCTTGCTCTTGATATACGCAAGAATGCCGTCAAAACCACCCTCGCCAAACAGCGCGTCATTCTGCGTATAGTCGCCAAGTCCGCCGCTCCAGTCCTCATCCTCACCAAACCAGCCCGCATCGATCACGAAATACTCGCAGCCCACAGCGGCTGCCGCATCGATCAGCGGGATCAGCTTTTGGCGCGTGGGCAGCGCCCACAGGCAGTTCATATAGTCATTGAAGCATACGGGAATAACGCCGTCCGGGAATGCACGCTTCATACGTGCGCGCTTATACGCGGTCAGCGCGGCAACCGCCTGCTCAAAGCCGCCCTTGACCTTGCCATACACAGCAAGCGGTGCGGTGTAGCTCTCGCCCGGCTGCAGCTCGTAATACCAGCCGTCGTGGCGGTCGTGACAAGCAGAAAGCAGCACATCCAGCCAAAGATCGTTGCGGTATCCGCCCACGCTGATCTCGATGAACCAGGAGGCAGAGGTTGCAATCTCAAAATACCACGTTTCGCCAAGCTCGGTGTCCTCCAGCATGATCATGGGATAATGGCGGCAGGTGGTCCAGGAGCCGATGCTGCCGATGCGCCACGCACGCTGCGTATTGTGATTATATGTGGGGTACACACCGAAATCTTCAATATAGCCGCTGCGCCATTGCCCTTCTCCCTGCCAGGAGGAGTCGCACGTATGCAGCACAAAGCGGCGGGAATGCCAAGGGCTACCCTGTCGGCCGATACCCGTGACGTAGCCCGAGGAAAGTCTGTCCAACACAAGGCTTTCCTTGCCTGTGTTGCGCACACAGGTCAGGCTCTCATAGGTATTGCCGTCAAAGGGCAGACACTGTACCTGTACCTCGGCATCATAGCCTGCAAGACGGTAAGTATACGTATCGTTTTGCACAGCGGCAGGCTCTGCGGTCATGGCCTCGGTCTGACGGCTGTGATAATCGTCGTTATGCGCGGCGTTCACGCTCAGATAATAAAGAGGGTGATTGGAAAGCATAGAATATACTCCTTTACAGTAGTATCTTCATATTACTCTACAATCACCCATTTGTCAAGTATCAGGACAAAAAATATCCTACCAATGCGCTCCCGAAGGCGCCCAGAACGGCCGAGGCGGTATATCCGATCACATGCTCGACCAAAAGACGAGGACGGCTTTCCAGCGCTGAGATGCGCTCCTCCTGGCGCTGCGCAAGACGGTCGAACCTGTCTACCATTTCGGTCAGCTTGATGGTGCATTTTTCCAAGGAATCGATCTGCTCCCCGTGCTTGCCAAGCCTTGCCTCAATACGGTCGTGCCGCTCCTCGCACAGCACCTGCTTATAATCCTGTCTGTTGCCCGACATGTTATTTATACTCCTTGGTGACCGACAAAATGCTGTAATCGCCCTTGCCGTCAATGCGAATGCCCAGCTTATGGCAGGGACGCGGCAAAAGCGGCACGTACCAGACGCGTTCCCCCTCAGACTGCAGCTGCGCACGCTTCTCCCATTCCCCGTCGTCATAGCAAACAGACAGCGTCAGCTCACTGTCCTCCGCGCATCGAACGCGCACACCAAGCCGCACGGGGACAATCTCGCCACGTGCATCGTCGATCAGCGGCTGCAGCTCTGCATAAGAGCTCACGGCTCCCATATCTGTCCCGTGTCCTGTGTTGTCATATCCCAGGATATAAACCACGCTGTCGCTGCAGTAGGCGTACACGTCACCGCTCAGATACCCAAGATAGCTGATCTTGCTGCCATCCTCTGCGTGCCACGCCCCTGTGACAGTATCGTATATATAAAGCGCACGCACGTCCTGCTCATTGACCGCACTCAGATAGTAGCGTCTGCCGTCCGTGGTGGCAATGCCATCGTGCAGGCGAAGCCCGAGAGATTCGGAGATCACGGTCGCCGTGCTGCCGCTGCAGCGCACCACACCGTTGCGCGAAAGATACAGCATCTCTCCGCCCACCGAGCAAAGCGACGCACCGCTGCCGCTCATCACGCCCGAAAGGCAGGTCTGCACGATAGAAAAGTTGGCAGGGCTGTCCCCAAAGATCTCCGCCATGCTGCCGTCTGTGAAAAATACAGGATGTCCCTGGTGCATCACGCATCCCGTAAACGCGGTGCTGTTCGGCACATTTTGCATATAACTGCTCTGCTCGTCCCCGTCATAGCGAAACCAGTTGCTGATTTGCCCCGGAGCGCTGGCATAAATGGTGTTGCCGCGGTATCCCCAGATTCTGTCCTCACAGGTGCAAGCCCCCTCCAGATTGGGGCCCGTGACCGTGATCGTACACAACTCAATATCCTCTGCCGCAAAGGAATTCTCATCAAAGCGCAGATCAAATTCTTCCACACTGCGAATGGTATAGAAACCGTCGTTGGAGGCCGTCCCTGCAAGCATGATCCCGTCGCCCGGAGAAAAATAATCACGGAAATTGAAATCCACACAATGCAGCGTATTGAATTTTTTGGCGCGTGCTATACCGTCCTCGTCCACGTAGTTCTCGTTTTGTACGACCACGTTTGCCAGCGTCAGGCGCACGTATCTTGATTTAAGCAGCTGTGTTTTGGTGTTGTACACCTTGAAATCGGGCAACACAAGCAGATCGTTGCCCAGCATGGCAAATACCTTTGGTTTGGTGTTGATATTTCCCAGCACCTCTACTCTGTTCTCGGACAGCGCACGCATCAGCTCACCGTCACACGCCAGATACAAATCGTTTGAGCAAAACATTCCCTGCACGCCGTCCGAAAGCCTGAGCCAGGTCCGCCTGGGCGGGCGGGAGGAAAGCGCGGGGTATGCTTCCCCACTCATATTCTCTCCCGCATAATACGTGTTTTGCCGCCGTCCGGGCCGGTGCCACAGCCCGGACGTAAAATCGTTGTCTGTCTGCTTGTAGGTTTTGGATCTTTCAAGCTCGGGTAACATCAAGGATCCCTCTCTTCAAGCTTTTTCATAAATGCAGGCTGCATGTTCTCCTCGGAAAGGTGAGAGAGTACGTATTCAAGATCCCGCACCAGCTTGTCATAGCTGCGAGCCAGCAGGATCACAGACTCGCCCACAGAGGCTGCGCGCACAGCACTCTCAAGTCCCTTGTTGCCGATCACCGCACGTGCCATATCAGCCTACCCCCCTGCTCTGTCCCACAAAGCGGTTCTGCTCTGCCTGCATCAGCTGCGCAGCCTTGGTGTCCTGGATCTCGGACTGATCCAGCACAAGGGCGAATTTTCGCTTGATCTTTACCCATTCACCCCTTTTGATGACGCAGTTTTTGCCATTGATCGCTACGTAAACGTCATCCTTGTAGCGGTCGTTATCCTTAAACAGCTTAATGGCAATGTATTCCTCCAAATAAGCCTGATCAGCGGTCTGTTTTTCCATACCGGCTCCTTTCTTTTATCTCTTAGTCTTCGTCGTTGAAGGTAGAGGCAGTTTCAATTCTGACCATGAACGCCTCGACCAGACGGGCAGTGACCTTGGTTGCCTTCCAGCCCACGGTTGCGCGCTGGTTGAGAGGATCCGAGGTGCCTGCGCTGCCAAGCTGCTTGACGATCAGCTCAAGGCCGCCGCCGGTGATCTCGGTCGTGCCGTACGCGTTCTCACCGAATACCATGGTCGCGTATACGTCACGTCCCTCTGCGCCCGCCTCACCGGGATAGATCGGATCGTTGTCCTGGCAGGTCACCGATGCATTGGTGCTCTTGGTGCTGTCGGTATACAGCGTCATGGAGCTGCCGGTATTCTCGCCAACATAAGCGCGCGTACCGCCGATCAGCACGTATCTGCCGACCAGTTCGCCTGCGGGGACGCTGCCGCCGTCAAATGCGATCTCGTGTGCTGCGTTGTAGCCTGCGCTGCTGTTGACCTTCAGGATACGGGCGTTGCTTGCCAGATCCTCTGCGTGGAAGACCTTGGCCTCACTGGATTCGATAAAGCGCACACCCTCGATCTTACCGATCTCACCCTCCATAATATTGGAGGGATCGGCATACTGATTGGGCGTCTTCCAGTTGGGATCGCTCATCAGGTCGTACGCGCAGTCGGGATGCACGATGGCAATGTAAGAGCCCTTGATCTTCTCTGCGTTCTGATTCTTGAGGAAGCGAACGGCACGACGCACAGCGTCCACGGACAGATAGTGGTTGCCGCTCTCCTTGCCGCCAACCAGCAGATATCTTGCGGGAACGGCGTTCTCACCGTACTGCACGTTGGTACCGCCTGCCAGCACCTCACGGGTGATGGTATCCAGCGTTCTGCCTGCCTGAGAGCCAAGCAGCTTGGTTGCCATGCAAAGGTTGTTGTCAATGGCGGTCAGGATAAGAAGATCGGTCAGCTCCACGTAGCCGCCGTACTGGGCAACGGTTGCCTCCAGCACCTCCATGCTGATGCTCTGGCCTGCGGGTGTCACACCCTCCTTGATAGGCTCGGTCAGCTTGGGCAACGGATTATAACGGCGGAACTGCACGGTCTTGCCGCCGCCCTGCGGAATGGTGTGCTTCTGCGCAAACATGTCGTGTACCAGCGCAGGCTCTGCGTTGTCGATCAGATAATCGGAATAGTAGGTCTTCATCTCCTCAGAAAGCCCCATTCCTACGGTGTAAGCGGTGGTTGCACCGGTAGCGGTATTGGTGTTGCCCTCGGTGCTCATAACGTTGGTGCCTGCAGAAAATCTCTGCAGATCAAAATTCTTGTGATTCATAATAATTTCCTTTCTTAAAATGTGATGTGTTCCCCCTTTGCCGCGCGCTCGGCAAGCACGGCTCGCTGCGCACGCGTCAGGTGAGCTGCTCGCCCCGCACCAAAAGCAGTGGCAGTATCCAGTCCGTTCTCATGCGGTCTTGCATGACGGAGCTGTACAGCGCCAAGCAGCTGCGAGGCGGTTTCTGCCGCTGCATCTTTGGCGGCAGAGGCCTTCAGGCTATCCAGATGGGAAAGCTCGTAAAGGTTTGTCAGCGTGATCTCGGGGCTTGCGGCAAAGCCTTGCAAAAGCTTTGCAAAGAAAGGGCTTTGGCTATCCCTTTGCAGGTCAAATTCCGGATATTTTTCCCGCACGGCAGCCTCCTCACTTTGCCAATCTCTTTGCACGGGAGTCAGCAGCTCGGAGATCTTTGCAGGCAGCTGCACGGGATCATCCAATCCCAAAAGCCCTGCCGCACGCTCCAAAAGCTCGCTGCTTGCGCGCTCCGACTTCAATCGCTTTCTTACAATGTCAGAGATATGCTCGGTGTAAAGCGCGTGAAATTTGGGAGAATGAATGATCTGCTCCCATTCGCTCTTTGCATCCTCGCGGCTCTCGGCGTCAGAGCCGGTTTGCAAATTTTCGCCCGTTTTGCCACTCTCTTTTGGCACCATGCTCCCGTCGTCAGGCATGGGATTTTGTGTTTGTTCGACCGAATTCATCTGTTTTTTCCTTTCTTACGGCCCATTTGCCGTACATGCGTCTTATATATAAGAATTTCTCATTGTCACGTAATTCGGGTATTGATCCGCAATGGCCGCAAGGCCGCACGCAGCCATATCAAAGGCCGCGTTGCGCTCGGACAGCGTGATCATGGCGTAGCCGTCCGCAAGATCCGCCTCAGCAGTACAGTCGTCGTATTCCTCCAGGTATGCCGCCAGCGCGTCCACCAGCGCGGACACCGCCGCACAGACGATGTCATCGCCCGCAGCGTATCCCGCGTGGCCGACCACCTCCAAGCAATAGCCCTGTGCGTTTCGATATGCGCTTGCCTCGATCATAGCGCGCTCCCCTCTCTGACCATCTGCTTGACTCTGCCGATGCCCTCGAAATCCATCATCTCCAGCATCATCAGCGTCTGCTCTCTGTGCTCGGGTAAAAACGCACCCTTTTCGTAAAGCGACAAGGCAAACTCGTTGGCAGCCTCCTGCGAAAGCGGATTGGCCACACGCGCCCTGACCGCAATATCAAATACCGGCTTGCGCATATAAACCGCACCGTTGTCGTGATGCACCTCTCGCTCGCAGATCCCGCTGTTGCCGTACTGCAGGTACGCGTGTCCGTCCTCGCCCGTAACGCGGAAGGTTCGCACCTCGGTATAAAACTGACGGATCAGCTCAATGATCAGCTGCACCACACCGATATAGGCGCGGTTGGAGGCCGCAATGACGTCACGTGCGTTCTTGTTGCCCGCCTCCTGCAGCGCCTTGATGGCGGTTGCTGCGGTAATACCGCCCGAGAGCGAGCCTTGCGAAACATCACGGTTGCCCGTGGTTTCCTTTAGCTCGTCGATCTTGAGCTTTTTGAGCGTCAGCAGCCCCTGGTCAAAGCTGCCGATGCGGATCTGCTGCAGCTTTTCCTCTTCAATGTCACCCTCGACCTCCACAATGCGCTGCTCCAGATCCATAAAGTCCTCCTGATTGACACCAAGACTCTTTTTGGCCCAAAAGCGCACCTTGCTGGCCCAATCGGCATATTCCATAAAGTTGGCATCCAGGCGGTCAATGTAGATCTGCGGCTGCTTGGCAACGGCAATCATGCCAAAGCCGTAGCACGTCCCCTCCTCGGGATACATCACGTCCAGTACCACGGGATACATGCCGTGATCGTACCAGCCTGTCTCGCTGCATGCGGGATCGTTTTCTGATGCGTAAAGCACCACACCGTCCGCAAACTTGCAATAGTGCAGCAGGTCGCGTCCGTCCACGTTCTTTTTATAGTACCAATCCACCACAAGCGTCTTTCCCTGCTCACTGCCGAAAAAGATGCCCTCGGGATCTGCGCGGCGCACATTACGCTCAAAAAATGCGGGGTAGGTCTGCTCCAGCCATTCGGTATCCTGCTCGGCCAGAATGAACAAATGCTTGCTGTCCTGCAGGTTTTTGACGCCCGGCTCCCAGTAAAGATTCTGCACGTCCACGCGGCGCACGTCAATATCGCCAAAGCCGTTTTCCAGACGGTTGTTCCAGAAAACACCGTATGCGCTGACACCGTGCTTGAGCTTATACCACATATTGTCCGAATACACGGACTCAAAATCGCAGCGATCCAGAATGACCGGAATGATCTGCGAGAGCATTTTGGCCTCCTGCTCGTCCCCCTTCTCACGGGGCAGGCAGGTGCATACGGGCAGATGATCCATCATGTCCGCATGACGGTTGGCAATGCTGTTGAACATCCAGGCCGAGCATCCGAGATCGCGCACCTCGGCAGGCGCGCTGCTTCCGTATCTGCCTTGCCAGTACATCTCATCGCTTTGCAGTCTGGAATCCAGAGGACGCTTGGCCGCGCGCCAGTCGCGCAGGATCCGCGCCGCCTTGGCGATCTCCTGTTCGGTGATCGGGAGCTTTTCCTGCTCCCTTTTCTTAAAAATATCTTTGATTTGCATAAATTCTCCTTTATGATTTCAATGGATCGTATGTGTACGCTGCCGCAGCCGCAGGCCTTTTGGCCTTGATGATGGGATGCGCCATGGCAACGTAGCGGCATTCGTCGTATATATGATCCTCTCCGTCGCTGTCAATATCCTCCACGTCGGCAGAGTCGTAGACCAGTTCGGGAAAGGTGCGGATAAAGTGCGTACAACTTGAGAATACGTAAAACATGGGAATTCCCGATGCGTCAAACGCAAGTCTTGCGTGCATCTGCGCCTTGCCTGCGATGCGCGAATTGTCCGCCTTGTCCCAATAAACGCCCTCGCGCTCCATCAGCTCGGCAATGCTCTCACCGCCGTTTTTCTGACGAATGGCGGGATCGGCCACGCCCGTGATATAGCGGCCGCGCAGATTGGGATCGTCCGCCTCGATCTCGCGGATGCGCCGCGCCAGCAGCTCTGCCCCCCAGCGCATGCCCTCGTTGGGGCTGCCGCTGCAGCCGTAAAGCTCGCGGATGCGGTACATGCGGCCGTCGTGGTCAAAGGCATACCAGCCAACCGAAAACGGTCTGGAATACCCCCAGTCAAAGCCGCGGCACACGCGCCAGGATTGCGGAATGGCAAACGGCTCGATCACATGCGTGCCGATGCGGTCGCGGTAATGCTCGGGATCGTTGCGCCACTCGGTAAATACCTGCCCCGCAAAGCAATCCCAATCCCCGTACAAAAGCGCTCTGCGCTCCTTTTCGGGCAAGGCGGCAAGACGCGTCAGATATCCGGGATCGTTTTGCAGCAGGATCTTGTTATCAAACACGGTGGACGGCACGAAAATGCGGGAGCGCCAACGTACCTGCTCAAGGCCGTCCGGCATGCGCACAAGATGCTTTTCCCAGATGGTTGTCATGGGCTTTGCCGGTGTGATGAAGCGTTGCTTTACCCAGCCGTGTCCCACACCGCCCGGATTTGCCTGCGCACGCATATAGCAGCGCGTCCCCGGGCCGTTGGGGCGGTTTCTGGAAAACAGGTAAGAATATTCGTCCCAGGTAAACTGCGTCAGCTCGTCAAAGTCGATAAAATCGTACCGTTTTCCCTGATAATTCAACCGATCATCGGTATGCTGCAGCGAGCCGAAATAGATCTTCGCACCTGAGGGAAACACCCAGACGTGCTTGGAATCGTTGTATTTTGCACGCGGATAGGCCGCGCGGAACAGCTCCGCGGAACGGTCGGTCAGCTCGGAGAGCTGCGGATAGGTCTTGCGCAGGATCAGTCCGCGGTAATACGGAATATGTACCTGCCGCAAGGATTCTGCCAAGGCGCAATCGGATTTCCCGCCTCCCGCAGCACCGCCGTACAAGGCCTCGTCCTCAAATCTCTCCATGAATGCCGCCTGCCTTGGCTGCGGCGTCCAGATCACACGCTCGCTCACGTGTCGTCGTCCGGCATATCGGGCGGCATGACGGGCGGCAGCTCGATCACACCGCCACTCTCGCTCTCGGGCTCTGCCTTGCCCTGGCCCCATTCCTCACCGCGCCTGTTCTGCAGCCAGAAGATCTCTGCCCGCGTGTCCGCAGGCACGTGCGTTTCGTCAATGCCGGTCTGCAGCTCCTCGTATTCCAGCACCTTTTTGCCCGAATCAGGATCAAACTCGGTGTGCTTGACCTTATAGGTCTTCTTGACCGGTGTGGTATATCCCACCGCCTTGCGGTGCAAGGCCTCCATGACGGCATAATCCGCATTATCCTTGCCAAACGACAACGCAGCCGCGATCTCGGGATACCGCTTTTGCCAGCGGCGCAGCGTGGAAAGCGACACCCCCATGCAAGCCGCGATCTGCTCACAGCTCTTGTCCACGCAGGCCATACCGCGCAAAAGCGTCAGATTTTCAGGCGTCAGCCACTTCGCAACTTCCCGCCCCATGGCTCTCTCCTTGCTTGGTCAGCGTGATGATAAAATCGTTCTCGTCATCCTTTGCCTCTACCGCGTACTTGCCGCAAACGCTGCGTATATCCTGCTTGGGAACGTGTATCTCACAGCCGCCCTCGCAGTCTGTTCCGCACCTTTCCAAAAGATATACGATGTAGGCCGCATACACGGCATCTGCCTCGGTCTGCGCCCGCAAAAGATCCTCCAAGGCGGCAATTCGCTTGTCGCGCCAGGCGATCATATAGGCAAGCTTTCCGTCATCCTGCAATTTTTCGTTTTTGTGTTTCTGCACAGCTATATTTCCTTTCATAAAAATGATCCATGGTTTGCTTGATCACGCAATTCTCATATCCGTCCGGATGTGCGCAATACTTGTAAACGATATCGCGCCGCGCCTCCTTGTCCGGAAAACGAAAACGCGCACATTCGCAATAGGTGTAACCGTCACCCTTCTCTCTTTGAAAATAGGGGCAAGTCCCCGCAATCGGCATAAACATTCCTCCTTTTTGTTCGTTTAGGTTGCTTAACTTCCATGCTCAAAATAAAAACCGACCGCCAAGCATCGGTTGTCCGAGTGGTTTATTTTGCTTAACTGTCATGAGTATATCACACGTATAAGCAAAAGTCAACCCCCGTTTGATAAATTTTCCTTAACTTTTTTCGCGTAACCACTTGACATTTGCTAAACTCTCATTTATAATAAAAGCAACACGATAAAAGGAGGCCCCCTATGGAGCTTATCACCACCTTTACCGACCGACTTCGCCTGGCCATGGACGCACGCGGCATGCGCGCCGTAGAGCTTGCCCGTCTGACAGGCCTTTCCAAAGCAAGGATCAGCCAATATACCAACGGCATTTACATCCCCAAGGCAGACGCCATGCACAAGCTGGCGCACGCGCTGGAGGTTTCCGACCTTTGGCTGGAGGGATATGACGTCCCCATGGAGCGCAAGGCAAGCGTCATTCCCGATTATCCCGATATTTTTCCCATCGAGCGCCGCCGCATTCCCGTGCTGGGTGAGATCGCTTGCGGCAAGCCGATTCTGACCGACGAGGAGCATGACAGCTTTGTCATGTCCGGCACCAATCTGGATGCGGATTTTTGCCTGCGTGCCAAGGGCGACAGTATGATCGGTGCGCGTATTCAGGACGGGGATATCGTTTTTATCAAAAAGAGCGACATGGTTGCAAACGGTGAGATCGCAGCCGTGGTCATTGAGGACGAAGCCACGCTCAAGCGCGTGTACTACTACCCCGAAAAATCCAAGCTGATCTTAACGCCCGAAAATCCCAGATATGAGCCTCTGGTCTTCATGGGGCCTGAGCTTGACGAAATCCATATTCTCGGCAAGGCGGTCGCATTTCAGTCCGAGATCAAGTAAGGAAGTGATACCGACGGGATGTCGTGAGCGCCATCCCTGCATGCATAAAGCAAAAGACAGCCCGATGGGGCTGAGGAATAAGCGAAAAAACGATTTGTGGGTGGATGCACTTTTGACACCTTGAGCCGAGAAGTGCGCCCCCTCGTGTCATCCTGAGCGGAGAAAACATCCCGGGTGGATGTTTTCGTAGTCGAA
>JAZUSJ010000110.1:0-2588 GCA_045606685.1 Eubacteriales bacterium
GCATATCGTAGCCTGCCTCCTGCAGGAACTTGACTGCCTTTTCGCTCTCTTCCATGGTGCGGCCTACCTCAACGTAGTCCTCGCCCGGCATTGCACCCTCGCAAAAGCCCTTCATCTTGGATTCAACCGAGTAACGCAGAGAGACGGGATAATCCGCACCGCATTTTTCCTTGATCGCCTTGACGATCTCGGCTGCGAAACGGTAGCGATTCTCAAAGCTGCCGCCGTATTCGTCGGTACGCTTATTGAAAAATTCCATAGAGAACTGGTCCAGCAGATAGCCCTCGTGTACTGCGTGTACCTCCACGCCGTCCACGCCTGCCTCCTTGCAAAGCTTTGCGGTCTTGGCAAAGGCCTCGATGATCTCGTGGATCTGCTCAACCGTGATCTCGGGGCAGATAATATCGTGCGCCCATCTCGACGGCTGAGGGCTGGGGCTGGCAAGCTCGTGACTGGTGTCCAGAATGGGCTTGATCAGCGTGCGCGTCAGCTTGTTCTTGTGCAAGGGAGCGACAAGATCGGTGATGGCCCAGGAGCGTCCCATGCCTGCGGTCAGCTGGATAAACAGCTTTGCGCCCGACTTGTGGATCTCTTCCATGAACTCCTTGAGATCCTCGAACATCTTGGGATTCTGCCACAGCCACTTGCCCCAGAAGGTATCACGCACGGGCGCGATGCCGGGGATGATCAGGCCGACGTTGTTGTCGGCTCTTTCCAAAAACAGCTTTGCTGCTTCCTTGTCGAAATGGCAGCCTGTCAGCTCAAACCAGCCAAACAGCGACGTGCCACCCATGGGACACATCACAATGCGGTTTTTGATCTCGATGTTGCCAATCTTCCAGGGCGTAAATAACGCTTGGTACTTGGGATCAGTTTGTTGATTCATAACGCATCTCCTGTATATTTTTATTTTTATTTTCCTACGCAAAAATGTGCAAAGATTCCCGCGACGACGTCCTCGGACACTTCTCTGCCGTCCACCTCGGCCACGGCAGCCGCCGCCTGCTCCACGTCAGCGCAGCAAAGGTCAAAGGGAAGCCCCATATCAATGGCTGCAACGGCCTGTCCGATCCTCTCGGCACACAGCAAAAGGGCTGCATGCTGGCGCGCGTTTGCCACCACGGCATCGTGCGAAAGGTCGATCGCACCGTCGATGAATTGCTCATCCACCGTTCGGATCAAGGCGTCAAAGCCCTCCCCCGTTTTGGCGGACAGGCAAACCGTGCAGGACACGCACCCACGCAACCGCTCGGTCAGCGCATGCACCTGCTCGGGGCTTGCGGCATCTGTCTTGTTGATCACACCGATCACGCAGCCGCCGTGGCTCGCAAGCTTTTCCAAAAGGTCATCATCCTCAACGGTCAAGGCAACGCAAGCGTCAAACACCGCCAGCACCAGCTCGGCACTCTCCAGGTGCGAAAGCGCCCTTTGCACACCAATCTGCTCCACCACGTCGTCCGACTCGCGCAGTCCTGCCGTGTCGTGCAGTCTGACCGTCACGCGTCCGATGGCCGCCGTTTCGCTCAGCACATCACGAGTCGTGCCTGCAATATCGGTCACAATGGCCGCTTCTCTGCCCACGATGCGATTGTAAAGCGAGCTTTTTCCGCTGTTGGCGCGTCCGCAGATGACCGTGGGAATGCCCTCGGCCACCGCGTGTCCCGTGCGGTAGGTGTCGATCAGGGCCTGCGTCCTTTGCCGTGCCGCGATCAGCGACTGCCGCATCTGCTCGCGGCTCATATCCGCCAGATCCTCGTCCGGATAATCGATGCGTGCAAAAATGCTGGAAAGCACCATGCAAAGACTCTCGTATATTTCATTGGTTTTCTTGCTCAGTCCGCCGCGCATGCCTGCGCCCGAAAGTAGCATCTGCTCGCGCGTGCCCGCCTCCAGCAAATTTCCCAGCGCCTCGGCTGCCGAAAGCCCCAGCTTCCCGTTGATAAACGCGCGCTTGGTAAACTCGCCCGCCTCGGCAGGTCTTGCGCCTGCGGCAAGCAGGCAGGTCAGTACGCTCTGCGTGACCAGAATACCGCCGTGACAGGTGATCTCCACCGTGTCCTCACCCGTAAACGAGTGCGGTGCGCGGAACACCACCGCCATGCCGTCGTCGATGGGAACACTCCCGTCCGCGGCATCCACGATGCGCCCGTAGGTCATATGGTTGGCATCCAGCGCCGCAAGATTTTTGCCGCTCATAGGCAAAAACACTCGCGCGGCAATCTCCACCGCTCTCTCTCCGCTGACGCGGATGAGCGCAACGCCTCCCTTGCCGTACGGCGTGCTGATCGCCGCTATGGTATCCGTAATCATATCCATCCCTCAACCTTGCATAATATATCATTTTAATTATACATCATGATTTTTGATTTGTCAACCGTATGTGACACTCGCACCTCGCATTTCGCATATTGCTCTTGATGAAGGAGCGTCCGTATGGGAACCCCTGCCACCGCCCGCTCGCATGCTCGCTCCGCGGTCCCCCTCCCCCGCGGGGAGGCTCATTTACGCGTCTGTTTTGTCTATTTATCCGATCGGGGCAGGCTTCTCATCCGTTTTGCTCGCGGTTGCCCGACACAAAGCCTCCCCGC
>JAZUSJ010000111.1:0-4435 GCA_045606685.1 Eubacteriales bacterium
GGGCTTGCCGAGCTGCGCCCCGACGCGGACGCAGATACCGTTGCGCGCCTGCAGGCATGCATCGGTCGCTACACGGGCGTTTACATAAAAAGCATTCAGCCCGAGCGCATGAAGATCAAGCTGGTGCTGATCGACGCATACCGCGGTGAGGCGGCACGCACGGACTTGAAATACTTTATCGATACCGAGCATGTTGACCACATCAGTCGCTGGCGGTATTCCCCTGCATCGGCAGCAAAGGTGATCGAGAGCGTGTTTTAATGCTCTGCGGTCAAGAACGGTATGTCGAGGCGCCGTTCCCTACAGACAAAATGAAGAAAACCCTTGTGCAAGCAAGGGTTTTCCTATTTTACATGACGGGTGCCAGCAGGCGGATGACCGCATAATAAATACGCGAGATCAACAGTCCTTGTCGCTTATTGACATGCTCAATGCGGTGGCCGGCTGCAATGTTTTCTTGCATATTTTCGCGGATCCGGTCAATGATATCGCCACCGTAGAATATGCAGCCGTTTTCGTAATGCAGGTACAGGCTGCGGTAATCCAGGTTGACGGTTCCCACCGTGGCGATCTTATCATCGCACAGCACGCATTTTTCATGGATAAAGCCCGGGGTATACTGATAGATCTTGATCCCGCTCTCCAAAAGCACGGCATAATGCGATTTTGTGACCTGATTGACCACTTTTTTATCCGGGATCTCGGGCAGAATGATGCGCACGTCCACACCGCGCTTGGCGGCAAGTGACAAGGCCGAGAGCATTTGTGAATCGATGATCAGATAAGGGGTGGCGATATACAGATACTTGGTTGCGTTGTTGATGATATTGAGATAGACGTTCTCGGCAAGGTATTCCGAGTCAACGGGCGCATCTGCATACGGGATCACGTACGCCTGCCCCACGCGTCGGTCGCTCATGGGGGTAAGATATGCACCGGGGTCCACCTGCTCGCCCTTTGCACAGCAGGAATTCCACATCTGCAAAAAGGACAGCGTCATACCGCGCACGGCATCGCCATTGATGCGCACGGCATTGTCCTTCCAGTAGCCGAATCTTTGCTCCTTATTGATGTATTCGTCCGCGATATTGATACCGCCCGTAAAGCCAACCTTGCCGTCCACGATCAGAAATTTGCGGTGATCGCGATTGTTCATGATCATGGAATACACGGGGCGGTAGGGATTAAAGCGCACGCATTGTATGCCCATTTTTTTGAGTGTTTTATCGTATGCGTGCGGCAGACCGCGCATGCTGCCCACGTCGTCGTAAATGATCCTGACCTCGACACCCTGTGCCACCTTGCGCTCAAGGATCTGCAGGATCTCGCTCCACATAAGGCCGTGATTGATGATGAAATACTCTATAAATATATATTTCTCGGCAGATTCCAGTGCAGCCAGCATGTCGGGAAAGGCCTGCTCACCGCTCTTATAAAAATCCGATCGATCACCCACAAAGCAAGGATATCCCTGCTCCCTCAGGTATACAAACTGCCCTGCATCGGCAGCGCAGCGTGCGCGGATATCGGCAATGGCCTCCTCTCCGCTTGGCAAATATTTTCGTCCAAGCTCCATATTCTCCGCCAATGCACGGCGCATTCTTCTGCGCGGACGCGAAGCACCCGACATCAGATACAGGATGCCGCCAAACACGGGAAAGAGCAGAATCGGGATGGCCCAGGCCATTTTGACCTCGGGTGTGGCAGGCCTTTCGAGAACGGGGATCAACATCAGCAAGGAGCAAAGCGTCAGAAATGCTGACATGGGTGCATAATGTGCGCTCAAAAAATATAATATGGTAAACGTCCAGCCAAGCTGCAATATGATCGCCAGGCTGATCCACACGAAACGCCCGGTGACCAATTTGATCAGTTTTTTCATCTTCACCCTCCTTTGACGGAATTTGACAAATCTCGACACATATCATTATAACAACCGTGTTGCAGGATTTCATTAAAGTTGTATGAACAAATCTTTACCTTGGCAATTATTCTGCGCAAAATTTTTTCCGTTCATGCAAGAAGTGCGGCAGATGGGATCAATAAACAACCAAAAGCAGCAGGAATCTGCTCAAAACCGAACAAATTCCTGCTGTTTTTTCTTGTTCCGCAGCCTCATGGGCCGTTTTTTCTTATTCCTGCACGTCGTAGGCAAGGATCGCGTCGTATAACGCAGACGAGCGCGCATATGCGTCATCCTTGCTGCTCGCACCCACGGCAAACTGAGTAAGCAGGCAGATCACGGTATCCTCGGGAAGTACCTTCACCGCCTCGTTATAGCGGTAAAAATCGGTTTCTCCCAAGCACATGGCCTTGCCGTCCGCCACGTATCCCTTGAGCAGCGTTTCATACACGTAAGGGCTTGCAAAGCACAGCGAATACTCTCCTGTTTTGATCGCATCCTGCATACCCGAAAACTGCTCGTTGTTCCAGTAAGCCGCAACCTGCTCCTTTTTGAGCGTGGTTTGCACGCCGTCGATCTCGGTTTCGATCTCTACGTACAGCTCGTCCTCGGAAAAGATCTGGTAATCCACCAATCCCACCGATTTCTTGCCGTCCTTATCGTAATCCTCGGGCAGCACGCTTTGCACAGCCGATAAAAATGCGGCTCTTTGCTCGGCATCCATATGTACTGTCGTACCGTACAGTACGGTCGTATCGTATTTTTCCTTGCCAAGCATCTGTACGGTGCAGACAAGTATCACGCACACAAAAAACGTCACGACGATCACAGTCCATTTATTATGATACCAAAAATTCTGCAGCTTGTTGAATGCGCGGTTTTCCGTCACGATCTCGGTGCTGTTCAATTTTTCATTATCTCGTTCGTTCATATCAAAAACCCTTCTTTATGGCAAAACGGACCTGCCTCTGTGCGGCAAATCCGTTTTTGCAGTCGTTATTTTACTTGGTTCTCTCTACGTGCAAAACCTTGAAATGCAGCAGGCCGTTGGGTGCCTGTACCTCGACGGTATCACCTGCGTGCTTACCCATCATTGCGCTGCCGATGGGCGACTGATCGGAAATGCGGTGGTTAAGTGCGTCTGCCTCGTTAGAACCAACGATCTCATACGTCAGCTCCTCATCCCACTCCACATCGTAAACCTTTACGGTAGAGCCAAGGCTGACAACGCCTGCATCAATGCTCGACTCGTCAATGATCTCCGCATTCTCCAGAAGCATTTCCAGCTCCTTGATGCGTGCTTCGACCTTTGCCTGCTCGTTTCTTGCCTCGTCGTACTCGGAGTTCTCGGAGAGGTCACCAAATCCGCGTGCTACGGCGATCGCTTCCTTGATCTCTTCTCTGCGGGTAACTCTGAGATATTTCAGTTCCTTTTCCAGTTCGTCGTACCCTTCCTGGGTATACAAAGTTTTTTCCTTTGCTGCCATGACAATTCTCCTTATATAGCAATAATTTATTTCATGTGATCGATCGCCGCCTGCAGCTGGTTATCCAGCGCCTCGGGCAAAACGTACAGGTTATATTCCTGCGCCTCCGGGCTCAGCTCCACGCTGATATCGGGTGTGATACCCACACCGTGATACCCCTGTCCGCTTGCAGGAAAATACATTTTGGTGGTCAGCTTGAGGCCGCCCTCCACACCGTAATATTTCAGGGAAAAGATGGATTGCATGCATCCCTTTCCGTAGGTGGTCTGTCCTATGATGGTGCCCAGCTTGTAATCACGCACGGTGGCCGTAAACAGCTCGGCAGCACTTGCGGTATTGCCGTTTGTCAGCACGGTAAAGGGCAGGTTGGCATACTTGCCGATGTCCTCCTTGGTCACGTCACAGCCTGCATAAGCCTTGTCCTGATGCTTGACGACCTGCACGTAATCAAACTCCTCCGCACCGTTTTTATCCTTGGTGCTGACGATCAGATCCTTTTCTGCAAGGAAGAAGCTCAGCACAGCCTTGATCGATTCCAGATCTCCGCCGGGGTTGTTGCGCACGTCAAAGACGAATTTGGTGCAGCCCTTGCCCTTCAGCTCATCCACGGCAGCCTCGAACTGCGTGGGAGTGGTCAGGTCAAACTGCAAGAGCGTGACGATACCGACGTCGGGATCGGTTTCGCTGACGCGGGAGGTGATCGAAGCGCTGACGTAGGCTTCTCTCGTTACCGAATACTCAATGGGACTGTACTCCGCGCCGCTCTTGCGCATAACGGTAAACTCTGCCTTGGTGCCGGAAACACCGCGCAGATAGTTGAGTGCTGCGGTATAGCCGATCTGGCTGACCGAATACTCGGTTCCCTCATGCTTGACCGTGATGACCATATCGCCCGGACGGATGCCCGCACGCTCTGCAGGCGAGTTCGGGAAGACCATGATGATCTCGATGACGCTGTAGGTCATGCCGTTATATTCCAGAGTGGAATTGACCACGCTGACAAGTCGGATCGTAGCCATGTCGTTCTGTGAGCCAAGGAGTTGCT
>JAZUSJ010000112.1:0-19968 GCA_045606685.1 Eubacteriales bacterium
AATCGGCAAGAAGAACCTTGCAGAGATCGCTATGTCCTACGGTTACGTATACGTCGCACAGGTTTCCATGGGCTACGATATGAACCAGCTGCTCAAGGCTCTGACTGAGGCTGAGGCTTACAACGGTCCTTCGCTCATCATCGGTTACGCTCCTTGTGAGATGCACGGTGTCAAGGGCGGCATGCAGAACTGCCAGCTCGAGATGAAGAAGGCTGTTGAGGCAGGCTACTGGCAGACCTTCCGCTACAACCCCACTCTGGAGTCCAACAAACTGAGCATCGACTGCAAGGCTCCCACTGCAAGCTACGTTGACTTTATCAAGTCCGAGGTTCGTTACGCTCGTCTGGCGCAGGCTAACCCCGAAAGAGCTGCAATGCTGTTTGACAAGGCTGAAAAGGCTGCAGCAGCGAAGTTCGAAAGACTTGAAAAGATGGGTAAGCTGTACGAATAATCAAAAATATGTACCTTATATATACCAAAAAGGCGTGCTTCGGCACTCCTTTTCGGTTTGATATTCACATTGAGCAAAAGGGCAAAAAAATAAAAAGTAAAAGGGGAGAACGACTCTCCCCTGTTTACTTTCGGTTTTAAACGATTACTGCAGACGGCACTTGTGCTTGATCATGAAGTTTTCGTCGCTGGAGCAAAGATATACGATACCATCGATCAATGCGAAGATGGCGGGAATACCGGTCCAGCAGAAGAGAAGGTACAGAATACCGGAGCCAACCTTGCCAAGGTAGAACTTGTGGACGCCGATACCGCCAAGGAAGAAAGCGAGAAGAGCAGCAGCGATCTTGCTCTTTACAGGCCAGTTCTTTCTTTCGGGATGGGGATCAGCAGGAGCCTGCTGAACTACGATAACCTGGGGCTGTGCCTGGGTCTGAACCTGGGGCTGTACGGTCTGCTGAGTAATAATAGAGGCACCGCAATATACACACTTGGCTGCATTAGCCTCTGCAGGAGCACCGCACTGAGGACACAAATTGCTCATAATATAACACTCCTTTAAAGATTGTGATTTGTTTATGCGATTTCATTATACAACATAAAAACAAAAAATTCAACACTTTTTTAAAAAAATTTCAAAAAAAATATTTTTTTGTTGACATATATAATAATGTGTGATATAATGGGAGCAATCTTAACAATAAGATACAATAGGAGAAATATTATTATGGCAATTGCAGAAGTCTTAAAGTTTACATCCGATGCAAGCATTTTTGCATGGAAGCACCCGAACAGCGAGTTGGCTACCTGGACGCAGCTGATCGTGAACGAGTCGCAGGAGGCGGTTTTGGTAAAGAACGGCCAGATCGCTGACGTTTTCGGCCCCGGAAGATATACCCTTTCCACGGATAACATTCCCGTTCTGCAGAAGCTGATCAACCTTCCTTTCGGAAAGAAATCTCCCTTCTCTGCAGAGGTTTGGTTTATTAACCGTGCGTTTGCATTGGATATCAGATGGGGAACCACCACGCCTATTCAGGTACAGGATCCCAAGTACGGTGTATTTGTTCCGCTCAGAGCCTTCGGTCAGTTTGGTCTGCGCGTAGAGAATTCCCGTCGTTTCCTGACCAAGCTGGTAGGCACGATGCCCTTCTTTAACACCAAGACCATGACAGACTATTTCAAGGGCCTGTACATCACGCGCGTGAAGGACCGTATTTCGAACTGCCTGGTCGCTTCCAAGATCTCTATTCTTGAGATCAACTCTCACCTTGATGAAATCTCGGTATCTCTTTGCGAGTCGTTCAAGAAGGACTTTGAAGATTTCGGTATCGAGATCATCTCGTTCTACGTAAACGATATCAACGTTCCCGAGAACGATCCCGCTGTCAAGCAGCTCAAGCTGGCACTCTCCAAGCGTGCTGAAATGGATATTCTGGGATACAACTATCAGCAGGAAAGAACCTTCGATACGCTCAATACCGCAGCAGGTAACAACGGCACCGCAGGTGCTGTTATGGGCGCAGGCATGGGACTTGGCATGGGCTTTGGTGTAGGCGGTGCTGTCGGACAGGCTGCCGGCAACATGGGACAGGTTATGTCTACTAAAGAGGAAACCAAGGAGTGTCCCTTCTGCCATGCTCAGATCGGTAAGAGCCTGAAATTCTGCCCCGAGTGCGGTAAGAATACCCAGGAAGCTGCTTCTCCCGTGCTGAAATGCTCCTCTTGCGGAACCGCTTATGCAAAGGGTACCAAGTTCTGCCCCGGTTGCGGAAGAAAGATCAATGCATGCAAGCAGTGCGGCGCTGATATTCCCGACGGTCAGAGTGCATGCCCTGCATGTCACGCAATGGTATGTCCTCAGTGCGGCAGTGCGCTTGGTGCGAATGCAAAGTTCTGCCCCGAGTGCGGTTACTCCATCATAAAGAAGTGCAGCGGCTGCGGAGCAGAGCTGTCCCCGAACACTCGCTTCTGTGCTAACTGCGGAACCAAAGTCGAATAAAGGAGGATGACATCATGAAAAAAATTCCACTTAGTCTTTTTGTCGGAGTTTTGCTGATTCTCATTACCGTTGTTTTGTATTTTCTCTTTTTCGGAAATCTCTTTGTAAGGACTATGTGCCTTATTTCCTTGATCGGTGTGGTGATTGCCGAGGCAACAACCACGGTGTTGGCGTTTTTCTCCAAGGGCGATCCTCGCAGAGTTGTGGCAACCTGCATTTCTGCCGCCATGGTGCCGATCTCGCTGACGCTGTCGCTTGTGTATTCCTTGCTGTTCCCGTTGAGCTATGGAAAGTATGTGGCTTTCTATATTGCGTGCTATCTGGCTGTCGGTATTGTCGTAGGTATTCTTTGGCTGTTCCAGGCTAAGAGAGCAGGTCAGGATGCTACCTTCCAGAATGCAAAGGGACAGATGCTCAAGCTCAGAAAGCTGGTTACCTGCATCATGGCAGATCCTGCTGCTGAGCCGTATAAGAAGCAGCTTCGTATGCTCGAGGAAAAGCTTCACTTTACCAATGACGGTGTGATCGTTGCACAGGACGCTGAGATTCTGAACCTGCTGCTTGAGCTGCAGGACAATATTTCCAACCCTGAGTTTGACGTTCCCGCACATCTTGAAAAGCTGAATAAGAC
This sequence comes from Eubacteriales bacterium, assembly GCA_045606685.1. Classification (GTDB taxonomy): domain Bacteria; phylum Bacillota; class Clostridia; order Oscillospirales; family CAG-272; genus SVQP01. The sequence continues at coordinate 3,084 of JAZUSJ010000112.1, forward strand.
CGTTGACGTGCGCACCATTATGGCAAGCCGTACGGTTTGATCCTATAGCCCCGTCTTGCAGTGACAAGGCGGGGCTGTCCCTTTGCCGAGAGAATCTCGGCTTTTTTATTGTGAGAAAGCGATTGAAAAGATTGACAAAGCGCGAAATTTATTATATAATTAATGTATATTTTTGTTTGAAAGGAGCGGGACTCTTTGAAACTTGTCATTAAATACTTAAAACCGTTCGGGATCTCTCTCCTGATAGGATTTATGATCAAGGTAACGGGTACGCTGGCCGAGCTTGCGCTGCCGTATATTTTGTCGCACATGCTGGACGTGGTCGTGCCTGCAAACGCGGCAGACGGAAGCCTGACGCCCGTGTTTGTCTGGGGCGGTGTCATGCTTTTGTGCGCTGTGGCAGCATTGGTGCTCAATATCATTGCCAACCGCATGGCGGCGCGCGTGGCGAAGAATGCGGCGCAGCAGGTGCGGCACGATCTGTTTGCCAAGACCATGCATCTTTCTCCCAAGCAGACGGATACCTTCGGCATCCCCGAGCTGGAAACGAGATTGACCTCGGATACGTACAATATTCATCACTTTTTGGGCATGATTCAGCGTATCGGTGTGCGCGCGCCCATTCTTCTGATCGGCGGCATTACCATGTCGTATTTTCTGGATTGGCGTATGGCTACGGTCATGGTATGCCTGTTGCCCTTTATCGGCCTTTCGGTATTTTTCATTTCGCGCCGCGGTGTGCCGCTGTATTCCGCCAGCCAGAAGGCGGGGGACGACATGGTACGCGTGGTGCGTGAGGATATCGGCGGTATCCGCGTGATCAAGGCCTTGTCCAAAAAGGAGTACGAGCGCGCAAGATTTGACCGCGTCAACCGCGCTTTGGTCAAAAATGAAAAAAAGGCGGCCTTGACTATGGCGCTGACCAACCCCTTGATCACCATTCTGCTCAACGCGGGACTTGTGGCTGTGGTGCTTGTGGGTGCGTTCCTTGTGGATGCTGATCTGAGTAAGCAGGGAAGAATTATCTCCTTTATTCAGTATTTCACGCTGATCTCCAATGCTATGATCGTCATCAACCGTATCTTTATCATGACCACCAAGTGCCTTGCGTCCGCCAACCGTATCGAAACGGTCATGTCGGCTGACGAGGAGATGGTACCCGACGAGAGCTGTCTGCCCCTGCCCACGCAGGATCACATCGTATTTGAAAACGTGTCCTTTTCTTATAACGGCGAGATCAACGACCTGGAGGATATTTCGTTCTCGCTGCCGCGCGGAGCAACCTTGGGCATCATCGGTGCAACCGGCAGCGGCAAGAGTACGCTTTTGCGCCTGCTTTTGCGCAATTACGACGCACAAAAGGGCAATATTTACGTGGGCGGGAAGAATATTCGCGCCATGCGTCACGAGGAGCTGTGCGCGCATTTCGGTACGGCCATGCAAAACGACTTTTTATATGCCGATACGGTCAGGGAGAACGTCTGCTTCGGCCGCGAGATCACGGACGCGGATCTTGCGCTCGCGCTTCGCGTGGCGCAGGCAGAGGAGTTTGTGCGTGCGTTCCCCGAGGGCGTGGAGCATGAGCTGACCAGCAAGGGTACCAACGTATCCGGCGGTCAGCGGCAAAGACTTCTGATTGCAAGAGCGCTTGCGGGCAAGCCCGAGATCCTGATTCTGGACGATGCTTCCTCTGCGCTTGACTATAAGACCGATGCGGCTCTGCGCCGCGATCTGCGCACGCATTTTTCCGATACCACCACCGTGGTGGTGGCACAGCGTGTCAGCTCGGTCATGCATGCCGATCTGATCCTTGTTTTGGATGAGGGCAGAGTGATCGGCAAGGGCAACCACGAGCAGCTGCTTGCGTCTTGCCCCGTATACCGCGAGATCCGCGATTCGCAGATGGGAGGTGCTTTGCTTGAGTAAGCCACAGGTTGAAAAAACTCCCATGACACCCAAGCAGCGCAGACGCACGCTGTTGCGCATCTGCCGCTATCTTTTCCGCTATCCGGGACTTGTTTTGCTGGCGTTTACCTTGATGATGTCGGCAAACGTGCTGGCGTTGGCAGGGCCTAAGCTGTCGGGCAAGGCGATCGATGCCATTGTCGGCCCGGGCGAGGTCGATTTTGAGCGCGTATTTCTGTTTTGCGGATTGTTGATCGCATTCTATGTTGCATCCGGCATCATGTCCTATCTTTTGTCTATCGTTATGGTCAATCTGTCCCAGCGCATCACGTATACCATGCGCAAGGAGGTCTTTGACCATTTGACCGACCTGCCTGTCGGATTCTTCGATTCGCATCAGACGGGTGAGATCGTCAGCCGACTTTCCTACGATATTGACACGCTCAACGCCTCTCTTTCCAACGACGTGCTGGCCATTTGCGCCAATTCGATCACGGTCATCGGCTCGCTGGTCATGATGCTCACCATCTCTCCCGTGCTGATCCTGGTCTTTGTGATCACGGTACCCATTTCTCTGATCTTTACCAAGTATAAATCCACGCATATCCGCCCCCTGTTCCGCAAGCGTTCGGCCAAATTGGGTGAGCTGAACGGCTTTGCCGAGGAAATGCTGTCGGGACAAAAGACCATCCGCACCTACGGCAAGGAGCAGGTCATTACCGATCGCTTTGATCTGCGCAACGAGGAAGCCTGCGGTGCGTATTATAAGGCGGATTACCACGGCTCGGTCATAGGTCCTACGGTCAACTTTATCAGCAACTTGTCCATCGCGCTGATCACGCTCTTGGGCAGTATCTTTTATATGTTCTCGCTGGGCGGAACGGTCACAAATCCCTTGTTCATCATCGGTCTTGGTGACGTGGGCGCGTTTGTGCAGTATGCAAGAAAGTTTGCGGGCCCCATCAACGAGTTTGCCAACATTTTCAGTGAGCTGCAAAGTGCGCTTTCGGCAGCCGAGCGCGTGTTTGGTGTCATCGACGAAGCCCCCGAGCCTGCGGATAAGAGAGATGCCGTAAAGATGCAGCCCGCAGGACAGGTCACGCTGGATCAGGTCGAGTTTGGCTACGTGCCGGGCAAGCAGATCTTGCACGGACTGTCTGTCAAGGTCGAGCCGGGGCAAACGGTTGCCATCGTCGGGCCCACCGGCGCGGGAAAGACCACGATCATCAATCTGCTCATGCGCTTTTACGATATCGACGCGGGCGAGATACGCTTTGACGGCATTCCCATCACCGACGCCACGCGCGACAGCCTGCGCAAGAGCTTTACCATGGTGCTGCAGGATACGTGGCTGTTTGGCGGCAGCGTGCGCGACAATATCGCGTACGGACGCGAGGACGCCACGGATGAGGAGGTCATCGAGGCGGCAAAAAAGGCAAAGATTCATCACTTTATCACGTCGCTGCCCCAAGGGTATCAGACGCAGCTCTCTGACGGAGGCGTCAACCTCTCCAAGGGACAAAGGCAGCTGATCACCATTGCGCGTGCCATGCTCTCCCGTGCGCCCATGCTGATTCTGGATGAGGCCACGAGTAACGTAGACAGCCGCACCGAGCATCAGATCAACGATGCCATGATGGCGCTGATGAAGGGCAAGACCTGCTTTGTCATCGCGCACAGGCTTTCCACCGTGCAGCATGCGGATAATATTCTGGTGCTCAAGGACGGCAATATCATCGAAAGCGGCACGCACGAGCAGCTGCTGCAGATGGGCGGATTTTACGCCTCGCTGTACGGCGCACAATTTGTTAACTAAAGATTTTGTCAAAAGCGTTGCATTTGCAGCGCGGATATGGTATGATAGAGATACCAAAAAAAATAATGAGGTGAACGATATGAAACGTTGGACTGTATTGGTCGCACTGCTTCTGGCGCTGACGCTGTGTATGATGGCGTGCGATCATTCCGGAACACCCGAGCAAACCACCGAGCAAGCCCCGGCTACACAGGAAACTGACCAAGTAACCACGCCCGAGCAAACCACAGAGCAGCCCACCACCGAACCTGAAACGACCGAGCCCGAGACCACCGAGCCGGAGCAGACCACCGAAAAGGAAGTTGTGGTCCATCCCACACTGGAGCAGATCAAGGCATCGGCTACAGCCGTTCTTTCGGTTGAAGAGATCATGGAAGCTGCAAACAATCCGCAGCAGGATTGGAGCGATTTCGGCGGACTGACACTGAACGAGGACGGCAGCCTGACTGCGCTGTTCCGTATGGGTACCAACGATATCTGGGATCCCTATTTCTACTTGATCAAGCAGGATACCGTGGTGGATGACATCCTGGTCATTCAGTACCGTTCTGACCTTGATCAGATGCTGAATCTGTACATAGGTACACAGGGGAACGCTGCAACCGGCATTGACGACCACGTTGGCGGTGATATCTACGCAACCGACGGTGATTGGGACTATCTGGTTCTGAATCTGAGAGAAGTAGCGAATGCGTATGATCCCGAGGCATCCTATCTGGGCTATTTGCGCTTTGGTCTGACTATGGCAGAGAGCGGCGATACCGTTGATTTCGGTTTTGTTGCCTTCTTTAACACCATGGATCAGGTCAACATGATCCTTCCGTAATCATACAAACTAAGAAAGAGGTAAAAATATGAAAAGATCATTCCCGTTGATCCTCCTTGCAGCCATGCTGGCCTGTGTGATGCTGGCATGCACGCTGGTGGCTTGCCAGGATCCCGATCCCTCCACGGAGGATACGACCGAGCAAGGCACGCAGCAGCCCGGTCAATCGGAGCAGACCACGCAGGGCGAGTCCGAGCAGACCACACAGGATCAGACCGACACACAGCCCGGTCAGGACTCCTCCTCTGAGGAAAGCTCCACCGAACCCGTCATTCCCGAAATCAATTCCGTCATCGCAGATTTCAATGCGGTAGAGGCGGATGATCTGAAAAAATTCTGCTCAGGCCCCAATCAGATCGACGTGACGGTTGAGAGCGATGAGGATGGTGAGCAGTATCTCGCATTGACCACCAAAATTGACAATGCGACCGATCCTTACGTGGACTTCAGCTTCAAGAAGTTCTATAAGGCAGCCGAGATGGGCGCAGTGAAAGCGGACGACTATAAGTACGTGGTACTCAAGGTCAGAAACGTCAACTGCAGCACAGGTACGTTCGAGCTGTTCTTCTATTCCGGCAAAGCGACAGGTGCAAGCGGTACCATGATCACCACCGCCTCCTTTGATCTGGGCAGCACCGATTGGCAGTACGTTTTGTTCGATCTGTCCAAGTTTGAGGGCTGGACGGGCAACGTCAACGGCTTCCGCTTTGACTATATGACCTCCGCGCTCACAGCAGGCGAAACGCTGCACATCGCAGAGATCCAGTTCTTGGAGAGCGACGAGGCGTATTACAAGCTGTTTGATATCGGCTGGGATGAGATCGGCGTGATCGCAGATCAGGCGGCCAAGGATCAGGCGCAGCAGCTGCTGGGCTCTGTCACCAAGCCCGATACCAAGTACGATACCTATACCCCCGAGACAGCCGACAAGGAGGACGAAAATCTTTCCTTGTGGTTTGAGCATCTGTATAACCGCATTCCGCAGGCTACAAATACCTCAAACGGCAAGGTAACGTATCAGCTTCAGCTTGCTAAGAATGAGATCGAGGGCTGCCAGTTCCTGCTGGGCGCACAGAATGACGTACAGGGCCTGAAGGTCTACGTCACCGATTTCACCAACCAAGCAGGCAATACGCTGACCACCGAGCTGTTCTGGGGCTATTACTTCAACGTAGAGGGCGAGAGAGTCATTGATCCTCTGCCTCCCGTGACTTACGTACCCGAAGAGGGTATGCTGGATTGGGTAAACGGCGGCAACGGCGGCGGTGAACCCATGACGATGCTGCAGAAGTTTGACGGCTTTGACATCAAGGCCGGCCAGAACCAGGCGTTTATCATCAAGGCAACGAGCAAGCCGGACAGCGCAGCGGGTGAGTATACCGCTACCATAACCGTCGTGGATAAGGACGGCAACGAGGTCAAGAAGGCGACCGTATTTGCATACGTGTGGAACTTCGAGCTGCCCGAGGCAACCTCCTGCAAGACGCTGATGTCACTTGGCTCCTTTGACGTTTACTATTCCTATAAGGACTGGGGCGGCGATCTCCGTAACAGCGAGGGCAAGAATCTGTACACCGGCTATTATGATTATTTGCTTGAAAACCGCGTATGTGCGTATGACCTCCCCTTCGGCAACGAGGACGGCAAGTTCTCCGATCCCGGATTTGTTGAATATCTGGATAATCCCCGTGTGGTTGCGTTCCAGCCTCTCGGATTCAGCAAGCAGCTGACCGCGGCCAATACCGCAAACGCATACGCATTCCTGTCTCAGAAGCAGGAGTGGCTGGATAAGGCTTATTTCTACCCCGTGGATGAGCCTTTGAACGTCGGCCGTCTGGACGACGTCAATAACTACGGCAAGCTGCTTGCCGAGAACTTCCCGGGCTATAAGCTGATCGTTCCCATGCACGTCAACTATAACGTCAGCGGCGGAGATTACTTCTCCTACGTTTCCGAGTACGTCAACGTATGGTGTCCCAAGACCTTCTTCTATAACACCTTTGCAGAGTGGTACGGCGACCGCTCTTTGACCTACGGCTGCTCTATTATTACCGAGCAGAAGTTGGGCTCGTTCAGAGACCGTATGTGGGCTGAGCAGGAAGGCGGCGACGAGGCTTGGTGGTACGTAACCAGAAGACCTTGCGATCCCGAGATCACGCTGATCATCAATGACGATGCAGTCAATATCCGTACCCTGTTCTGGCAGCAAAAGCTGTACGATGTGGACGGATTCCTCTACTACCTTGTCAACGACTGGACCAACGGCTCCACCAAGTGGTACGTTCCTTCGGCAGACGAGTTCCTGTACGGTATGGATGCTTTGCACGAGGTTGAAAAGTCGCAGGGCATCAACGTGTACGGCAACGGTATCCTGCTTTACAGCGGCGTATACTTTGCTCAGACCGATCCCATCGGCTCTTTGCGTCTGGAGTGTGTCCGCGACGGTATTGAGGACTTTGAATACCTGACCATTCTGGAAGAGAAGTACGGCAAGGACGTTGTGGATGCCATGATCAATGAGTGGACCACCAGCGTTGGCGAGTACAGCACCGATACCGAGCAGTTCAGAGAGCTGCGCGCAAAGCTGGGCGCGCTCGTTGAGGCTGCAGAAAACCAATAATTTATATAGGAATTTCAAAGAAACCGGATCCGCGCGATCCGGTTTCTCTTTTGTTACTGGTAAAATATCCAAATTCGATGGACAGTGTTTGTGTAGTTGACTGAAAATGTGACGGTACAGGGCAGTTTGTTCAATTTGCTATTGCAATTTTATAAAAGTTGTGATAATATTTTACTGTACCTATCATATTTTGTGGGTAAAAAATACAAATTTCGGAAAGGAATTGCTATCATGAAAAAGCTCCTTGTTTTATTGGCACTTTGCATGGTTATCTCCGTCGTTCTGGTCGCTTGTAACGAGCCTGAGAACCCCGAAGAAACCACCGACAACGTGACCACCGAAACCCCCTCCGAGCAGCCCTCGGAGACTGAACCCCCTACAACCGCTGATCCCGGCACGGACGATCCCGGCACGGACGATCCGGGCACAGACGATCCCGGCACAGACGATCCCGGCACGGATGATCCCGGCACAGACGACCCAGGTACAGACAATCCCCCTGTTGATCCCGATCCCGTAACCACTCACATCAGCTTTGACGAGCTGGATATGGTTCTGGACGGCACCGAGACCGACGTATTTACTCCCGGCGGCTCCGCTAACTGGGACAAGACCGTAAACGTTGAGGATTATCACGTACAGTACCTCAAGGTTTGGGGTTGGGCTGCATTCTACGGCGAAGCTGTAGGTGAGTTCGGCTATCAGATCAATGATGATGCTCCCGTATTCTCTGCTGATTTTGCAGTTGAACCGGGCGCTGACGTGATTGCTGCTGCGAACGGCAAGCCCGTATCCAGATTTGCCATCATGATCCCCGTAAGAGAACTGTCCGGTGAATTCACCGTTAAGGCTCTGGTAAGAGACGCTGTAGGCACCGTTGAGGAAATCTGCGTTGCTACCGTTACCAAGGCTGTTGACCCCGATGCTCCCGTAATCCTGCTTGATGCTGCTGCTGTTCAGGCAACTGCAAGCGGCGCCGCTGCCGGAAATCACGCTAACCAGGTTGGTTCTGCAGTTCTGGCTGATGACGGTTCTTACGTTACTCTGACCAGTGCAGAATCCGGCGGCGACCCCTGGATCCTGTTCCGTAACGTAAATGTAAACGCACAGTTCATCGCTGTTAAGTACCGCACCACCGTTGCCAACAAGCAGTATCACTACTTTGCAAGCTCCACCGGTAACGATGCTACCGGTGCAGGCGACATGTCTGACGTACACGATTACGTAGCAGACGGCAACTGGCACGTTGACATCATCGACATTTCCGGCATTGAGAAGGTAGATGATGCATGCCTGATCTCCTTCCTGCGTTACGACTTCTACACCAATGGCACTAACGAAGCAATCGACGTTGCTTGGATCGGCGCATTCAATACCGCTGAGGCTGCAGAAGCTTACTTCGAAAAGACGCTTCCTCCCATTGATTTCGGCGCTGTGACAGCTCCCGAAGCAACCTTCGCGCCCGAATCCTTTGCACAGCCCACGATCGATGAGATCAAGGCAGGCTACACGTACGATATCGGTGCAGGTCAGTTCTTCCAGACCATCACCGGTGCTTGCACTTATACTGATCTGACACAGCTGAGCGAGGGCGCTCAGGCTGCTCTGAAGGCTGCAGGCTTTGGCCAGTATGCATACTATGCACAGGATCACATCAGCATCGCTCCTCCTATGACCGGCGAAAAGCTGATCGTTACCATGAAGATCTTTGACGTTGTTGGCAACATTGGCTCCAACCCCGAGGCATTCCTGCTGCTCAACATGACCGGCGGACAGCAGAACAGCGGAGCGATCAGCCCTGCAATCGAGGCTGATCCCACCATCCCCGGTGTATATACGCTGACCTTTACCGAGAACGTTCCCGGCGGCACCGACGAGTTGAAGTTCTACATGACGCAGACTTGCGGATTCTATATTGCATCCGTTTACGCAGAGATCTACATCCCCGGTGAAGATCCCAACTACACCAACCTGAATTTTGATTCCGACGTTGGCAGCAACTTTGCAAACAGCCAGAATAACATTGATCCCAAGCAGTCTGACCTTGCAAATCTGTTCGATCAGATCATCTATGCAGCAGGCGATCCCATGTTTGTTGCATACAACGACGGCAACTCCTTCTACCATGTTGCAGGCTTCAGTGCTATGCACACCCGTCCCAGCGGCAACTATGCATATACCGTAAACATTACCGGTACCGCAGGAGCCGAGGGCTTTGCAGGCTTGTTCGTTCGCGGCTTAAAGCAGGCTACCAATGAAAAGAATTTCTATGGCGGTGACGGCAATGATGACGGCTCCAGCCACGGCGGCGCAGGTATCTATATCAACTACCTTGCAAGAGGCCTTGGCTATGCAGTTCGTATCAATATCAAGACCTATGCAGACGGCAAGTGGACGCCTAATATTTACTACGTTCCCGTAGACAGCTCCGAGATCACGGTTGTTGACGACGGTTCGATCGTTACCATTCTTGCAGGCGGCAAGAAGATTGCTACCGTAGAGGTGATCGGCACCAAGGACTACGGCATCAATGGTGTTGCTGCTGATGCTCTGTCCGAAAAGGTGATCCTGACTTTGGCTGACGGTACTGTTGAAGAGCTGGTAAATGCAGTTGTTGCAACCTCCATTCCTTCCTCCGATCTGGGTATTGCAACCAGAACCGGTGTGATCGAGTTCAATCGCGTATCCCTCAAGCCCGCTGATTCTGTTGAAATTCCGGCTGATTTCTATCTGCCCGTAGAGAAGGAGAATCTGGCACAGGGTAAGCCCGTATCCGCTGACAGCGTTGAAAACGACACCAATATCCCTTCTAACGCAACCGATGGCAACGCAGGTACCCGTTGGGGCGCAACTCCCTCCGGTGTTGCAAACCTGATCGTTGACCTGGAGGCAGTTTACGAGCTGGAAGAGATCGTTGGCTCCTTTGAAAATGCAGGCTGGAAATATGAGGTTTCCGTTTCTGTTGACGGCGAAAGCTACCAAGTGGTTCATACCAGCGAGGCACACGGTGGTATCGTTGTCAGAATCCCCGTAGACGTTGAAGCACGTTACATCAAGTTTACCCGTCTGGATGACTCCGCAAATCCCGGCTCTCACTGGTTCTCTTTGTGGGAAGTATACGCGTTCAGCAAATAAGTAAATAAATAAATCAATGGCCTCCCCGAAAGGGGAGGCCTCGTTTGTTTATGAATGGAGGTCTATCGTGATTTTCGTTGCCCATTTGCGTCAGAAACCCATTCTATTCGCGCTCTCCCGGGACAAGCCTGCGCAGGGGGGAGCGCGCGAATCCAAGCGATTTTTGCGCGTAATATCCCGTGAATCAGACGAATATCTAACAAATAAGGGCTGCTTAAATGAAGCAGCCCCTCTTTTGCGGTTGTTATTTGATCCAAAGAAGGTCAGCGTGTCCGGAGATTGTTGCCTGCAGTCCTGTGGGAAGATACACAGAGGAGGCAGGGGAAAGCGTTACGTCCTCGCAGCCCTCGCAGCGCAGCGTGGCAGAGCCGCTTGTGCAAAGAATGCAGCGAATATCGGCAGGAACGGTCGCCGTGCCGTCCGCATGCATGGCGTAGGTGGAAAAATAGGGACATTCTGCCAGCGTGCGCAGCCGTCCGCCCGGGATTTGGGAAAAATCATTCTTTTCCTGCGCGCGCACGTAAGGCTCGGTCTTGGAAACGGCCAGCGCCTGCTCTGTGTGCAAAGCTCTGGGCTTTCCGTCCGCGCCCACGCGTCCCCAGTCCCAAACGCGGTAGGTAATATCCGAGTTCTGCTGCACCTCGGCAAGTAAAATGCCCGCACCAATGGCATGAACCGTGCCGGGTGGGATGAAGAATACGTCACCGGGGCGAACGGGAACAAAGGAGACAACGGTTTCGGGCGTGCCTGCAGCGATCTGCGCGGCAAATTCCTCGGTGGTTATGCTGCGTTCAAAGCCGCAGATCAGCGAAGCACCCGGATCGGCATCCAGCACGTACCACATCTCGGTCTTGCCGCGGCTGCCGTGGTGTGCGGCGGCATAGGCGTCGTCGGGATGCACCTGCAGCGAGAGCTTGTCGCGTGCATCGATCAGCTTGACCAAGATTTCAAGCGGCGGCTGCTCCCAAAGGGTGAGGGCCTCGGCAAGCGTTTCGCCCGCAAGCGGGCCGTTTTGTACCGTGCTGTGGCCGTTGGGATGGCAGGAAAGCACCCATGCCTCGGCAGCGATATCCAGATCGGTCTGTACGTGATAAAGGGTTTTGAGCTTTTGACCGCCCCAAAGGTAATCCTTGACGGCGGGTTTTAAAAGTAAGGGATATTGATGGAACATATTTCCTCCCGAAAAATCTTTTTTGTTGACTTATCGTCAAGTTTATTATATAATAAAGAGTAGTGAAAAGTCAAGGTCTTATCCAAAATCGGAGGCAGAGAATGCAGGTAGAAAAGCTGGTGGAATTTGCGGGCGTGATCGAAAAGAACAAATGCAACACGCGCCATTCATGGACTTCATCGGGACGTCGGGAATCGGTGGCGGAGCATTCGTGGCGCTTGGCCGTGCTTGCCATGCTGTGCGCGGACGAGTATCCCGAAATGGATCACAACAAGCTGATCCGCATGTGCCTGATCCACGATCTTGGCGAGGCGCTGACCGGGGATGTGCCATCCTTTTATAAGACCGAGCAGAACGAGCTGACCGAATCCGAGGCGTGGGAGCAGATCTTTTGCATGCTGCCCGAGCCGTATGCAACCGAAATTCGTGCCTTGTATGAGGAGATGGAGGCAAGAGAAACGCCCGAGGCCAAGCTGTATAAGGCGCTGGACAATATGGAGGCGGTCATTTCTCATAACGAGGCATCGCTGGAAACCTGGATCCCGCTGGAATATACGCTCAATCTGACCTACGGAGAAGAAACTGCCGCGTGGTCACCCTATACGCAAAGGCTGCGGTCGTATCTGACCGAGCAGTCGCGCGAAAAAATCAGAAAATCGGAGGAAGAGCATGCAAAACTCAAAGATCAGAACAGTTGACTTTGCCCACACACGCATCACGGGCGGATTTTGGAAGCAAAAGCAGGCGCTTGTGCGCCGCGTGACCACCAAGGCCGTGTACGATCGCTTTTTCGATACGGGAAGAATCGACGCTTTCCGCTTTGACTGGCAGGAAGGGAAGGAGAATAAGCCCCACTTTTTCTGGGATAGTGACGTGGCCAAATGGATGGAGGGCGCGGCTTATCAGCTGGCGATCAAGCCGGACGCGCGTCTTGAAAAAAAGGTGGACGATCTGGTCGATCTGATTGAAAAGAATCAGTGCGAGGATGGGTATTTCAACATTTTCTTTACCGTCGTCCAGCCCGAAAACCGCTTTACGAACAGGGATTGGCACGAGCTTTACTGTGCGGGACATTTGATGGAGGCGGCTGTTGCGTACTACAATGCAACCGGCAAGCGCAAATTCTTGGATTGCATGTGCCGCTATGCCGATTATATTGAAAAACGATTCGTGACCTTGGCGGACGTACCTTTTTCCACGCCCGGACACGAGGAGATCGAGCTTGCGCTTGTGCGGTTGTACGAATGCACGGGAAAAGAGCGGTATCTGCAGCTTGCCAAGCATTTCGTGGATACACGCGGGCATGATAAGATCAGCATGCCCGATTGGATGGATCCCTCCTATTCGCAAAGCCATGCGCCCGTGCGCGAGCAAAGAACGGCAGAGGGACACGCCGTGCGTGCCATGTATCTGTATTGCGGCATGGCGGACGTTGCGTACCATACGGGTGACAAGGAGCTGCAAGCCGCTTGCGAGGCCATTTTTGATAACGTGGCACAAAAGCGCATGTATATTTCGGGCGGCATTGGCTCGAGCGGTGCGGGCGAGGCCTTTACCGTGGACTATGATCTGCCCAATCTGATCTCGTATACCGAGTCCTGCGCAGCCTTAGCGCTTGCGCTGTTTGCTAATCGCATGCTGCGTTTTGGCGCGGATGCCAAGTATGCGGACGTGGTGGAAAGAGTGATATACAACGGATTTTTGTCCTCGCTTTCCTTGGACGGCAAGAGCTTTTTCTATCAGAATCCGCTGGAGATCATGCCCGGTATGCACAGGCGTGATGTCAGCGTCAGACACAGAAGCGTGAATTTGCCGCCCATGCAAAGGCAAGAGGTGTTTGCCTGCTCCTGCTGCCCACCCAATATCGTCAGATTTATCCCGTCCATTGCCAATATGCTGTATGGGGATGACGGTGAGGTGATCTATGTGCATCAGTTCATGCAGAGCGTGACCACCATCGAGCGGGACGGCAAGATGCTGGTGCTGGAGCAGGTGACGCGATATCCCGAAAACGGCAAGGTCAAAATCAAGCTGTCGGGAGCAGATGCGCGCGTGGCGGTGCGTATTCCCGGTTGGTTTGATGGATACAAGGGCGAAACCGAGAAGGGATACGCATATTTTGATCTCAAGGACGGCGAGGAGCTTGCGTTTGATTTCGTCATGAAGCCCACCTTTATCGAGGCGCGTCCCGAGGTGGTTTTTGATGCAGGCAGATATGCCGTCATGCGCGGCCCCGTGCTGTATTGCATGGAGGGCGCGGACAACGGCGCACTTTTGCGCGATATTGCGCTGGACAGCCATGCAAGATTCAAGTATGGCAAGCATCCCGTGCTGGGCGTGCCGCAGCTGACTGTGCGTGCATGGCGCACCGTGCGCGAGAAGGATGCGCCCTTGTATCGCAGAAAAACACAGAATAAGGAGAAGGTTGACGCGGTGCTGATCCCGTATTACGCTTTTGCCAATCGCGGCCAGAGCGAGATGCAGGTGTGGCATTTCGTCAAATAAGGATATGAAAGAATTTTTCAATCAGAATTTCGATCAGGAAAGAGCCTTTTACGGCCAAAAGGAGATCTTCGTACATAACTGCCGCTTTGCAGGGCCTGCTGACGGCGAGAGTGCTTTCAAGGAGTGCGCGGACGTCAGGGTACAGGAGTGTGAATTTGACCTGCGCTATCCCTTCTGGCACGTGCGCGGTCTGCAGATCGACCAATGCCGCCTGAGCGAGACGTGCCGTGCAGCGCTTTGGTATGCAGATGACGTGACCGTGACAAATACCGAATTGCACGGCATCAAGGCCTTGCGCGAGTGCCGAAAGGTCAGCATCCGCGATTGCAGCATCCGCTCTGCGGAATTTGGCTGGATGAGCGCGGACGTGAGCATGGAGAACGTGACTGCCGAGGGCGAGTATTTTATGCTGCGCGGCAGGGATCTGCGCTTTGAAAATATGACCTTTCGGGGTAAGTATTCGTTCCAGTACGTCAAGAACGCGGTGTTTGAGAATTGCGAGCTGGATACCAAGGACGCATTCTGGCACGCACAGAACGTGCTGGTAAAGAATTGCCGCGTCAAGGGCGAGTATCTGGCGTGGTATTGTAAGAACGTCACGTTCGAGAATTGTACCATCATCGGCACGCAGCCGCTTTGCTATTGCGAGGGGCTGAAGCTGATCAACTGCGAAATGCACGAATGTGATCTGGCCTTTGAAAGAAGCGAGGTGCAGGCGAGCGTGACCACCCCCGTCATCAGCATCAAGAATCCGCTGTCGGGCAAGATCACCGTCCCTGCCGTGGGCGAGATCATTTTTGATATCGAAGAGGCGAATGGCGTGGTTGAGATCACAAAGGCGTAAAACTAAAAAGCAGCTATGGGGCTGCGGAAATAGCGAAGAAGAAGCAGGGATTTGTTCGATTTTTAGCAGATTCCTGTTTTCTTTCGTAAAAAAAATAGATGAAAGAGCAGTGAAATCCCCCCTTAGTCGCTTCGCGCCGTCTCCCCAAGGGGAAAAAGGGATTAGTTGCCCTATGGGATGGATGGTAGAAAATTCTTTTGAGCGGTTTTACGGTGACCTCATCCGGCGCTACGCGCCACCTTCCCCAGCGGGGCAAGGCTTATCATAGTTGCCCTTTGTCATATGGCGTAACAAGACGGATCGCGAAACGCTTTCCCCAAAACGGTAAAATAAACGATGAGGACGCGCGCCATAAAGCCTTACCCCGCGGGGGAGGGGACCGCAGCGGAAGAGAATTTCGCGGCTGCACCGCGAAATGATCGACGCGATTGCGGTGGTAGGGGTTCCCATTTCGCCGCTCTCTCATCACTGTCCATGAACAAAAGCAGCAGGAATCTGTTCGTTCTTGAACAAATTCCTGCTGTTTTCCGGCGCAGTAAACAGAGTGGAAAAATTCGGTTTGGCGACAACGGAATCTGCATTTTGTATTCCTGCAAAAATATTATACTACAATATTGTAGTAATGTCAACACAACATGTTTGTTGTATGTTAAAATCTCCTTAATCAACAAAACAGGGGGGTATGAATGATGTATTATTACCAAAGACTGAAGGATCTGAGAGAAGATGCGGGAAAAACACAAAAGGAAGTTGCAGAGATTTTGGGTATTATGCAACAACAGTACTCCAGATATGAGCAGGGTGTATATGAGATTCCGTTCCATCACGTTATAGTGCTTGCAAAATATTACAACGTGTCCTTAGACTATATCGCCAACCTGAGCGAAACGCCCCGAAAATTATTTTCATAAGTCAGTCTGTGTGAATGGAAAAGGTGTGCTATCCCAAGGATAACACACCTTTTATTCAGCAAACGACGCAATTTTCGCAATCGTCCTCCGCCTCTGCGCCCGAGAGAAGCTGCAAAGCCGAGCCGAATTTGTAAATACCGCGGCTGACCGAGCGCATATTGGCGCGGAGCTTGTTTGTCTGCTTACGCACCATCAGTCCCACGGCAACGACTGCAACGGCTGTCAAGGCAAGCCCGCCCGCAGCCAAGATCATGGCTTTTTTATCAAATAACATATCCATCCCCCCTTTTCTTGCTGTATTTATTCTGCACGTAACGGGGGATTTTTATGCAAAAGGGCTTGCAAAAATTGCGCGCGCGTGCTATAATAGCCCATGTCGCAGGCCAAAAGGCGAGCGGCACGGTGAGTTCGTGACCATCCTCACCGCAAAAACAAAACTACGGAAAGGATTCCCCGAATCATGAAAAAAAGCATTCAATCATCAAGACGCATGGTGCTGTATATGGCAGAGGGCGGCTTGATCGCAGCACTTTACGTGGTGCTGACCATGCTGGTCAATGCCGTAGGCCTTGCCAGCTATCCCATTCAGCTGCGCCTGTCCGAGGCGCTTTGCATTCTGCCGGTCTTCACCCCGGCGGCCATTCCCGGCTTGTTTATCGGCTGTCTGCTGGCAAATTTGCTCAGCGGCTGCATTTGGCAGGACGTGGTGTTCGGTTCGCTGGCAACCTTGATCGGCGCAATACTGACCTTTGTGATCGGCAAGGTGTGCAAAGAGCGTCCGCGCCTTTGCGGTCTGCTTGCAGGCATCCCCGCGGTGCTGGCCAATACGCTGATCATGCCTCCCGTTCTCAAATTCGCCTACTTTTTCCCCGGCTCGGTTTGGTATTTTTTCCTGACCGTGTTTGTCGGAGAGATGCTGTCGGCCTGGCTTTTGGGGCTTGTGCTGTTCAGTGCGCTGTATCCGCGCAGGGAAAAGATCTTCCGAACGTATCGCATATGAATCAGAATATGAAATCCCCCGAGCCTTTGGTCAAGGCTCGGGGGATTATCTTATTTGCAATATTCAATCAAATCCGAGATGTCGCAATCGAGCGCAGCACAGATTTTATTTAAGACCTCACTATCATAACGAACAACCTTGTTTTTATAATA
>JAZUSJ010000113.1:0-6644 GCA_045606685.1 Eubacteriales bacterium
GCGAAAAATGCTTGCTCGAGGATGACGGCAGGGGCTTCGCTCAGGATGACACTCGGGGGGCTGCAGGAGCAAGCCTTGCCTTACGTACACTTCGCACTTTGCTCGGGATGCTTTCTGCGCACTTTATGAAAAAAAGCCTCCCAACCCTGTTGACACGTTGCGCTTATAATGTTATAATAATAAATACTATCATTATTATGGGAACGTGTGGCCTGGCCGTACCCGAAAGGACTTTGATATGAACCGTAAGGCTTGCAGATATATCTCTCATATTGTACTTTTTGCGCTGCTTCTGTCAGCGCTTTGTTTGCTTTGCGGCTGCGCACAGCGAGTGACCATTGAGGCAGGGCAGAGCATCACGCCCGCGGATCTGACGGGCGACGCGTCCGCCGTTTTCGGTGCGGATTTTGATCCTTCCTGCGTCAATCATGCGGGGACGCACACCTTTTCGGTCATCAGCGGCGGCAAAACAGTCAAGATCAAGCTGACCGTTAAGGATACCGTCGCGCCCACCATGCAGGTGCAAAGGGTATATTGGGCTGTGGGGACAAAGATCCCCGATCCCAAATACTTTGTCGTATCCACCACCGAGGCAGATAACTACACGGGTGAGTACGTGGGAAAGCTGCCGAATTTCGATTCCTATATCGATTACACCGTGCAGGTGCAGTACACCGATGCCAGCGGCAACAAATCTCCCGTCTACGACGTGGTGCTGACGCCCTGTAAGGACGAGGTGCCGCCCACCGTGGAGGTGCAGGACATTACCTGCAAGGTGGGAGAGGGCATCGTCTGGCGCAATTATGTGACGCTGCGTGACAATTGCGCGGGTGAGATCAAGCTGGACGTGGATTCCTCCAAGGTCAACGTCAACCGCGAGGGTGCTTACACCGTGTATTATACCGCCACCGACCTGTCGGGCAACGTGACAAAGGCCGAGGCACAGGTGCTGGTCGTGACCATGACCGTGACCGACGAGATGCTCAATGCCGAGCTCGACAAGGTCATCTCGCGCATCATCACACCCGGCATGAACAAGATCGAGCAATGCCGCGCGATCTACGAGTACGTGCAGGGCAATATCGCCTACGTCAACACCTCGACCAAGGGGGATTGGAAGTACGCTGCGTATATGGCGCTGTTCTCCACGGGGACGGGAGATTGCTACAGCTATTTTGCCGCCTCCAAGGCCTTCTTTGAGCGACTGGGCATTGAGAATATGGACATTCAGCGTCTGCCCGGCTATACCGACAATACCCACTTCTGGAGTCTTGTCAATGTCGGCACGGCCGAAGCACCCGTTTGGTATCATTTCGACTCCACGCGTCTGACCGCGGCATACAACGTCAGCGGCTGTCTGCTGACCGACGCGCAGGTGGCAGCTTACGACGCATGGCGTGCAGGGGACTATTTCCGCATCTACGACAAGACGGGATATCCCGCAACCTCGACGCAGATCGTCACCGACATCCCCGAGCTTTATCCCTATCTCAAATAAAGGAAATTGACTATGCAGACCAATATACTGGAATACTTGGAGCGGACGGTCGACCGTCTGCCCGACAAGATCGCGTTTTCGGACGGCAAGGATCATATGACCTTTTCGGATCTGTCCCTGAGCGCACGTTGCATCGGCTCGTATTTGCTTGAGCACGGACACGGACGCGGATGCGTTGCGGTGCTAATGGACAAGCATCCCGTGCAGCTGGCAGCGTTTTTCGGTGTGCTGTATGCAGGCGGCTTTTATGTTGCGCCCGATGCATCCATGCCGCCCAAGAGATTGCAAATGATCATGGATACGGTCAAGCCGCGTATGGTCATCTGCGACAAAAAGAACATGGCGCTGGCGTATACGCTGGGGCTTGACGTGGCACTTTACGACGATATTTACCGCTACGCGGTCAACGATGCGCTGCTGACTTGCGCAAGAGAGGCGCATATTGACACCGATCCTGCTTACGTGGTGTTCACCTCGGGCTCGACCGGTGTACCCAAGGGCGTGGCGGCCTGCCACCGCTCGGTCATTGATTACACCGAGGCGCTTTGCGAAGCGGTCGGCTTTTCGGAGCATACCGTATTCGGCAATCAGACGCCGCTGTATTTTGACGCACCCTTGAAGGAGATCATGCCCACCGTCAAATACGGTGCAACGGCCTATCTGATCCCCAAGCAGCTGTTCATGTTCCCGATCAAGCTGTGCGACTATCTCAATGAGCACAAGATCAACACGGTCTGCTGGGTGGTGTCGGCGCTGACCATGATCTCATCGCTTGGCGTTCTGGAAAAGAATCCGCCCAAATATCTGGAAACCGTTTGCTTTGGCAGCGAGGTGTTTCCCAAAAAGCAATACGATCTTTGGAGAGCGGCCTTGCCGGATGCGCGCTTCTTTAACCTCTACGGCCCGACCGAGGCCACGGGTATGTCCTGCTACTGGCCCGCTGAGCGCGAGCTTGCCGAGGACGAGCCCATTCCCGTGGGCAGGCCTTTTCGCAATACGCGCATCATGCTGATCAACGAGCAGGGAAAGAGAGCCGAGCAGGGCGAGGTTGGCGAGATCTGCATTTCCGGCACCTGCGTCACGCTGGGCTATTACAACAACCCCGAAAAGACGGCCGAGGCATTCGTGCAGAATCCCTTGCAGTCGGCTTACCCCGAGACCGTGTACCGCACGGGCGACCTTGGCAGATACAACGATTACGGTGAGCTTGTGTTCGTCTCTCGCAAGGATTCGCAGATCAAGCATATGGGACACCGCATCGAGCTTGGTGAGATCGAGGCGGCTGCCGCTACGGTAGAGGGCGTGGGACGCGCGTGCTGCGTCTATCCCGCAGAGCAGAAAAAGATCGTGATGTATTTTTCGGGTGAGATCGAGCCTGCGGTACTCTCCAAGGAGCTGCGTCTGCTTTTGCCGCGCTATATGCTGCCCGGAGCCGTTCACAAGCTGGATACCATGCCGCTGACCGACAACGGTAAGCTCAACCGCCGCCTGCTGTTGGAGTGGGCAAGTCAAAACGATAAATAATCATTTAGGAGTAGAATCATGGAAAAACTGATTGAGATCATGCAAGAGCTGCATCCCGAGGTCGATTTTGCAAGCTGTGAGGGCTTGGTTGACAACGGCGTGCTGGATTCTCTTGATATCGTGACGCTGATCACCGATATCAACGACGCCTTTGACGTATCCATTCCCGCAGAGGAGATCCTGCCCGAGAATTTCAACTCGGCTAAGGCACTCTGGGAGCTGATCGAGCGCCTGGATACAGTTTGAGATGAATTTTGCATCGTTTGAGTTTCTGTGCTTTTTGCTGATCCTTGTCGCGGCATACTACCTTGTGCCAAAGCGGGCGCAATGGGTGGTGCTGCTGGCGGGCAGCGTGGTGTTCTACGCCTTTGCAGGCGTGACGAGCTGTCTGTTTTTGCTGGCGGTCATCGTCGTGTCGTATCTTGCCACGCGTCTGATCGGCAAGCGGCAGCGTGCGTGTGCCGATTGGCTGGGAGCCAATCAGGAGCTGCCCAAGGAAGAGCGAAAGGCATATAAAAATAAAAGCAAAAAGGGAAATCTGATCATCGTTTGCATCGCGATCGCCATCCTGACCGCGGCCTTGGTGTACGCCAAGTTCGTGTCGGGTTACTTTGGCATCAAGGTGACGGGCGCGGGCATCTCGTTTGGGGCGTACGCGCTGGAGATCATGGGTATTTCCTACTATACCTTTATCGCCATCGGCTACATGCTGGACGTATACCGTGAAAAAGCGCCCGTGCAGAAAAATTTTTCCAAGCACGCGCTGTTTATCGGCTTTTTCCCGCAGCTCGTCATGGGCCCGATCAGCAAATACAGCGACGTGGGCGAGCAATATTTTGCGCCTCATGCATTCGAGGGCAAGAATCTGTACTGCGGTGCGTTGCGCGTGGCCTGGGGCTTTTTCAAAAAGCTTGTGGTGGCGGATGCCATTGCGCCTGCCGTGGGTGCGATCGTGGCGCAGCAAAAGGGCGGCGTGTTCTTTTTGCTTTTGTGTCTGTTCTATTCGGTGCGCATTTACGGTGATTTTACGGGCGGTATCGATATCGTGCTGGGTTCTGCCGAAATGCTTGGCATCAAGCTGCCCGAAAACTTCAACAGACCGTTTTCGTCCAAATCAACAGCTGAATACTGGCGCCGCTGGCATATCACCATGGGCGCGTGGTTTACCAATTATATCTTTTACCCCCTGCCCGTGACAAAGGGCATGCAAAAGCTTTCCAAATGGAGCCGCGCGCACCTCGGCACGGCCATCGGTAAGCGTTTGCCCGTTTATATTACAACCGTTGTCACCTGGCTTGCCACGGGACTCTGGCACGGCATCGCGTGGAATTTTGTGGTGTGGGCAATGCTGAATTGCCTTGTGCTTTTGGTGTCGCAGGAGCTGGAGCCTCTGTATACCAAATTCCGCACCAAATTTTCGCGCCTGCACGCAAGTGCGCCGTATCAGACCTTTATGGCGGTACGCACCTTCTGCCTGATGGCGCTGATCCGCGTGCTGGATTGCTACATGAACGTACCGCTGACCTTCCAAAAATTCTTTTCCGTGTTTACGACGCCCAACTGGGGCAGACTGTTTGACGGGGGCCTTGGCACGCTTGGTGTCAGCACCGCTTCGTTCTGCGTGATCGGCGTGGGCATTCTTGTCATGTTTGCTGTCAGCAAGCTTGGCAAGGACAGACCGCTTCGCGAAAAGCTTTGGGAAAAGCCGTGGGTGGGCAGCTTTGCGCTGGCAGCACTCGTTTTTGCGATCATGGTGTTCGGTACGTACGGACTTGGCTACGATGCGTCCGCCTTTATCTATGGCGGCACGTTCAATTAAAGGAGGCAGCGTATGAAAAAGAGAATTTTACCTGCCGTCCTCTCACTTGCTTTGCTGCTTGCCTTGCTGCTTTTGGCGCAGGCGGTGCTGACTCCCTCGCGATACGATAACCGAGAAGGGCATCTGCTCTGCGGTTATTACGATACCACCGATGCACACGACGTGATCTTTGTGGGCGACTGCGAGATCTACGAGGGCATCGTACCCGCCGTGCTGTACGAGCAATACGGCATTACCTCCTATGTGCGCGGCTCGTCGCAGCAGACCGTATGGCAGTCCTACCACATCCTCGAGCAAACGCTTGGGCGCGAGAGCGAGGTCGAGGTCGTTGTGTTCAACGTGCTGGCGCTCAAATACGGAGAAACACCAAGGGAAGAGATCAGCCGCATGACGCTGGAGGATATGCACCGGTCGCCCGAAAAGCTTGCCGCGATCCGTGCGTCCATGACCGAGGATGAATCGCTGCTTTCGTATTTTATGCCCATCTTGCGCTACCATGACCGTTGGAGCGAGCTGACTGCACAGGATATTGCAAATACCTTCCAAAAGCACGAGGATATCACGCATCAGGGATACTTGATGCAGACAGATATCGTGCCTGTCGATCCTGCCGATACAAGGCAGCCGGACGTGCTGATCGATCCCTCGCTGCCTGCGCGCAGTATGGAATACCTTGCAAAAATGCAAACGCTTTGCGAGCAGTACGGTGCGGAGCTTGTGCTGATCAAGGCGCCTACCAATTCGGTCAAGTATTATTGGTACGACGAGTGGGACAAGCAGATCGCGGACTATGCCGCGGCCAATGATCTTACCTATTATAATTTTATAGGCATGGACGAGGCGCTGGGGCTGGATTGGACGCGCGATACCTACGACGCGGGCCTGCATCTCAACGTGTATGGCGCGGAAAAGCTTACGTCTTATCTCGGTGCCTTGCTGCAGCAGAAGCACGGTGTGCCGGACAGACGCGGAAACGCGCAGCTTGACGCACTCTGGCAAGAGAGAATTGACCGATATAAAACAGAAAAAACAGAAGGGGAGAGAACCCAATGAAAAAACTGAGCTTGATTTTGGCAGCATTGCTGCTTGTAACGCTTTGCTTTGTTGCTTGTGACGCAGGCAAGGGCGGGGAATACAGCTTTGCCTATAACGGAAAATCGATTCGCATCGGTGACGACGGCAACGCGGCAGCCGCTGCGCTTGGCGCATATTCCGATTATATTGAAGAGGACAGCTGCGGCGGCGAAGGCCCCGATAAGACCTTCGTGTATCCCGGCTTCCGCTACGATACGGTCATGACGGGCGGTGTGGATCGCATCGTCAAGATCGTGCTGACCGACGACAGCGTGGCAACCCCGCAGGGTGTCAAGATCGGGGACGCTAAGAGCGCAGTCGTATCTGCCTACGGTGACAGCTATACAGAAACGGCCGACGGCGGTCTTGTCTATACCGACGGAAATGCCAAGCTGATGTTCGGCATCCGCGACGGCGTGGTCACGGCAATTCATTATATCCAAGCATAAAAGACAGGGGCTGAGTCACTAACTCAGCCCCTCTGCATTTACGAAGTTGTGAAAGAGCATCCGCATGATGCACCTCATCCACCGCAACCGCGTCGTTCATTTCGCGGATTTTCCGCGAAATATCGCTCCGCTGCGGTCCCCCTTCCCCAGCGGGGCAAGGCTTGTTGCGGTTGCCTTCACTGAAAAGTGATCGCAAAACTGATTTGAAAATTCACTTCACCCAAACGGATAAGCAAACGATGAGGATGCGCGAAGAGAGCCTTGCCCCGCTGGGGAAGGG
>JAZUSJ010000114.1:0-2035 GCA_045606685.1 Eubacteriales bacterium
GCAACAGCATGGCCACCCGTCATCCCACAGATCCCAGCGGACACGAGCGTCCTTTGGGGACGGTGGGCATGGCGCTGCCGTATAACCCGCGCGTGATCGAGCTGATGAGCAAGGAAATGGGCGAATATGCGCTGCCTTACATGGCAGAGCTGTGGTTTTCGAGTGAGCATGCGCCCGTGACGCGTCTGGCTTACATGAACGCCATTACCACCCTGTACCGCGATAACTTCAGCTACATGCTGGGCAACTGGTGCCGTGAGCATGGTGTGATGTACATCGGTCACATCATCGAGGACTATAACTGCCATGCAAGGCCTTCCGTGGGCGCAGGGCATTATTTCCGTGCGCTCGAGGGACAGGATATGGCAGGCATTGATATCGTGCTGCATCAGGTCATGCCGGGCATGGCGCATCATATTCACAACGCAAGCCTTTCTTCCGGTCTCTCCGATCCTGCGTTTTATCATTACGTACTCGGGCAGCTGGGCGCATCCTTAGCGCACCAGTATCCGCAAATGAAGGGCAGAGCCATGTGCGAGGAATTTGGCGCGTACGGTTGGGCCGAGAGCTGCACCATGATGAAGTGGCTGACCGATTTCCTTTTGGTGCGCGGCATCAATCACTTTATTCCCCATGCATTCTCGCCCGATTATCCCGATCCCGATTGCCCGCCCCACTTTGGCGCAGAGGGGCATGATCCGCAGTTTGACGGCTTTACCTATCTGATGCACTATACCAATAAGGCGGCGCACCTTTTGTATGGCGGTGAGCATATCACCTCCTGTGCCGTGCTGTACCACGCAGAGGGCGAATGGATGAACGAAAAGGGCGATTACACCTTTACCCAAGTGCCTGCAAAGGCGCTTTTGGATGCACATTTGTGCTATGATATCATCTGCCTGGAGGCGTTGGAAAAGGCCGATGCAACGGACGGAAAATTGAAGCTCAACGGAGAGGTGTACGGCGCTTTGGTCATCCCGTATGCCAAGGCCATCCCCGAGCGACTTGCGTTGGCAGTTGACCGTATTTGCAAAGCGGGTGTCCCCGTACTGCATTGCGGCGGCAGAGCAGAGGGGCTTGGCGGTGAGGAGGTCACCGAACAGCAGCTGCCCGAGCGCATTCGTGCGCTGGGACTGGCGGACATTACGGTGGAGGGCAACTGCCCCTTGCTGCGCCACTATCATGTCAAGCGTGACGGTGCGGACGTGTTCATGTTCTTCAACGAGGACGGTGTCAAGACCGCCAAGACAACGGTCAAGCTGCCCGTGCAGGGTGATTTTGCAAGATTGCGCATGATCGAGGATGATATGTTTGGCGATACCACCGAGGATGGCACGATCACGGTCGATCTGCTGCCCGGCCAGTCCGAGATCCTGGTATTCGGTTGCGATGCAGCGCTGCCGCGCAGGTCAAGCGGCACAAACGTGACTGTTCTTGCTCCCACGTTTGATATTGAGCTGGCCGATTCGGACGATCTGACTGCATTCATGGCTTATAAGACCACCGACAAACTTTGCAATATTGCGTCTGCTTCGGAAAAACCCGGTTTTTCGGGACGCATGCGCTATACCTTTGCGCTGGAATTGAAAGACGTACCGAAGAACGCTGTGCTGGATCTCGGCAGAGTGGGGCAAACGGCACGCGTTTGGATCAACGGCCATGACGTGGGCATCCGCATTACCGCGCCCTATGCGTTCCGCGTTTTTGAGTATCTGCGCGCAGGAAAGAATACAGTCACGGTGGAGGTTTCCAATACGTTGGTTGGCAAGCACCGCGATCAATTCTCGCATTGTATGCCCATCGCTCCGTCCGGTCTGTTCGGCCCAATCAAGCTGATCACGGAGTAAAAGAAAAAGAGGCAGTCCGAAGAGGCTGCGTAAATAGCGGGAAATATGAAAAAAGGGTTGAGTCATCGCAATGATTCAGCCCTTTATCATTGAAAAAATCTTGGTTTTCCAATCTCTTTGCGCAAAACCCTTCCTCCCGTTACGCTACGCTACGGGAGCCCTCCTTCCCCTTCGGGGACGGCTTTGCA
>JAZUSJ010000115.1:0-5081 GCA_045606685.1 Eubacteriales bacterium
CGCTTTGCGCGAGTGAAATGTTCCGCCTTTAGCGGAACGTTAAGGTAGAAATTTGCTTTTGGCAAATTTCAATCTTGATGATTGGGGCGATCCAAATCGCCCCAATCAGAGAAATTCTCTACGAAAGGATTTGTCATGGAACAATATTACGACAGAGTCGGTCGTATCTTTGATATACAGCGTTATTCGGTCCATGACGGACCCGGAATCCGCACCATCGTATTCTTAAAGGGGTGCTTCTTGCGCTGCAAGTGGTGCTGCAACCCCGAATCGCAGGAATTCAAGATCCAGCAAATGGTACAAGGCGGCAAACAAAAAACGGTTGGCTACGATATTTCGGTCAGAGAGCTGATGGAGGAGTTGGCCAAGGATCGCATGTATTTCCGTCGCTCAGGCGGCGGCATTACGCTGTCGGGCGGTGAGTGCTTGGCGCAGCCCGAATTTACAGAGGCGCTGCTGCGTGCCTGCCACGATTACGGCTTCACCACCGCAATCGAAACCACAGGCTTTGCAAAGCGTGAGATCATTGAGCGCATCATTCCGCACGTAGACTACGTGCTGATGGACATCAAGCACATGGACAGCGCAAAGCACGAGGCCTTTACGGGCAGACCGAACGAGCTGATCTTAGAGAACGCCAAGTGGATCGCCGAGAATGCAAGCAGCATGACCGTGCGCGTCCCCACCGTTCCCACCTTTAACGCGACCGCTGCGGAGATCCGTGAGATCGCAAAATTTGCAAACACGCTGCCCGGCGTCAAGGAGATCCACCTTCTCCCCTATCACCGCTTGGGCACAGATAAATATACCGGCATCGGCAGAGAGTACACCCTGCCCGACATTCTTCCTCCCGACAGAGGAATGATGGAATCGCTGGTCGAGGCCGCCAAGAGCGTCTGCGACCTGCACGTACAGATTGGCGGGTAGCGTCAATTTCACTACTTTTCATTGGAGGTAACTATGAACAATCTCCCCAAGGATCTGGAGATGAAGGACAAAATGCGTATCGTCCAGGAGCTTGTACCCGGACGTCAGATCACCATTTTGCACATCATCGCAAACCCCGATCCCATCCTATATCAGAAAATGGGACTGGATCCCAAGCTGGACTACACCCACGCTGCCATTGGCGTGCTGACCGTCAGCCCGGCTGAAACTGCTGTCATTACCGCAGATATTGCCATGAAGAATGCAAACGTGGATCTCGGCTTTGTAGACCGCTTCTCAGGCACGCTGATCATCACGGGCAGAGTTTCCGAGGTGGAGTCGGCCTTCCATGCCATCGCCGATTATTTCCGCGATAAGCTGCATTTTGCAGTCTGCGACGTGACCAAGACCTGATCATGAAAAAGCTGATCCTGATCGGCAGAGTTGCAGCAGGCAAAACCACCCTGACGCAAGCGCTCAAGGGTGAGCAGCTGCACTACTGCAAAACTCAGTATATCAATTATTTTGACACCATTATTGACACACCCGGCGAGTATACCGAAGTCAAGCAACTGGGCGCGGCACTCGCACTCTACGCTTACGAGGCAGACATCGTCGGTATTGTCATTAGTGCCAACGAGCCGTTTTGCGTCTTTCCGCCCGCCATTACCTGCATGGTCAACCGCGAAGTGATCGGCATTATTTCTGGCGTGGACAAGCCTGACGCCAACGTGGAGCAGGTTCGCCGCTGGCTGAGGCTTTGCGGCTGTGAAAAGATCTTTGAGGTCAGCTCGTATTCGGGCAAGGGACTGACAGAGATCATTGAATACCTGCGTGAGCCGGGCGACGCCCCCAACGCAAGACCTGTATAAAAAGTCCCATATATCAAACCGAAAGGAAATATCAAACATGAGCATGACAAAGGTAATTTGCTTTGCCAACAACAAGGGCGGAAGCGGAAAATCCACCACCTGCTCCAACGTGGGCTATGCCATGTCCGCAATGGGCAAAAAGGTGCTTTTGATCGACGGCGACATGCAGATGAATCTGACTCTGTCCTTCTTTGACGAGGAAAAGGCACTGGAGTACGCCAAGAACGGGAAAAATCTCTACACCGCTATGCGCGAGCAAAAGGATCTGTACGATTTCATCGTGCCCACCGAGTACGAAAATCTTGACATCATCCCCTCCTCCACGCTCATGAGCAGCATCGAGTTTGAGCTGTTTACCAAGTGGCAGCGCGAATTTATCCTGCGTCAGGGACTTACCAAGATCATGGCACTCAATAAATACGACTACATCCTGATCGATTCCCCTCCCACTCTGGGCTGCTGGGTGATGAACATCATGTGCGCGTCGGATTATCTGATCGTTCCCGTCGAGGCCTCTCCATGGGGACTGTTCGGCCTTGCCAACATGTTTGAGTTCTACGAGCAGGTCAAGCAGATCGCACCCAAGCTGGAGCTGCTCGGTATTGCAGTCACCAAGGCAAGCGAACGCAAGAATTACTTCCGTCAGACCATGGAAACGCTTTCTGAGCTTGACAACGTCAGACTGTTTGAAAACTACATCCGCGTTGACAGCACAGTAGAATGGGCGCAGGACAATTCCAAGCCCGTTTGCGCTTACAAGAAGTCCAGCCGCGCGGCAGGAGAATACACCAAACTCACAGAGGAGGTACTGAAATATGCCCATCGGTAAGCAAAGCATCAACAGAGTGGCCAAAAAAGCCGATACAGAGGAGATTAAGCCTGTAGCAGCAGAACAGCCCGAAAAAGCAAAAAAGCCCTCTACGGCAAAAAAAAGCGGCACCGGCGCAACCCGCACCAAAGCGGTCAAGCTGACACCTCCCGAGGTAGATCATAAACAGGAAGCGCTTGCAGTGGGCGACACCCTCGATGCCCCGACCGTCACCGAGCACGTCATCGCCAATATCGATCCCGAGGTGATCGAAAAGGTGGTCGGCAAGCAAACGCCCGATCCCAAGGACGGCAAGGTCAAGCTGACCGATCCCATGCCCAGTTATTTGTTGTAATTTAAATAATTAGACCGTCGAGAATGACCTCCCCGTCCTTTTCGGCGGTCTTATGCTTATTTGTAAAGGAGTATCCACCGTGAAAGCCTTCAAAATCACCTCTTTTGTTCTTTTTCTCGTGCTTCTGCTGAGCATGGTATGCGCACTCCCCCTCTCTGCAAACGACACCGAAACGGGAATTGCCTTTACCGCAGAGGATAAATACAGGACGCAAGAGCCCCTCTCGGTGCTCCCCGCAACCTTTGAAGCCACGCTCATGCTTCCGACCAATACCGAAGGACGCAGCGGCGTAATACTCGGCTGCTTCTTTTCCTCCAAGGTCTCCTGCGTGAATTTTGAGGTGCACGAGAACGGTGTGCCCCGTCTGTATATCATCGACGAGGACTTAACGGTCTACGACGTCAGATTTAAGACCGTCAACGTGTGCACGGGCGAATTTTTGCACCTTGCCATCGTCAAGGACTCGGCTGCAGGCACGGTTGCGTGCTACGTCAACGGCAAGCTTGCAGAAACGCAGGAGTTTGCCACGCCCGCAAACGTCGCGCTTGCGAAGCCTATCGCGCTTGGCGGTGACGTCAGAAAAGATAACGGGCAATTCTTCAAGGGCACACTCAAAAGCATAACTATTTATGAGGATGCACGATCTGCAAAAGAAATTGCGGCAGACAGCCAAGGAACGCTTGACACAAACGGCTTGATCGGTCACTATGCGCTTTCAAACGGCAAGGATGCTTTTACCGACGCCGGCGGCAAAGGCCCCGATATTCTTTACAGCGGCGCGTTTTTGCAGAATTACCAAGGCGTGACGGACTACGCCTACTCCTTTGCGCTTGTCGGTGACACGCAGATTCTGACCAAATATCATGGCAAAAAGCTGACCGCCATGTACGATTGGATCGTCGGAAACGTGCAGGAAAACAAGATTAAGTTCGTGTTCGGGCTGGGCGATATCACCGATACCAATACCAACGGTGAATGGAAGCGTGCTGAGCGCGAGATCCGCAAAATGGAAGGCGTTGTGCCCTATTCCATCATTCGAGGCAATCACGACAGACCCGAAAACATGTTCAACAAGTATTTTTCCTATGAAAAGTTCGGCAAGAACGTGCTGGGCAGCTACGACGGCACCATGTGCAACACCTACCAGGAGTTGATCGTAGGCAGTATCAAATATCTTGTGGTCAACCTTGATTACGGCCCCTCCGATGACGTGCTTGCATGGGCAAACGAGGTCGTGGAAAAATATCCCGAGCACAACGTCATCGTCACCACGCACATTTATCTCACCCTTGACGGTACCACGCTTGATGCAGAGGACAGCGGCAATGCCCTGACCTGCGGCGGATTCAATACAGGAGATCAGATGTGGGATAAATTCATTTCCAAGCATGAAAATATCGTGCTGGTGCTGTGCGGACATAAGCCAACCGATTACATCACCGTTGCGCGCACTAAAGGCGTGCATGGAAATGAGGTCGTGCAGATCATGGTAGACCCGCAGGGCACGGATAAAAACATGGACGGCGTCGGACTTGTGGCAATGATGTACTTCTCCAAGGACGGCAGAAGCGTGGACGTGGAGTATTATTCCACCGACAGGCAGGCTTACTTCCATAGAGAAAACCAGTTCCACCTGGAGCTTAACGTCATTGGCAACGGCACAGCCGAAGAACCCACCACCCAAGAGCCCACAACCACCGAGCCTGCCACAACCGAAGTACCTGCCACCGAGCCCCCCGCTACGCAGCCCGAAACAGAGCCTCCCGCCCCCGAAAAGGGCTGTAACGCAAGCGTTTGCCTTGCAGGATTTGCCGTTATCACCTCTTGCGCAGTGCTTGTGATGAAGAAAAAGAAAGAATAACGTAAAACAAAAAACTCCGCCGAGATTGGCGTGATACTCTTAACGGAGTATCACGCCAGTTCTATTCGCCTTCCGGCGAGTGATATTGCTGACGCAGTTATATTCGGCATATGCCGAGTGGTATTCGCTTCGCGAGTTTCAGGGCGAATAGAATATCACTGAAGCCGCAAGGCTTCAATATCACTATTGCGTCAGCGATAATATCACTCCGACAAAGTCGGAATATAACTCTTGTTTTCTCTGCCGATTTGTGTTATA
>JAZUSJ010000116.1:0-7268 GCA_045606685.1 Eubacteriales bacterium
CTCTCTGTTGAGTTTGTACTCTTCAAGAATTTCGAGATTCGTATTTTCGCACTTACATTTGCTTTGTACTTCTCTCTGTTATTCAATTGTCAAGGACCAATTCTCCGCCGCTTTCGCGACAGCCTGATTATTATATCACAACGTTTTCGGTTTGTCAATAGGTTTTTCAAAACTTTTTTCGAAAATTTTTGACTTTTTTCTATCAACTTCCTCGCCTTTCGCGGCGATACCGCCGCTCTCGCGACCTTGAATATTCTACCACTTTCATCTCATTTTGTCAAGTGTGGGTTTTGACAAAGTATATATGTTTTGTGCTTAGTATTTGTGCAGGTTGCACAGGACTTTGGGCGAAAAAAAGCCCTCGGCAATGCCGAGGGCTTTACTGTGGGTTGTTGCGGGATTGCATTGAGCAAACCGTTTTCGTTCTTTCTTTGGAAAAGTAGGCCAAAGAAAGAACCAAAGAAAGGCCGAATCAAGGATTTCGCGCCTGCGGGCGCGACTCGGGGCGTTGCCCCAAGTCCCCACGACCTTTTTTGAAAAAAGGTCGATCAAAAACTTCCATTCTATAATAATCTTATTTAAGCTCGACGACCGTGACGCCGCTGTCGCCCTCACCGTACTGTCCGCGGCGGAAGGATGCGACTCTCTTATCGGTGCGCAAGAAATTCTGCATAGCCTGACGCAAAGCCCCAGTTCCCTTTCCATGAATCAGGCGCACGGTACGAAAGCCGTACAGGATCGCGCTGTCCAGATATTTATCCACAGCAAACCAGGCTTCCTCACCGTTCATGCCGCGCAGGTCGATCTCGTCCTTGAAATCATGATTTTTCTGCACGCTGTAGGTGGACACCTTATTTTTCTTGCCGTCCTTGATCAGCGCTGCCTCGTCCTCGACTAATTTCAGATCCTTGATATTGACTCTCGTGGTCAGAATACCTGCCTTGACCTGCACGTTTCCGCTCTTATCGGGTGCTTCGACCAGCACACCCTTGGTTCCCAGCGAGCGAATGACCACCTCATCTCCCTTACGCAGGGCTCTGGGCAGCACGTAATTCTTCTCATCCTCGTCCGGCTTTTGTACGGGATCGAATTTATCTCCGTTTTGCTTCAGATGATCGCGCACGGCACGCTTGGCGGCATCCATTTCCTCACCCATTCTGGCGCTATCCTTGGACTTGCGCACCTTTTCCATTTGCTCTAAGATAAAATCATACGAAGCCTTGGCGCTCTGCACCATGGAATTGGCCTTGACGCGGGCGGCCTCCAGCTCTTTTTCGGCTTTTTTGACCTGATCAGCAATTTTTTGCTCGGACTGACGCTTGAACTGCTCGTATTCGGCACGCAGCTTGGCAGCCTGTTCGCGGTGCTGCTCCATTTCCATACGGCTTTGCTCCAGCTGACCTATCACGTCCTCAAAATGGCGGTTATCCGCGCTGATCAGCTCCTGCGCTCTGCCAATGATATCGGTGGAAAGCCCCAGCTTTTCGGAAATGGCAAACGCGTTGGATTTACCCGGTGTGCCGATGATCAGCTTATAGGTGGGGCGCAGCGTTTCCACATCAAACTCGCAGGACGCATTTCTGACGCCGGGAGTATTGAGTGCAAACGCCTTCAGCTCCGCGTAGTGGGTGGTGGCGGCACAAAGTGCGCCCGCGGCACGCACCGATTCAATGACCGACACGGCAAGTGCCGCACCCTCGACGGGATCGGTACCCACGCCAAGCTCGTCAAACAGCACCAGCGAATTCTTGCCTACCCGCTTCATGATCTCAACGATATTGACCATATGGGACGAGAAGGTGGAGAGCGATTGCTCAATGCTCTGCTCGTCGCCAAGGACAACCAGCACGCTGTTCAGCACAGGTACGACAGACACCTGATCTGCCGGAATGTGCAGTCCCGACTGTGCCATGAGCGCAAACAGGCCCAGCGTTTTGAGCGTGACCGTCTTACCACCCGTGTTGGGGCCTGTGATGATGACGGTGTCGTATCCGCACTCACCGCCCAACGCGACGTTGATGGGTACGACGCGGTCGCGGTCGATCAAGGGATGGCGCGCACGGACAAGACGGTAGGTTCCGTCCTCGGAGAGTGCGGGGGCTGCGCCGTTCATGGCGGCAGACAGCTCGGCACAGGCGAAGCAGAACGAAAGAGTTACTATATTATAATAATTGAGCGTCAAAATCCCGGTTGCGTTGCTGACCGCCTCGGAAAGCTCGGCTAAGATACGCTCGATCTCATGCTGCTCCTTGGATTGCAGCACGCGCAGCTCGTTATTGGCCTCGACCACAGCCATAGGCTCAATAAACAGCGTTGCGCCCGAGGACGAGGTATCATGCACAAGTCCCTTGACCTCGTTTTTATATTCGGTCTTGACCGGAATGACGTATCTGCCGTTACGGCTGGTGACAATATTCTCCTGCAAAAACTTTGCATGCGTACCGCCCTGCACGTACTTTTGCAGCGTATCCTTGATGCGGCTGTTGGTGGCGCGGATCTTGCGACGGATGTCCGCCAATGCGGGCGAAGCCTCGTCCGCGATCAGATCCTCCGCCACGATGGCGCGTGTGATCCTCTCCTCTAAGTGTCTGTCGGGTGTCAGGCGGTCGAAGATCTCGTCAAGCACGGTATCAAAGATATGATTGCCGTGGCAATAGTCTACCAAAAGGCGCGAGGTGCGCAGCACGTTGGCCACGTCAAGCAGCTCGCGCGGAGAAAGCACCGCGCCCTTATCGGCACGCTCGCAAAGCTCGCTGACGTCACGCACGTATCCAAAGGTGGGCGTACCCTTGACGTCCAGCAGTCTTTTTGCATCGGTGGTTCTTCTTTGTCTGCGCAATATCTCCTCGGGATCATCCGAGGGAGTAAGCCTTGCGGCCATGGCGCGCGCGCCCTCGGTATGGGCGTGCTCTGCCAGCATGGCGCAGACCTTGTCAAATTCTAAGGTTTGTAAGGTTTTATTCGAAAATGCCATAATTCATTCCTTTTTTGCGATTGAAATCGGCATTTGCGAGACGTTTATTCCTCGCACGAGCCGCAATCCGAGCAATCGCTCTCCGGTGCGGCAATGCCATCCTGATATTCGGCAACCTTGACCATGATCGCGCACTCCATGCGCTTACGGAACAGCTCGCAGCCGTATTCGTAAACGCCCGTAATAGAGCCTGTTGCATGGTATGCGTTGGCAGCGCAGCCGCCCGAGCAATACATTCTTGCCCAGCAATCCGCGCAATCCGGTCTTGCGTATGCGTTGCACAGCTTGAACTCGTCGCGCAGATCGGTATTGGTCACGCCTGTCCAAAGGTCACCCAGCTTGTATTCCTCCTCACCTACGAACTGGTGGCAGGGATACAGGTCGCCCCAAGGGGTGACGGCCATGTATTCGGTACCCGAGCCGCAGCCGCTGATACGCTTATAGACGCAAGGGCCGTGCTCCAGGTTGAGCATGTAATGATAAAAGGTAAAGGGCTTGCCCGCGCGGCGGCGGTCGATCTGCGCCTTGGCGAGAATCTCGTACTGCTCAAACAGTACGGGCAGATCCTCCTTGGTCAGCGCGTAAGGATCCTCGGGGGCGCAGACCACGGGCTCCATGGAGAGCTGATCAAAGCCCAGATCCAGCATATGGAAGATGTCGTTGGTAAAATCGGGGTTGTTGTGGGTGTACGTACCGCGCAGGTAGTAGCCCTTGCCCTCGCGCTTTTCGACAAAGTGTTGGAACTTCGGCACGATGGTTGCATAGCTGCCCTTGCCGTTGACCGTTTTGCGCAGTCTGTCATGCACCTCTTCTCTGCCGTCCAGCGAGAGCACGACGTTGTGGCACTCGCGGTTGGCCCATTCGATGACCTCGTCATCGACCAGCACGCCGTTTGTGGTCAGCGTAAAGCGGAAGTTTTTGTTATGCGCCTTTTCAATGCTGCGCGCGTATGCCACGATATCCTTGACCACGTCAAAGTTCATCAGCGGCTCACCGCCAAAGAAGTCGACCTCCAAGTTGCGGCGCGTACCGGAATGCTTGATCAGAAAATCAATGGCAGCCTTGCCAACCTCCAGCGACATGACAGCACGCTCACCGTGATATTTGCCCTGCGCTGCAAAGCAATATTCACAGTTGAGGTTACAGGTGTGCGCCACGTGCAGGCAAAGCGCCTTGACCACCGTGTTTCTGTTCTTGAAATCAAACGCCTTGTCGCGGTATACGTCGGGTGCGAACAGCTTTCCCTGCTCGGCAAGAGCCGTGATATCGTCGTAGCACTCTGCAAGCTCCTCGGCCGTGACGTCCTCGCGCGCGCCGTACTTTGCAAGCATAGCGTCCACGATGGTCTGCTTGTCGTTTTGCTCATACATGGCGATCATGTCGTAAGCGACCTCGTCCACGCAATGCACCGAGCCGCTGTAAATATCCAATACGATATTGTATCCGTTGAGTTTATATTGATGTATCATAATATTTCACCTCACAATAGTAACGGGGCTTGGGCATTTCGCCCCAGCCCCGTTCATTGGACTATGTAAATTAGTCCTTGTTAGACTCGCATTCCTGGTTTGCAACGCCGCAAGAGGTCTTGCAAGCGGACTGGCAGGAGGTCTGGCACTCGCCACAACCACCGTTATTTACGCTCTTCGCGAGGTCACGGGTCTGGATGGTCTGAATTCTCTTCATGATAATATCTCCTTACATGAAATAGTTTAACAGATGTATTATAGCACTTCGGGTGCTTTTTGTCAATAGGTTAAGAGAAAAAACAGGACAAATGATGGTTGAGATAGCCCCCTTACAGTA
The DNA here is from genome assembly GCA_045606685.1 of Eubacteriales bacterium. GTDB lineage: Bacteria > Bacillota > Clostridia > Oscillospirales > CAG-272 > SVQP01. The sequence continues at coordinate 4,781 of JAZUSJ010000116.1, forward strand.
CTTTGAAAATTTTTTTGGTTTTTTTCAAAAATAACGGAACTTTTTTGAAAAAAAATGCGTCTATATAGGTGAAGGGGCAGTGGAAGGTCGGCAAAAGCGCACATCAAATGCCTGCAAAAGCGCTCCCCTTGACAAAATTCACCTTATATGCTATAATAAAGAAAAGAAAACCGTGAAATGCGCACAAAACAGCAAAAATTCCCAAAGCGCGTTTGGGGATGCGTCTTGGCGGGGACGGAGCATTGTTACGCCGCGGGATACCCAAACGCAATAAAAAACCAATATCGCGGTGTAACAAGGGCCTGTCCCCCGTTACGCGCAACACGTAATACCCTTATAATATAAGGGAAAATCATGTAACAGGGTACCGTCCCCTGTTACACAAAAAAGATTCGGCTCTGGGATTGCATTAGAGTAAATTATTTGGAGGCTTATATGAACCAATTCTATTTTAACAAAATTATTAACAGAAGTGTTCTATTTAGAAGAGCCATTGCCATGTTGATTGATATGTTCGTCATTAGCGTAGTTTCTCTGCTTCCGGAGTATATAGCTTTTTTACTGGATTTCAAATATGATACCCTAATATGGCTTTTGTTCGTCTGGATATTGTCGTTACTGCGAGATGTTTCCGGACGAGGTTTAGGAAAAACAATCATGAAGCTGCACGTGATTGACGTTCGAACGAACAGACAAGCATCGTGGAAAAAAAGGGTTGTCAGAAACATCACTTCTCCTTTTTGGATGATCGAGTTAACGATTTGTGCTATCACCAATGGCTTGCGAATCACTGATTTTTGGTTTGGAACCAAGGTAGTATCAGACACAGACATTTTATTGTGAGCATCATTTGTAGTAATATAAAACCGATAACACCCGTATGTCAGGGGACGGTTAGTGCGAAAACCAGCCCTACGCGCCGAAGTTTACAACTAACAGGGAGGATTTTATGAAATATTCAAAAATTATTACGGCACTTTTAGTTCTCTCCATGATTATCTGTTTGGTGTCCTGTGACTACGATCCCTATAAAGGTAAAAGGCCTATAGATCAGCCGGGTACAACTTGGGTGTGTGAAGAGTATCAAATGAAATTTACAGTGGGAGAATTTGAATCTTCTGAGTTTGTTACAAAAAATGGAACATTTCATTTTCAACTTCTCTTTGGAATGTATGATAATTCTGTCATAGTGCATGAATATAACAATTACGATAATCAGTTTTTCAACGGTGGTTGCGAATTTTCAAGGAAGCGTTTTGTGATCAATGTGGATCAAGATATATTTTCTGAAGTGTACTTCGATGAGTTTCCCGTAGTGCTTGAGTTCGAAAAAGTCGAATAAGTATAGCAAAGAACCGTTTTACGCTCGCCTCCCCCGCCGCTTTGCGGCGGGGCGGGGCGGATAGGCTGATGTTGTTCCCTGCTGATTCGCGGTGTAACAAGGGCCTGTCCCCCGTTACGCGCAACACGTAATACCCTTATAATATAAGGAAAAATCATGTAACAGGGCACCGTCCCCTGTTACAATAGAATTACTTATCAATAGGAGGATACAACGATGAAAAAACGATACTATTACACTCTTTTGTGTTGGTTACTGATTTTTGTACTTTTTACAATGCTTTTGTGCAGTTGCAATCAAAAGAACGAAGAAACCGTTACTATGTATCCCTGCTATTTTAATCAAAACGTAGAGGGAGTTGATAGTGCAACCATTCGTGCTACGTTAGAACAAGCAGGATGGGTCTTGAATGAAACTAAACAGGATGACAAAGACGGTAGCACATATTATCTCTATACAGAAACCGATAAGATACCAACAAGAGGTGTTATTGCAATTACTGAATTCCCCGATGCCCAAAAAGCAGAACAAGAGTTCTTGAAAGAGTGGACCACGGTCAGCGTAATGGCAGGCGTATTTACCCTTGAAAGCGAATTTCACACAATGCGCCTTCGCATATCAAATTGTACAATCATGACACTTGGGAATGCCCATGTAGATCTGTTGAATATGCTTAATATTGGGACCGTGGAGCACTTGGAGGTTCCCCTTGAAAACACCTACGAGATACGCAAGGATATCAAGAGTGTGGATATTGAGACCGTAAAGGCTACCATGGAGGCGAATGGGTACCAGTTTTATGCTACCGACTATGTTTTGGACGATGAGACTGACGAGTTTTCAAACACGTATATCATTATATCCCCTGAGCAGGATCGTATCTATGCTTATACACTTGGAGATGCGCCCAAATGGGGCGTTCCTGGTGCGTATAGAGTCTACCAAGCGGTAGAACGTTATATGGATTCGGGAGATCTTTTCGTTGGTATTCATTTTGTAGGATTTAAGGATGGTAGCTGTATACTGTGCTACGGTAATTCATTTGAAGAGATCCACGACTATTTCGTACAATAATGGAAAATAATCATCCCTATCCCCACGCCGGCTTGCGGCGGGGGGCAGGGGGGGTGCGGCGAAGGACAATTT
>JAZUSJ010000117.1:0-3970 GCA_045606685.1 Eubacteriales bacterium
GCCGAGCATGATGGCGGTGGTGTCACCGACAAGCGTTGCAGCTCCCTGCAGATTGGAGGAAACGGCAATCGCGATGATAAAGGGGACGGGATTTGTCTTGAGCTTTTTGCAGATCTCAAGTGCGACCGGTGCGATCATCAGCACGGTGGCCACGTTGTCCACAAATGCCGAGATGATGCCCGCAAACAGCGAGAGCGCAACAGCGGCTACCATGATGTTTGGACAGCAGGACATGACCAGGTCGGCTAACAGCTCGGGCATTTTGCTCTCAATAAAGAGTGCCACAAGCCCCATGGTGCCTGCGATCATGAGCAGGACGTTCAGGCTGCTCATATCTATGCCCGTTCCCCAGATCTCGCCGAGCGGCAGCATGCCTGTTGCGATGAACAGCACGGCCGATCCAAGCGCGATATAGGGGCGGATCTTACTGAAGGTCAGCATCAGAATATAGGTCAGAGCGAAGAGAACTATGGCAATGATCATACCATATTGGTCAAGAAATGCCTGTGGTATCATTGAATCTTCCTTTCGTCTGTTTTTTATCTTTTTATCAATGCGCCTCGTACCAATCCTTGCCCCACTTGGCATCCGCTGACATGGGAACAGAGAGCGAAACAGCATGTTCCATTTCGGATTTCAGAATTGCAAGCACGTTATCGCGGCAGTCCTTGTGGCATTCCACGATCAGCTCATCGTGTACCTGCAAAATCAGCTTAGCATCAAAGCCGCTTTCGCGCAGCGCCTTGTCTACGCGGATCATGGCGATCTTGATGATATCCGCAGCAGTTCCCTGGATGGGGCTGTTCATGGCCACGCGCTCACCGAAATGCTTGAGATTCTTATTTTGTGCCGAAAGCTCGGGAATGCTTCTGCGTCTGCCAAACATGGTGGTCACGTATCCGTCCTCGTAGGCCTTTTTGACCACGTTTGACAAATACGACGAGACACCCGGATAGCTTGCCATATAGCTTTCGATATATTCCTTGGCGGCTGCACGCGAGATATGCAGATCCTCGGCAAGCGAGAATTCGCCCATACCGTACACAATGCCGAAATTGATGGCCTTGGCACGCTTACGCAGCTCCACGCTCACGCCGTCGGGATCCACGCCAAACACGCGGCAAGCGGTGGAGGTGTGAATGTCCGCACCGTCCAAGAACGCCTGCTTCATGGCTTCGTCATCCGAAATAACGGCTAAAAGACGCAGCTCGATCTGCGAGTAGTCGGCATCCAGCAGCACGTAATCCTCGTTTTTGGGAATGAAATATCTGCGCAGCTCTCTGCCAAGCTCGGTTTTGATCGGAATATTCTGCAGATTGGGCTCAGCCGAGGAAAGTCTGCCTGTGGCGGTACCCGTCTGCTTGAAGGTGGTATGCACGCGTCCGCCCTCATCCACGACCGAAAGCAATCCGTCCACATAGGTGGATTTGAGCTTGGTCATCTGGCGGTATTCTAAAATATCCGCTATGATGGGGTGGTATTTTTTGAGCTTTTCCAGCACCTCTGCGTTTGTGGAATAGCCTGTTTTGGTTTTCTTACCTGCGGGGAGTCCGAGCCGCTCAAACAGCACCTCGCCAAGCTGCTTGGGAGAGTTGATGTTGAAAGGAGTGCCTGCCGCAAAATGGATGCGCTGCTCCAGCGAATCAATGTGCGCGTCCAGCAGCATACCGTAGCGTGCAATGCCCTCGCAATCGACCAAGCATCCGTAATCCTCCATGTCGGCAAGCACGGCGGCAAGCGGCATTTCGATATCCATGAGCAGCTCGTACTGGCCGCTCTCTTTCAGCTTTTGCGAGAGGGGCTCGACCATGCGCCATGCGTACACGGCAGCAGGAATCTCATTTTGACGGATCTCGCCAAGATACGACACGCACAGACGGTCAAGCGCGTAGCTGCCCTGCCCCGGATCGTCCACCCAAGCGGCAAGCATGACGTCAAAGGTGCAGCCCTTGAAGCTGCAGCCCCGCGCGGACAAGGCGCGGTAAAGATTCTTGCAGTCGTAGGTGACCACCTGCTTGTCTGCAAGGAAAGCTGGCAGCGCAGCAAGGTCGCCCGAATATTTCAAAAGGTGCGTACCGTCGGTCAAGGTGGCACAGCCGTCTGCAAAATCAAGGCCTATCAGATCGCCCGAGAGGTCTGCAAGGCTTGCAACCTCGGTCAAACAAACAGGTTGCGCCAAGGCCTCATCGGCTGCGGTCGATTCGCCTTTCGGCTCTGCCGAAATCTTCGGCTCTGCGGCTGCATTGGAGAGCGCGGGTGCTGCCTCTTTATCCAGACCAAAGCGCTTGATATAGCCGGAAAACTCCAGGCGCGTAAACATTTCTCTTGCCGCTGCACGGTCAAGGCCGGTATAGGCCAGATCGTCCAGCGTAACGTCCATGGGTACCTCGCAGCAGATGCGTGCAAGCGTTTGCGAAAGATATGCGCTGTCCTTGCCGTTCTCCAGCTTGGTGCGTACCGAGGGCGTGTGCTTGGCGGTGGGCAGCTGTTCGTAAACACCGTCTAAGGAACCGTATTCCGCAATCAGCTTGAGCGCGGTCTTCTCACCTATGCCGGGTACACCCGGGATATGGTCGGAGCTGTCGCCCATGAGCGCCTTGACGTCCACAAACTGCTCGGGCTGCACGCCGTACTTGGCAAAAAAGGCTTCCCTGTCCATGACGATCGTGTCCTGATTGGTGGCAAGCAGGATATTGGTGTTTGCATCGATGAGCTGCAAGGAGTCGCGGTCACCTGTCAGGATGAGCGCACGGCAACCCTCGCCGTACGTGCGTGCCATAGCGGCCAGCGTGCCCAGAATGTCGTCGGCCTCGTAGCCCTCGTACTGCAAAACGTGCAGACCAAGGATTGGCACAAGCTGCTTGGCGATCGGCATTTGCGCCGCCAGCTCGTCGGGCATGGCATGACGGCCTGCCTTGTATTCATCGTACATCTTATGGCGGAAGGTGGGGGCTTTGAGGTCAAAGGCCACCGCCGCGAAATCGGGCTTGTATTCTTCTATATGCTTGGAAAAGATATTGATCATTCCGTACAGCGCGTTGGTAGGCGTGCCGTCCTTGGTGGACAGCGCACGGATGCCGTAAAACGCGCGATTGAGTATGCTGTTACCGTCAATGCAAAGTAAGGTTTTCATGCTCTTCCCCTTATTATCGTTATCTTTTTTATTGTACCATAAAAGCGTGACGGTTGTCAAGTAAAAATGCGGTTAAGGCACAATTACGAAACTCATGAAAGTTTGGATCGAGCCTTTTCAGAAAGGCATGGTGGCGTGTGAATGCTGTTATGCGTTTGAGTGTCAGCGACGCCACCCGATGCTGAATTTCTACAAAATTCAGCATCCAAAATTCAACCAGCAGCGCCCCAAGTCGCTCGTCGCAACGAGCGACAAAAACTCGGCGTTTTTGGTTCTTTTTGCGCCCGCAGTGCCAAAAAGAACGGAAAAAAATTTCTCACACAAGACCCCAACAGACACAAAAAGGGCGACCTTGCGGTCGCCCTTGTCCCCCTTACAGGAATTTTAATTTGTCTGAGTCTCACGGGAAGATTTTTTGCGCTTTCTGATGATAGCAAACACAATGAAAAATACGCCAACGGCAATCACCGCCAAAACGATCAAAATAGGGATTGCAAACGGAATCAGAGCCGCAACTATCACAAAAAGCATCATGAATAAGCCTTCAAAGAAGCTCTCGATCGGTGTGGCGCTTTCATCACTCGTAAAGGCACAGGCAGGCAAAGTCATCATGACACAAAGTATCAAACAAACAACGGGAATCAACCAATACTTTACTTTTTTCATAGCGTCCTCCTTTTCGCTTGATTTCATGATACTGTATGATACCATACTATGCAAGAATTGTCAAGATAATGCAATCATGGCGCAATTTATGACGTTTATTATCCGTTTTGGACATAGCCCTTCAAGCTCTTATTCCAAAATATTCGACGTAATAAAGTCCACGCCCCAGTC
>JAZUSJ010000118.1:0-14570 GCA_045606685.1 Eubacteriales bacterium
ATTATCAACGAAAAGCTGCTTACCCACGGCAAGCAGTACGCCGAATCGGATATGGACCTTATTCTCGACGGTGAAAACGCAAACGGCAGAATAATTTCTCGCTCGGTAGGTCAGGACGAATCCAAGCAGGTCTTCCGCCCCTGCGTTACGGGCAAGGAAAAGTGCTTCGGTCATATCCGTTGCGATTCTATCCTTATGGGCAAGGCAACCATAAGCTCTATTCCCGCAGTTGCGGCAGAGCATCCCGAGGCAAACCTCATTCACGAGGCGGCTATCGGCAGAATCGCAGGCGACCAGCTTATTAAGCTTATGACGCTCGGCTTAACCGAGGAGGAAGCAGAGGAAAAAATCCTCGAGGGCTTCTTGGGCGAATAAAAAAGCAAAAAGAGAGACGCTTTACAAAAAAACGTCTCTCTTGTTTTTTGCTTGTGCAGGGCAGGAATACAGCAAAGGCGCACCTTTAAAAAGGCGCGCCTCAATGCGTGATGTCCTTATCGGAGAAATTTTATAAGGGGTATGGGCATAGCCCTGTGCATTTGTTAAACAAATGCGAAACTTGCAATAAAAACAGAAGAGAGAGTAACGCGGTTACAAAATTCCGTGAAGCTCTCTCTTTTTCTGCTTTTTTAGTGATATTCTTTGCTTTCGCAAAGAGTGTTATTATTCCTACCGCAATAGTGATATTGAAGCCTTGCGGCTTCAGTGGTATTCTATTCGCCCTGAAACTCGCGAAGCGAATAACACTCGGCGTAAGCCGAATATCACTGCGTAGCAATATCACTCGCCGGGAGGCGAATAGAACTGGCGTGATACTCCGTTAAGAGTATCACGCCAATTCCAACGGCTCATTTTTTTTACCAAATATTGTTCCTTGCGCCGACAAGTGTTTTCTGTTACAATATTTCTATCGACCTATGGAAAAATTGCATCATTGGATATTTCAACCACAATGAGCCATGTGGTGAAGAAAGGATGTGTTATATGAAATTTATCAGAAAAATTTACCGCATGCTGATGCACTCACCCTATACATTGCCGGTTTGCGGACTGGTGGCAGTGATGTCGGTGGTGTACAGCGGCTATGAAACAAGAGAATTGATCACGGGTATGACAATCGGGGAGAGAAACATTTTGTCAATCGATCCGAGTATGCCGCAGGATGTGTACATATCCGATGAATGGATGAATCAAGAGATATTGGACAAGGAGGATGTGGAGTATGCAGACGACTCGATGGTCACGTTCTTTTCAAGTACGGAAATCGACCTGCCCGAGGCAAGCCCGTCCGATCCGTCCGAGCAGGAAACCGAGCATATAGAAACCGAGCAGGTCACCTCGCCTCCCGCACAGCAAAAGCCTGCGCAAACAACAAAGCCGCAGACAAGTGAGTCGCAAACGACTAAGCCGCAAGCGACTAAGCCGCAAGAAACAAAGCCGCAAACGAGCAAACCCTCGCAGACCGTAAAGCCCGAGCAAAGCACCAAGCCGCAGACGCAGGTCACGGGCTGGAACGTCACGCTGTCGCAGGCAAAAAAGATGGTCAAGGCGGACAGCGCGTACGATTATGAGGATCTGTATTGGCTGTCTCGTATCATCTCGGCCGAAGCAAAGGGAGAGGGATTTACGGGGCAGATCGGTGTGGGTACCGTGGTGCTGAATCGCGTGCGGTCAAGTCAGTTCCCGAATACGGTCAAGGGCGTGGTATTTGACAAAAAATACGGCACGCAGTTCACGCCCGTGGCCAACGGCACGATTTATCAGACACCTACGCAATCGGCCGTGATCGCGGCAAAAATGTGCTTGGACGGGTATACCCTGTCAAATTCGGTGCTGTATTTTCTCAATCCGTCCATCGCGACCTCCTCTTGGATCCAAAACAACCGCAAATATGCCTTCCGTGTGGGAAATCATGAGTTTTATTATTAAAGATCGTGCACGATGAGGGATTGCTCGGATACCTGTTCGGCTATACCCGAGCGGTATTCTGAACTTGATATTTGTGAGTTTCATTTCAAACAGCGCACCTACCGTATACAGAAAATGATACTGCATAAATGTGTATACATCCCAATCAAAAACAACAGGAGCCTGTATTTCACAGACTCCTGCAATTTTTTATTCCGTTGTGTCCTCGGGGAAATGCAATGGGCCGAAGGTGGTGATCTCCTCGGTGGAAATCTCTTCGGTAGTGAGCGGTTCGGTGTCACTCTCCGATTCCTGCGGTTGTGTTGTGGTTTGCTCCTCGGATGTGATTTCCTGCGTCGTATTCTGCTCTGTCGTGACTGTGTCGGTGACGTTTTCGGTCACGTTCTCTGTTTTTTCCTCGGTTTCTTGCGGAAAAGACGGCAGAGATGGCAGAGCCGGCAAGGCCGGTACGCACGAAGCAAGGAAACACACGGTCAATACAAAAAGCAGCGCAACTTGCGAGGAGAAAAGAAATTTTTTCATATCAATCGCGCTTTTTGCGCAGGACAAACGCGCAACCGAGCGTTAAGAGAAGGGCAGAGGATGCAAAAATGATACTCTTGCAGCCTGCGGGTTGCTCAGCCTCGGTTTGCGATTCGGATTCGGTCTGTTGTGTTTCAGGCTCGGTGGTTGTGGGTGCTTCGGTCTGCTGGCTTGCCGTCTGAAGCTCTGCGATCTTGGCAGTCAGGGCTTCTGCATCGGCCTGCAGCGCGGCAAGCGCGGTGTTTGCCTGCTCGATCAATTCCTTTGCGGTATCGTTCTCGTCCTTCAACGCCTGGATCGAGATGTTTGCAGCTTTGATCGAATCCATAGAGGTGTTGATATTGGCCAAAATGGCTTCCGCCTCGGCATACAAAGCAGTTGTCTGCTCGTTCTTGCTTGCCAGATCTGCAACGCCTGCAAGAGCAGAGGTGGCGTCATTTACAGCGCCTTGCGCGGTGTTAAGCAGCGTACCCATCTCCTTTTTTGCGTTCAGCACGTCAAGCAAGGTCTGCTTGAATGCACCGAAATCGGCAATGCAGCCCTCGGGAACGTAGCCCTCGGTCAGCTTTTGCGCGTCCTCCTTGGTTTTTGCAAATGCAATCATGGAGAAGGTCACGCTAAGGTCCTTCTGTACCCACGGACCGTCAAAAATGTCAAAGCGCAGGTTGTTGATCTTACCCGACCAACCCGGCTGCTTGCTCATATCAATGATGTGGTAGCTCCATTCGTTGCCTTTGGGGATTTCATACCGAACGGTCTGACCGCCCACAGCACCCATCGTAGAGCCGCAAGCGTAGAAGATGGCGGAGGTGCTGGTATTGACGGTAGTTCTGTTGGTCTTTGCGCACACGACGATATATTTGTATTCATCTGCGCTGACCTGAGAAAGTGAGGTCATATCAAAGGCTGCGTAGGGATCGTTGCTGTCGGTGTTGAGCTTGATCACAAGACCGCCCTCTTGGGCATCGTAATAGGTGTCGACTGCGTTGTGACCGCCCATAAACTCTGCCATCAGCTCACCGCAAACGTATTCGCAGGAGATCTGGCTGTAGTCAAACAGGGGATATTCAATGTAGTCAAGAGAGCCTTGCGCCTGGCATACGGGAGTGTCGTTCCAGACAAAGCCCACGCCGTTGATCACGCTGCGCACAGAGCTGCCGATGACGTTGCCTGCGTCGTCCTTGAGCGGATCGGAGCCGTTGTTTCTTGCCACGTAGGTCGTGCCGCTCTCACCCTCAGTCATGGAAACAAAGGTTGCAGAGCCGCCGCCATCCATGTAAAATACGCTGTTGTAGCCAAGCTCAGAGCAGAACTTGATGCCCTGGGAGAACTTCAGACCTGCATATTTGCCCTCGGACTGGGAGTTGACGGTCAGCATCATGACCGTGCCGTCAGCCTTGTAGCCGATCAGCGTGGTGGGGTATTCCGAGCCGTCACCGTTGGCGGTGTGGATCTTGCCGTCGTTGAGTACGATCATGTGACCGCCGATGGCATCCTCCACCGTCTGCCAAAGCTCGGTGTTTCCTAACTTATCGGTCAGCGTCAGGTCAAAGGAAACGGTATCGCCCACGGAGAAATGATCCTTGAGCTTGCCTTGTGCCGAGCCGCGCGCGGTCAGCACCACGTTTTTCTCGTTGAACGTAGGACGCGTTTGGGAGTTTGCGGGATAGATGGCCTTGACCGTGCCGCTGACCTTGCCGTCCAGCGTAAAGGCAGAGGAATCCACCTCAATTTCGATCTCGTAAGAATCCGAAAGAGCATAGTTGGTATCGTTGCAGCGATAATTGTAAACGATCAGGGAGTTCCATGCAGGCAGGCGGTTGATGCCGTCGGCCGAGGTGGAGTAATTTTTGCTTTCGTTTTTGATCAAGATGTCCACAACGGGTGTGCCGACCAGAGGCTGGTTGGAGGATGTGATACCGAACGAAGCCTTATCGGGGCTGGTTGTACCCTTTTCGCCGTTGGTGGCCACGTAGTTTTCCATACCGATCTGCTGCGTTGCCCAGATCTCACCGTCGATCATGGTAAATCCGCGCGGTACCTTGAGTACCTTGGTGGTCACCTGAGTATTGCTGTGTACGCTTGTCATCCAAAGGTCACCGTTGACGGCAGCCAGTACGGTCTGGCCTTCATGCTCGGCATTGTATCTCTCGGCCGCTTTCATCATAGAGGTAGCGGAAACCATGTAGTCACCGCAGTTGAGTACCTCGATGGAGAGGTTGGTGTTGGCCAGGTTGGCCGTTGCCACGATCACCTCTTTTTGACCGTAGGTGCCGGAAAGGGTGATGGTTTCAACGCTCACGCCTGTCTTTGTGCCGTCGGAAAGCGTTACTTCTTCCACTTCTCTGCCTTGCTCGCCGTCCAACGTGCCGACAGCCGAGGTCGATTCTTCTGCAAAGGCTGTCAGCGACATGGGCATCGCAAGCGACAGACAAAGCGTCAGACAAACAAGGAAAATAAGGATTTTTTTCATGATCTGTCTCCTTTTTTTAATTTGAATTGATAGCCGAAAATAAAGAATACGGGTAAGAGCGCAAGAAGCACGGGACACGTTATCGATCCGGCACAGCCCTCGGAAACGGTGGATTCGGATTGCGTTTCGGGGGGAATATATTCCAGTCCCGGGCCATTTGTGGGGATCTCAATGGTGGGGCGTTCGGTTTCGGGCGGCTCGGTTTGATTGGGCAGAGGCTGCGTTTCGCCCTCGATCTCCACACCGTTCTGTGCGGCAAAGGCATGCCATGCCTTCATGTCGGCAAAAAACAGAATGTCGGAGATGCAAACCTTTTGTCCTGCGTTGATCTGCGTGGCAAAGTCCAGTCGCAAGCCCAGGATCTGATCTGTCCAATAAGGCTTTTCGGACATATCGTAGACTAAGTATTCCCACTCATCGCCTTTGAAGACAGCATGAACCGAGCGCGTTCCCTCTGCATAATTCAGTCCGCCGGAATGGTAATAGAGAAAGAAATTTTTGCCTTGAATGTTTTTGTCGGCCAAAATGCGCAGCACGATGACGCCGCAATCGCTTGTGTTGAGCAAAGGCAGATTGTTGATCGTTGCATAGGCCTGCATATCAAAGGTCACGTAAGGATCGTTTGTGGTGTTTGAAGCATGCAAAAGCAGGTGACCGTACTCGTCAAATGTCACATCTGTTTCGTGATTCCCCACAAAGCAGGAGGCAAGTTTGTCGTCAAAATACGTAATGGCATCGGCTTTGCCCGAGGGAGCGCGTCCCTCCTCCTTATATTTGTCTTCGGGAAGGTTACCGTTCTCGTGATAGACCTCAAAGGGCTTGTTTGCAGCGGCTTGCGCGCTTTCAAGATCGGGGTAAAAGCTAAGAGAAGCGATATTGGCAAAGTCTGCGGGATTTGCATTGCCGTCAATAAAGTCAAAGCGTATGCCGTGGATCTTGCCGATCCAGTCGTTTTCTTCAAGCAGGGGAATGACGTATCTGTGCCATTTTCCGTCGTTGGTGGCCTGAAATGCGATATGACTGTCGCCCGAAGGGCCGCGTACAGCTCCCGCACATAGGAAAAGACGGAACATGCCGGGGGAATTGGTGGCAGGAGTTTGCAGCGTGATCACGGCATAGCGGTAGTGATCTGCACTGATCTCAATATTTTGCGTTTGCGAAAGGTAATTGCCGATATTGAAGTAAACGAAGGGATCATTGGTATTGCTGACGGGGAAAAAGTGGGTAAAGGTTCCCACAATGTCATCGGTCTGCAGCTCGGCATCCGCCTGGTTTGCTCCGCCCAGATAATCATATGCGCCTGCAGTCATAAAGATCTGCATATCTCCCGTGTAAAAGTTTGGTTGCACGAACAAAAGACGAATGCGCAGGACGTTGACGTCGGTCTGTGACGAGAGCAAAAGCTCACCCGCGTATTTCAGATCGCTCCAATTTACGGTGGCGGTGTAGGTGCCGTCCTCGTTTTGCGTTGCGGTGTCGGTTTGCAGGCTGAATCTGTAGGGAGAGTCTTGATCCGCTGCACGCAGTGTCAGCGAGGCGTTGGAGTCAAGCAGGATCTCCGCACCCTCAAATTCTCTGAGATTGTGCGCTCCGATGGAGAGAGGCGTGTTTGCGGACAGGGAAAGGGTGCCGTTTTGTGCGCCAAGAGCATCCAGATTGATCTCTCTGTGATGTATTGTATCGGTGTCCGTCTGACCAATGGATACGTTGAGCATGGCCAGCGCGTCAATGACGTCACCCGAGGTGGTGATGCCGCGCAAAAACAGGTCGTATTGACCGCGTAAAAGTCCGGAAACGTCAATATGTATCTGAAATCCGGCTGTTTGGTAGGTATTGGGGCAAATGGTTTTCAGATCGGGACGCGAAACGACTGCATCGGTCACATCAATCCAGGTTTTTCCGCCGTCCAGCGTGTATTGGTAGAAGGACATGGCAAGGTCTGTCTTGATCCAGCCTGCCAGCTTCAGCACATCATCCGTGCCGTGTACGTAATTGTTGATGATGACAGGCATGTTTGTCGCTGAGGCACTTTTCGGGTGATCCACGGTCACGGTGTAAGAGCGTACCGTGTCCGCGCCCGCAAACAGGCAGAAAATGGATGCAAGCATGAAAATGCACAGGAGCGCACAGAATGGGCGGCGTATGCAGCGATATATAGAAAAGAGCTTTTTCATAAAATTACCCCTTTTGCTTACAATAACTCATTCTATATTATACAACAAAATCCCGCGTGCGCAAAGAGGGAGAAGATAGTTTTGGGGATTTGACGGAATTTTCGGTGTATTGCACAAAAGTATATGACGCGCCGGCCTGCCTCGGGCGCGGGGGGAGAATGTGAATAGAGTGGGTTTCTGACGCTGATGCGGCAACGGAATCCAAAATGCTGCTTTTTATATACTAAAAAAGCAGGAATCTGCTCGAAATCGAACAAATTCCTGCTTTTATTTACTTATGCCGTTAAAAACGGATCAATCCTTCTTCTTGATGCAAACGATGCCAAGAGAGATGATTGCCAGAACGGAGCCTGCGCCGATGATGCCGCCGCAGCCATCCTTCTTATCATCCTGAGGCTCTCTGCCGGCTGTGGGAGCTTCGGTGGTGGGAGCCTCGGTCTTTTCCTCGGTCTCTTCCTCGGTGGTCACTTCAGCCTCAGAGGTCTCGGGCTCGGTCTCTTCCTGGTCAAGGCCTGCGTAAGCGATCGCCTCGTCCTCGGTTGCGAACATAGCAAGCTCGTACAGGTAGATCTCGGTGTCCTCATCGGCACCCATGGGGTCGAATCTGAACATGTTGTAGTTGCCCTCGCAGTCACCGGTCAGGTCGTAGATGATGTACTCGATCTCGCCGGAGCATTCGGGGGGATAGTCGGTGGTGGTAGCAAATTCCTGAGTAGCACCTGCAACGCTGCCTGCGCAATAGAACAGCTCAACGTCCTCAATGTAGCCAACGACCTTGAGCTTGAAAACAAGGAAGGGGTAGGACTGAGAATCAACTTTCTCCAGCTTAGCTTTGTTAATGTACTGACTCCAGTTGATGGAAATGTAGGGGTCGCCTGACTCGGTGATCTTGAGTCTTGCGCCCTCCCATTCGGACTTGTACAAAGTTTTGTGAATGCCATTGGCAGAGGTCAGTACCTTCATATTCGAGCCAAATACCAACAGGGTGTTGGAATAAGAGGGCTCAGCCTCAGTAGTTTCTTCAGCAGCGGTGGTTTCATCTGCAACAGTGGTTTCCTCTGCAGCGGTGGTTTCTTCTTCTGCAACTGCAATCAGAGCAAAGCAAGAAGCAACCATGAGCATGGAAAGTACCAGAGCCAATAATTTCTTCATGGTAATAAATCTCCTTTTTAAAATATTTGGACAATTATCATTTTATACTATTTTTACCCGATTGTCAACATACTGACGGTATTTTTCATCGGATTTTTTACAAATTTCAATATTCTGTACCGATATAGGCTCCGTCGTGGTATAAAACCGTGTACGTGCCGCCGTAAAGGATATGATCTCCCAGGTAAACGTAAGGGGTAACGGAAACGCGTACCTCGCCCGTACAGGGCAGCGTCAGTGTGGCGGTATAGAGGCTGCCGCCCAGTTTTTCTGCGGTCAGGATCTCGTCACCGCTCTCAATTTGGTCGGCAAGAGCCGAGCCTGCAAGCGTCAGCTCGCGCACACCGTCTGTGTCGGTTACGGTGCAGGCAAAGCCGTATGAGCCGCGCGATAGCGTGGCATCGGGCGCAACGAGCGCACAGATGCGCAGCAAAAATTGGCCGTTTGCGGGGTTGGTCTCCTGGCAGGCAAGGTATCTGGCGGGGCATTCGGGCAGGATGGGCGCTGTGATGATGACGTCCGTCGCGCAGCCGCTGACGTGTAAGGGATAGGTGCTGCCGTCCTCGGCAAGTGCGTAAAAGGACGCGGCATCCGGTACGGTACAGGTCATTTTGTAAGCACCGGGCTGGATCTCCTCGTTGCTTGCAAAGCTCAGGGCAAGAAATGCACCGCTGAGGCGCGCGTTCTGTGTGCTGTCCAGCAGCACGTTGACATGGCCGCCGTGATCCTTGTAGGTCAGCGTCAAAAGCTCGGTGGCCTGCAAAAGAGAAATGCTTTTGAGCGTAAAGAGAGAGGTGTCGTATTCAAGCGTCATAAAACCGCCGGCAAGATCCATTTCCGGCAAAGAGAGGTGCAGCGTGAGCGTCCCTCCCGGCTCACAGCTCTCTGCCTGCTGCGCCTGCAGCGGGATCAGGTTGCTTTGCGTGGTGTCCTGCTCCTGTGCCGACGAGGGCAGGGAAAGAGAGCAGAGCGAGCAAAGCGTCAATATCAAGCATAGAAAGCATAAAATGCGTACGCGTGCCTTCACGTTTTTTCTCCTTTGTGAAAAATGTTGTCATTTTATTTTATTATACACAAATGTATAAAATTTGTCAATAAGGCGGTAATTTCCATGCAAGCGTCGGCTTTGCGTGCGCATACTAATGCTGACCGAAAAAGTATGGAGGAAGAGTGATGAAATATATCGGCAAAACGTTGATTTTTGCGTTGATCTTAGGGATCGTGACCGCGTCTATGTACGGATGCATCGGCCCTGAGAGCGATGACGGCAGCAATACGAACGGTGAAACCTCGGGCAATCAGACCACGCAGCAGACGACACAGCAGACCACCGAGGCGGATACGACAAATAAGGAAACGGGCAGCAGCATGATGGATAGCGTAGACAGTGTTGTCGGTGACGTCAGCGATGCGATCAGCGGTGACAATACCAATACGACCACCGAGGCGACCACGACCACCCCCGGACGCACGCGCGGCATTCGCGGACGCGAGGGAAAATAATGCAAGCAAAAAGGCTGAGGTCGGAAGATCTCAGCCTTGTTTTGGGTTTGTATATATGCGCAGAGCGCCACGTCTTGTGTCATCCTGAGCGAGTGTCGCAAAGCGACCGAGTCGAACCCGAAGGGCGCGGAGCGCAGAGCGCGCAGCGGGATCTCGAAACGGTTTACTCAACGTAAAACAAATATATTGAGGTTGTACAAACCGTTAGAAGATCCTCAAAGCATCTCCCCAAGATCAGACCGAAACGCGGTCGCCCTGCGCTTCACCGGGGAAGGTATTCCCTGATTACTTTATTTCAAACTGACACGGGCATCACCACTGACGATTTCGATCGTGATGCTGTCGGAAAACAAATCATTATTAAAATGCTTAAATCTCTTTAATATCTCAATCATTTTGGCAGCGGAATCGCCAAACTTTCGCTCAATCACATCCAAACCGATAATTTCGATGTGGATAGGATCACCGTACATATCGGTCAGGCAGTCCCAAAATGCATCCCAATTACAACCGTAGTAATCGGGCCAATCAAGAGCTTGGCGAATCACAAAGTGTATCTCCAAGTAGTTTTGAACGTTTGTAAAATCTAACGTGTACGTTTCTTTATATTTGTACATATTTTCTCCATTTCATAAAAAAGCTTGATCATGGTCATACGGAATGCAAACGAGGGCTGCGTCAAGTTGTTGACACAGCCCTTGCGTTTTATTTTAATGGATCTGCGTGCCGGTGGGAACGCTGTCGTCAACGAAAATGACCTTGCAGCCGCAGGCGTTGTTGGTCGCAGCCAGCAGCATGCCCTGGGAATTGATGTTACAAATTCTGCCCGGCTTTAAGTTTGCGATGACGATGATCTTTTTGCCGATGATGGATTCGGGCGTGTACTCTGCCTTGATCGAGGACATGATGACTCTCTCGCCAATGCCGTCGTCCAGAGTCAGCTTGAGGCAAGCGTTGGACTTGCGCAGCGTTTCTGCCTTGAGAATCTTGCAAACGCGCAGATCGAGCTTGTCAAAGTCTTCGATCGTGACCTGCTCCTTGACGGGCTGCACGGGATCGGGCTCGCCTCTGGGTGCTTCGGGCTGTGCGGGTGTTTCCTCTGCGGGAGTCTCGCATACCTCGCAAGCCTTTTCGGCAGCGATCTCTGCCTCGGTCTTGGGGTAGGAGAAGTCCAGAAGATTTACGTACTTGTCCGCATCGATCGCGTACAGGAACAGATACAGTCTGGGACCCTGCTCCTTGTCGATCAGCAGCTTGTAGACCGTCTTGAAGAAGCTGCCCTGAATGCCGCGCAGCTCCTTGGAGTCGGCCAGCTCGGGGTAAACCTGCTTGGGAATATCGTAAATGGCGGTGTTCAGCTCGTCCAGCGTGTAGCCACCCTTGGCGATGACGTCGTGAAGCAGCGCGATCTGCTGCTTTTCCTTGTCGGAAAGGGACTCGTACACCTCAAAGTTACGCGTGGTGCGCAGGCGGGTGACCTGCTCGGGAGCGCACTGCTCCAGCCAGAACTTTGCACGCTGGAGTCTGTCGGCAAACTGCTCGTACTTGTAGGGCATGCCGATCTTTTCAAATACGGTCTCCAGGAGCGGTACGTTGAAGTCCACGATCGAGCCAAGCTGCACAAGCAGGCTCATGGGAACGGTTTCCACGTATCTGCCCTCGATCATGCACTTTTCCATGATGGAGGCAGTCGCTTCGTTTGCCTTGCCCTCGCGCCAATCGCCCAGCATCTTGTCAAACTCAAAGTACTGGCGCAGAATGCCGTCGTCAAAGCAGATGTCGAACGCCTTGACGGGATCAGTCTTGGCGTACAGCCAGAGCAGTACCTCGGGCTGATACAGCTTGAGCATGGTTTCGGGTGTCAGATTGATACCCGAGGAGGAGGACATTTTGCCTGCCAAGCCCTTGATGCCGATGAATTCGTAGCCCTGATACAGGGGAGCCTGATGGCCGAATACCTTCTTTGCGATCTGCTTGGAGTTGTTGTAGGAGCCTGTGGGCGCGGAGTGATCCTTTCCACCCGGCTCAAAGTCAACGCCCTCGTGACGCCATCTCATGGCCCAGTCAACCTTCCAGCCCAGCTTGCAGTTGTGGTTTTCAAGGAAGTTGAAGTGGCCGGAGTGTCCGCAGCGGCAGGTGTAGTCTGCCTCGGTGCCATCGGCGGAGAAGGCGGTGATGGTGGTAAAGTCGGTGTGGCAAGCGTCGCAGAAAATGCTCACGGGGCTGTAAGCGGCCTTTTCGGCGTCATGCTCGGCCCCCAGCTGCTCCTCACTCTTGCTCTTGTCCTTGGTCTTGAAGGAGTCAAGGATCTCAAAGATCTCGCCTCTCTTTTGAATGGATTCAAGGATCGCGTCCGCATATGCGCCCGAACGGTACAAGTCTGCCTGGTAGCGGCAGTCCAGCTTGATGCCGAACGGCTCAATGCCCTTGAGAAATTCGTCCTCAAAGTGCTTTGCGTAGTTTTCATGGCAGCCCCAAGGATCGGGAATGTCCACGTAAGGGCAGCCGATATATTTGTCATAGCTGTTGCCAACCACAGCCTGCACGTTGGCAGGGATCTTGCGGCAACGGTCGTATTCATCCCAGGAAATCAGAAGCTTGGCCTTTTTGCCTTCTTTTTCCAACGCCTTGACAACGAACAGGGGCGTTGCCAGATCGCGGAAGTTACCAATGTGAACAGAGCCGGAGGGGGAAACACCGGCAGCGCAAACGTATTCTTCCTTATCGGGATTTTGCGCGATGATCTTTTTTGCAATTTCTTCTGACCAATGCATAGTGAGGTCTCCTTTTATCAAAAATTGAATTATACATACTTTATCTATTATAGTATATCACAGTTTTTCCTGCCTGTCAATCGGTACATTTTCTAAATATTGTGTGCAAGGAGAGTAAGATTTCATGCGCTTTCAAAATTTTCGGCATAAAAACTGCAAAGACGGGCAAACTATGAGCGGATAGAATCCAAATATATAATAGCCCGAGCGGAGTGCGCGCATGCATGTCCCGGGGTTATAAAGGAGTACGAGATTATGATGTCTATCATTGATAGAATTGCCCTGATCGTGGCTGCGATTGGCGGACTCAACTGGGGCAGCATCGGCCTGTTTGGCTTTGATGCGGTTGCATGGCTGTTTGGCGGACAGGGCGCGATCCTTTCGCGTATCGTTTACGTGGTAGTTGCGCTTGCCGCACTCTGGTGCATTTCTCTTGTCTTCCGTGTCAGAGAAACGTTCGAGCAGCCCGAAGAGATGTGATAAAAACACCGCCCGTGCTTATGTGCGGGCGGTGTTTGCCGGATGCGGGATCTCGAATGGGCTTATGTAACGTAAAACGAAATGTGAAGAGGTTCACGTCTTGTGTCATCCTGAGCGAGTGTCGCAAGGCGACCGAGTCGAACCCGAAGGGCGCGAGCGCGTAGCGCGATGCGGGATCTCGAATGGGCTTACGCAACGTAAAACGAAAGTGAAGAGATTGAGAAAACCATTCGGAGATCCTCAAAACGCTGTCCGCGTTTTGCCTTTCAAAAATCCGCAATTCATTGCGAATTTTTGAAAGTTCGACTCAAAAACACCCCACCGGGGTGTTTTTTTCGCTCAGGATGACACGCGGGGTGACGAGGTTAATCACTTTTCTATCGCATATCCTGCGCATTCTCATCCGCAAGCCTTTGGTTGATGAGCTCCAGATTGCGCTTTTCGATCTTGTCCGAAACGTAATATATCAAAATCATAGAGGGGATATAGAATGCCAGCAGAACGCCGAACGCAATGAGAAACTCACGGCTTGGACGAAATTCGTAGAACACGAGATTTACTGCGACCATGGTCAACATACTAAAGCCGATCACAACAAAGCGCCTGACCCACAGATGTCTTGAAAATAGCCTGAGTTCAAACGTAAAGAACGAAAACAGATGGATGGGGATGGCGACCGCAAGCATCAGATGAAAGTACTTGATTTGTACGATCTGAGGAAAGGCCAGCGAAAAAACGGTAATAAAGATGGCGCAATATCCCATCATTTTGATAAATGAATTCCAGTATTTTCTTCCGATATTCATACCTTACACCCCCAACTTTCTCTTGATTTCGGATACGTACTGCCTGGAAACAAGCAGTTTTTCGTCATTTGTCAGCGTTGCAATCAGACGGCTGTTTTCGGAATTTTTGATGCTTCGCATTTTACCGAGATTTGCTATGACCGTTTTGGAGATACGCGCAAATTTCAGATTCTGCAGACTTTGCTCGATCTGGTAAAGCTTTGCCGTGGATTTATACGTTTGCTTTTCGGTGTAGAAGAAGATTTCACCGTCCACCGATTCAAAGTAGAAAATATCCTTGATCGGAATAAAAAACGTCTCCCCTTGTCGCTCACCCGCAAAGGTATGCCCGACAAGCCCCATGCCGGCAATCATATCTCTTAGCTCGTCGGTCATTTGTGCGCATTTGATCAGTATTTCGGTTTCCGTGATACTCGGATCCTCGTGAATTGTGATTTTCAAGTCTGCCCCTCCGTTCTATTTTGTGGTTTTATTATACAAGACCAAAAAAGCGAAGTCAAGCGATTTTACTCATCCTGCAAATTGCGGACGGTAAGATGCGAAAAGAGGCTTCCACGCGGGGAGGCCTTGCATCGAAAGCTTGACCATTGTGCTGAAGGAGTGGTAGGGGTTCCCATACGGACGCTCTTTTACCAAGAGCAGAACGTGAAAAAGCCACCACGTATGTGATGGCTAATTTCATCTGTTTCCACTCATTTATCATCCCAATGGGGCTGCACCTTTTCTTATGAAAACATCTTCGGATTGACCGAGCCCATGC
>JAZUSJ010000119.1:0-9849 GCA_045606685.1 Eubacteriales bacterium
GGCTTTTTCGTTATGCCTTCTTTTGTTTTTTACGTTGCTTTTTTTCGTTGCTTTTAGCCTTTTCTTATACTTACTGCAATCGATTTCTCATAGTAAACGCAAGGCCTTTGCTACTGTTGCATTTACTTTGAGAATTTACGATTCCTTGCTTTACAGGCCTTCCCTTGCTTGCTTTACGCCAGCTCGTCAAACAAATTGACAAACTCCAAGCCGGATTTGAGTGCATATGCGGCGGTATAGGCCGTGCCACCCTTGCTTTTGGTCAGAAATGCGATGCAGACGTCGCTGCCCTCGACCAGACGGCGGTCACGCTCCAGCATACAGCCCTCGCTGTAGCGGTCGCGCACGTACGTGATGCTGTCCGCCTGCGAAAGCACGAAGCGATACGCATGGCGATCCTGCTCGCTCCATGCAGCATCCTGATCGCGGCAAGGCAGCACCATATGCAGCTTGATATGCGGAAACTGCTTTTTTTGCTCCAGCACGCAAAGTGCGGCCAAGGTATCAAACCCGATCGCGCCGCCTGCGCGGAAATGCACCGCGCCTGCTTTGGCTTGCTTGGCGATCTCGGCTTTGAGCAATGCAGGCAGTGCCATCATGTGCTGTGCGTTGATCTGTCTATGCCCTGTAAAGCACACGGTTTTTTCCTGCACGTTGCTCACCTCTCTTTCGCGTTGCCACCATTATAGCACATTTGTTCTGTTTTGTAAACCTTTTTTTGCATAAATCGTGTACAATTTTTTGCGCTTTCCCGACATTTTTCGTCAATGCCCGACACACAGCACGCAGGAGTTTGGCACAGCTTGGGCCAAAGTGACAAAACTCGCCCGTGACCGATGCGATTTTGCCCGTGCTGCACCGACAAAAATTGCCCTGCTTTTCCGCTATAATAAATGCAAAAACACTTCTTTGGAGGAACTGCACATGCAACAAAAGACCGAATTCGTCCCATCCGACACGGGACAAGCCTTTAAAAAGACCAAAATGCGGCTGCACACCGCCTCGGCTCTACGGCGGCGGCAGATCCTGCTTGGCGTGGTGCGCGGCACAGGAATCATGCTGATCTCCTGGCTGCTGGGGGTTTTGGGTGCCTTTTTCGGCACTTACCCCGCAGGCATGATCCTGCTTTGCGCCGCCGGTACCGGTATTCCTTACATTTTTGCAGGGCTTTGCGCCTCTCTGCCCTTCACCGACGCGCCCTGGGGATATCTTTGCGCGTATCTGGGCATTCTGACCTTGCGCGTGGCCGTAACGCTATTGGTCGGCAGCGGCCGCGCCAATCTGCGACAGCTCCCGCCATTGCCCAACGACAAATTCAGCAAAGCACTTTTGCAGATCGAGGACGGCGGCTTTTTCGGCTCTCCCCCTGCCCTGCCCGAGGCCGAGCCTTGCGTGCAAAAGCCGCGCCTTTTCGGTGAGGCGGTCATTTTACGCATGATGACCGGCGCGATCGGTGCGCTGATCGCAGGCGGATTTGCCATCGTACTGGGCGGATTTCAGTATTACGACCTGTTCGGCACGCTGTTTTTGCTGCTGAGCGTCCCGTTTGGCATCTGGCTGATCGTTCCCCTGTTCATGCCCGAAAAGCAACACCGCCTTTCGGGCTACGTGGCGCTGATGGCGGTCTGCATGGGCGCAGTCTTTGCTGCGCGGACGTTCACCTTTTTCGGGATCATGCTCTCCCCCCTTTGCGCAGCCGTGCTGGTCTATCTTGCCCTCAAGCGTCGCGGCTTTGTGGCGGCCATGTTGTGCGCCGTGGGCTGCGGCATTGCCTTTGATCCCGTCAATTCTCCCATTTTCATCATAGGGCTTGTATTATGGGCGCTCTGCTCTCAGCTCTCCGACCGTCTGGCACTGGCTGCTGCACTGGCTTTCGCAGCAGGATGGACAGCACTTCTGGGAGGCTTTTGGGGCTTTGCCTCGGCTCTGCCCACCATTCTTGCAAGCGGCACCCTGCTGTTCGCTGCCGACAAATGGCTTTTGCCCGCAGCAGATGCCGTTGCATGCGAGAGTGAGGGGGGCGATTTTTCGGGTGAGAGCGAATTTGCAAGGCTTGTGACGCAGGAAAGCCGCAATCAAAGCGCCACCGAGCGCACCGAAAGCATGGCGCAGGCCTTTACCAGCCTTTCCGAAACCTTTTTTGAGCTTTGCGACAAGCTGCGCCGCCCCGCTCTTTTGGATCTGCGCCGTATTTGTGACAGTGCATTTGAGTGTGCCTGCACCGACTGTCCGCGCCGCGAGATCTGCTGGGGCTCGGAATACAGCACTACGCTGGAAAGCATCGGCAAGCTGACCTCCGCCTTGCACCTTGCGGGCAAAGCAGACGTTGGCTGTCTGCCGCAGGGCCTGCTTTCTGCCTGTCCGCGCACCGAAAGGATTGTCTCCGCGGCCAACGAGCAATGCGCGGACATGACGGCCTCGCTTTTGCGCAGCGAAAAAACGCACATGTTCGCATCCGATTACGCAGCCATTGCCGACCTGTTGACAGACGCGCTCAAGGAGGACAACGAGGAATTCCGTGCAGATGCAGAAACGGGTGAGCGCATATTCCGCTACCTGACCGATCAGGGCATTGCCGTAGGCAGCATCGTGGTCAGCGGCGTGCGCGCCAAGCGCATCTGCGCACGTGGCGTCGGATTCGGTGCAGGCCGCACCACACCCGACGCTTTGCGCGAAGCCTTGGAAAACATCTGCGGCACGCCGCTTGGCGATCCCGTGTTCGAGATCTCCAAGGACAGCACGGTCATGATGCTGTGCGCACGCGACCAATTCGCCGTATCGTTTGACACAGGCGTGATTCCCGCGCCCGCCGAGGCCGTGCTGGATCCCCAAGCCCCCTCGGGCGATGCCCTTTCCTGCTTTGCGGGCAAATCCTCCTATTTTTACGGCATTCTGACCGACGGCATGGGCAGCGGCAGGCAGGCCGCCTTTTCGGCACAGGTCTGCACCGTTTTCCTTGAAAAAATGCTGTATGCGGGCAACAGTCCCGAGATCTCTCTGCGCATGCTCAACAATTACCTGCGCTCGCACTCCGACGTTCCCGAGGCCGAATGCTCGGTGGGCGTGGACATGGTGCGCATCGACCTGATCACAGGCACCGCGCACTTTATCAAAAGCGGTGCCGTGCCAACCTTCGTGCTGCGCGGCAAGCAGCTGCTCAAGATCAAGGCGCACACACCGCCCATCGGCATCCTGCACACGGTACAGGCGCAGATCATCCCCTTTGAGCTTTCCAGCGGGGATATCATCGTCATGGTCAGCGACGGCATCACATCAGGCAACGAGGATTGCCCCTGGCTGCTCTCGCTTCTTGCAGGCACGCCCTGGACAGAGCCTGCCGTGCTGAAAGAAACCATCCTTTTGCACGCACGTGAGTCGGGCAGCACCGATGATATGTCCTGTGCGGTCATGCGGATTGATAAGCTGAGCGCGTGAGAGGAACAGCAGCAAAATACGAAACAAAGCATCCCCGGCGGTGTCATCCTGAGCGTAGAGTGTGTGGTTTCGCAACTCGTTGCGAAATGTAGCGGAGTCGAACCCGGAGGGCGCGCCACGTTTTGTGTCATCCTGAGCGAAAGCCGCAAAGCGGCTGAGTCGAAGTTTTGCGTAGTGTAGCTGCAACGCAGGCGAAACGGAGCAAAACCGCCGCAGGCGGGATCTCCGATAGGTTTACTCAACGTCCGCTTAGCGTTTCACATATGTCGCGGTTCCGTTTACTTGCCCCAAATCGTTTTATCCAAATGTAACTTCAGCAGACAATGTGTCAGAAACCGACGCAGATCCCTTCCTCGGGCGTGCGCAAAAGCGCACTTCCTCGTCGGTTTTGCTTGCTGCGGTGCTTCGCATCCTCGACTCGCAAAACTTCGACTGCGCTCGGTCGCTCTGCGCCCTCGCTCCGCTCAGGATGACACGTTCGAAAAAGGCTTGCCTATACCCCGACAAAACACAAAGCCCGCGCCAAATCGGCGCGGGTTTTGCTTCGTATTTGCTTGTTATTCGGGAACGTAGTTGTAATGGATGGTGGCGGTATTCGGAACGCTCGCATTCTTAGAAAGTGTTTTCCATTCTTGCTCCGTCCCCGCAAAATAAACATGCTTCAAATCGGTGCAACCTTTGAACACATACCATCCAATATTCTTCACAGTTTTAGAGATAGTTATGCTACTCAAGCCGGTGCAGACGGAGAAAGCATTCATATCAATAGTTGTCACACCATCCGGAATTATGATGCTTGTCAAGCCGGTGCAACCACGGAACGCTGATTCGCCAATACTTGTCACGCTATTCGGAATTGTTATACTGGTCAAGCCGGTGCAGCCGGAGAACGCCCCATCACCAATACTTGTAACATTATCGCCAATTGTAATACTCGTCAAGCCGGTGCAACCGTAAAACGCATAATTACCAATACTTATCACTTTATCCGGAATCGTAATGCTCGTCAAAGCGGTGCAACCGCGGAACGCTGTTTCGCCAATGCTTTTAACACCATCGCCAATCGTCACGCTCATCAAACCGGTGCATTCATTGAATGCGTGATAACCAATACTTGTCACGCCATCCGGAATCGTAATACTCGTCAAACCAACACAGCCGGAGAACGCCTCATCACCAATACTTGTAACATTATCGCCAATTGTAATACTCGTCAAGCCGGTGCATTCATAGAAAGCGCGACCACCAATACTTGTCACGCTATCCGGAATAGAGACTACTCTTAGTTTAGTGCAACGCTCAAATGTCTTATTCAAAATCTTTCGAGTTCCTTCTCGCAAATTAAGAACAGCAACCGAATCATCAAAACCGATCACAATATTATCAACGTACGAAACACCGTTATCAATTTCAACAATTCCGTTACACCACCCAAAAGCCCTATTGCCAACACCCGTCACACTATCCGGAATCGTGATGCTCTTCAAACCGCTACAATTGAAGAACGCTGTAGCACCAATACTTGTCACACCATCCGGAATGTCAATACTCGTCAAGCTAACGCATTCATGAAATGCAGAGTTACCAATGTGTGTCACACCATTCGGAATGGTGACGCTCGCCAAGTTTGAACAACCAAAGAATGCATCTCTGCCGATTGTTTCAACACTATTGGGAATATTCACAACAGTAATATTCTTCTCCTTAAATGCAGAATCGCCAATAACCTTGACAGGCAAGTCCTCGTATTGCGCTGCAATATTCACCTTGGGAGAATCACCCGTGTAGTCAACCACCTCTGCATAGGTACCATCAGAAGAAACTAAATAGAGCACTCCTTCTGATTCACGCGTGGGCAGGTTGCATGCGCTACAGAATCCGTCAGCAGCAATCTCATGGGCAGCTTTTGCTTCGGTTTCACCGCATTCATTGCAAACACGCCAATGATTTTCATCGTCACGCTCATAAAGATCCGGCCACATGTGTGATGCCGCAACAACTTCTTGTGCAACAAGAACTTTGTTGCACACAGAACAATGTTTGCCTTCGGTCAAGCCTGTTTGGGTACAAGTAGGAGCAACGGCTTCATCGATCACTTCGGTATGAGCAGAAGCACCAATGCACTGCGTTTCGTTTTCCGGTATAGACGGTGCAACTGTTTCTGTGTCTCCCCTGTTTGTTTCCGAGGCAGGTTTGTCCTCATCACAAGACACTAAAAGCAATGTCACAGCCAGCGTCAAAATCACCAGTAAACACAAAACTTTTTTCATGTTCTTTCTCCTTTTCTCTTTACCACATAATTCGCATTATGTAGTAAAGATGCTCGACAAAAAAATAAACCTCTGTCGGTTTTGAGCGCAGAAAAGGGCCAATGAAAAGGATTTTTTAAATCATTCTTTCATTGGTCGATTTGTCGTACCAATTTTTTATATTTTTTGAACAACATTGATCTTTTTTATTGACAAAACCATGCTTTGAGCGTATAATTGGATATGTAATCAAATATTTTCACCACATAATGCGAATTATGTGGTGCTTTTTTTGCCCTGATTTTGTGGCTAACATCGCACCAAGCCGAGGCGATTGATCTGCTTGCGGTGGACGTCGCCGCTTTCCATGGTATAGATTCGCGTGGTGTCAATATTGGAATGCCCCAGAATGTCCGCAAGGCGCACGATATCCTTGTGGATCGAGTAGTATGTGCGTGCGAAAAGGTGGCGAAGGTTGTGCGGAAAGACCTTCTCCGCGCCCACCCGCGCCGCTTGGCACAGCTTTTTCATGTCAGACCAGATATTGGATCGGTCAAGCGGCTTGCCCGATCGCGTGACAAACACCGCACCGGCTGTGATCCCCTTCTCGCGCATATATCCGCGCAGCTGACGGCACAGCTCGCCCGGCAGGTACACGCGCCGTCTTTTGCCCTTGCATGCAATGTCCGCATAGCCGCGTCTCACTGCCTCGGCTGTGATAAACTGCACCTCGGACACGCGGATGCCGCAAGCACAGACCGTTTGCATAAGCAAATACAGGCGGCGGTTTCCCTTATCCAGCGCGGCGCTGAGCAGCCGCTCGTATTCTGCACGCGTCAGCTCCTTTTCTCTTGCGGCAAATACGTTTTTCTGCTGCTTGATGTGCTTGACGCACAGATCGCGTCGCTCACAAAACGCAAAAAACGCCCCCAACGAGGACAGCACGCTGTTCACGCTCGCCGTGGCATATCTTTTCTGCAAATACGCCTTATAATCAAGCACGACTTGCTTATTCACCTCTCCGTCCCCCACGTATGCCCCGAACGCACGCAGGTCGCGCATGTATTTTTCAACCGTTGCCCCCGCTCTTTCCTGCTCTCTCAAAGCCTTTTCAAATGCTTCCGTCAGCTCTGCCGTCAAAATCAACATCCCATCATCTCCTTTACCCGCATTATAGCATAAGTATGGGCAGATGTCGTTCCCCTGTATGCAAGGGCGGGACACAACGCCCCGCCCTTGCTCAGTTTGTATTTTCAATACCCCGTTTTCTTGCCGCAAAGTCGCCAGATGATCTTGCGCAAAAGCTCTGTGGGAATGGCCAGAAGGGCAAGTGAGAAGGTAAAGCCCAGCTCGGCAGGCGTCAGGGGGGCGGTGCGCAGCACGCTGCCGCCAAGATAGACAAAAACCAGCTGAATGACTGTCACGGCCAGCATGATACCGATGAAACCGGGATTTTTGCCGATCCCCGACAAAAGGCGCAGCCGATCGGTGCGCGAGCCAAAGCAATTGCAGACCGACATAAAGATAAACAGCGCGAAAAAGGCGGTCAGCAGATAGATGTCGTCGGGCGCGGAGCGGAAGCGTCCCGTAATGGCAGGCACGACCAGAAGAGAGAGACAGACGCCTACCGTGGCCAGCCCCTGCCAGATGATCTGAAAGATCATGTAGCCGTTGAGGATCGGCTCGTCGCGCCGCTTGGGAGGCTCTTTGAGGTAAAACGCGCGCGGTGCTTCGCCTGCAAAAGCAAGACCGCCAAGGGTGTCCATAATCATATTGATCCACAGCATCTGCACCACGGTCACGGGCGCGTCAAAGCCCAAAAACGGCCCGAGCATGGACACGCCCACGGCGCAGAAATTCATGGTCAGCTGCAGCACGATGAATTTTCGGATGCTTTTGAACACAGTGCGTCCGTACAGCAAGGCATGCACCACCGAGGCAAGATTGTTATCAAGCAATATGATATCCCCCGCCTCACGCGCCACCTGTGTGCCGTCCCCCATGGCAAAGCCCACGTCGGATGCGCGCAGCGCGGGCGCGTCGTTGCTGCCGTCGCCCGTCATGCCCACCACCAGATCACGCTGTTGCGCCAGTCTGACAAGGCGGCTCTTATCTGCAGGCAGCGCACGCGCCACCACACCAATGCGCGGCAGCAGCGCACGCAGCGCATCATCGCTCATGCCCGCAAGCTCCGCGCCCTCCAGCACGGTATCCACACCGCCGCCCAGAATGCCGCACTCGCGCGCGATCTGCCCCGCAGTCTGCTTGCCGTCCCCCGTGATCATGACCACCTGCACCCCCGCACCGCGCAGCGCAGCCACGGCCGCGGGGGCTTCCTTGCGCAAGCCGTCCTCCAGACAAACAAGGCCGATCAGCACCAAAGGCCCGAAATCCCCCGACGCATATTGCGCCTCCGTCCCCTTTTCGCGGCAATACGCCAAGGCAAGCACGCGCTTGCCCCCTGCCGCAAGCTTTTGCGAGATTGATTGCAGCGCTGCCGTATCCGCTGCCACCTCGCGTCCGTTTTTATCCAGCATGCGCCGCATGCGCGGCAAAATGCGCTCGGGCGCCCCCTTGATCTGCACCTGCCCGTCACACATGGCGGCCGCATATTTTCGCTCACTCTCAAAGGGCAGCTTCCATGCGACAGCCCTTGTGGCAGGTAAAGCCTTTTTGTCGGTCAACGCGCTTTCAAACAAGGCGCGGTCTGTGGCATTCCCGCCAATGGCACGCACGCGCCCTGTTTTTGCATCCCGCTCGGCCATGGCGGAGGAATTGCACAGGCATCCTGTGGCATACGCGCTCTGCAACGCTCCATGCGCAAGCGGCAGCGAAAGCACCTCGCCCGTGCCGAGATACAGCGAGGTTGCACGCATTTTTCCATGCGTCAGCGTGCCTGTCTTATCGGTAAAGAGAATATTCATGCTGCCCGCGGCCTCAATGCCCGCGGGCTTTCTGACCAGCACGTTATCCTTGATCATGCGCTTGACGTTAGAGGAAAGCACCACCGCCACCATCATCGGAAGGCCCTCGGGGACGGCCATGACTACCACGCTCAGCCCCAGCGTCACGGCACGGAACACCTGCTCTAACACGAATTGCCAATCGCCAAGACGGTGCAGGATCACCTCCCCGTCAAAGCCCGCGTCCAGCACGAACGCATTGATCAGATACACCGCAGCCACCAAGACCGCGGCCGTGTACCCAAGGCGCGAGATCTGCCTTGCCAGCTTGCCCAGCCGCACCTTCAAGGGACTGTCGCGCACCTCGGTCTGCACCTGCTCCGAAATGCCGCCAAGGAAGGTTGCATCCCCCACCGCCTCCACCAGCATCTCGGCCTCGCCCTTTAGCACCGTGCAGCCGCCAAACACGCAGGCACTGTCCTGCGGTGTGGCGTCCCCGACAGCCCCCGGCCGCTTGCACACAGCCGCGCTCTCGCCCGTCATGCTGGATTGATCCACCGTCAGCGTGCCGACAAGCATCCGCCCATCGGCAGGGATCATCTCCCCTGCCTGCAGCAGCACCACGTCGCCCACCACGATCTCATCAGCCGACACCTGCCGCACCTGCCCCTCGCGGCGCACGCGGCAATCCCCCGCGCGGCAGCTCTCGCTGAGCTTGGCAAAGGCGGCCTCCGAGCCGTATTCGGACAAAGTGGAGATCAGCGTGGCCAAAAACACCGAGATGGCAATGCCCACCGTTTCAAACCAATCCGCCTGACGGAACATCAGGATCACGTGGATCCCCAGCGCGCAAAGCAGCACCTTGATGATGGGATCGCCCAGATTCCCCACGAATTGACGGATAAACCCCTTTCGCTTTTTCTGACTGAGCAGATTGGCTCCATGCTCCTTGCGTGACGCACGCACCTGCTCCTCCGTAAGCCCTTTTGTGACCGTAGCTTTGATAGTCCACACCCCCAAACTCATTCTCGTTTGAATATATGCGGACAAGGGGCAAGACATGCGGAAAGAGAATGCGGAATACGGTTTGCGTTGCCGTAAGGCTCTGTCCTGCTCCTGCAGCTTCCCCCGAGTGTCATCCTGAGCGGAGGGGTATTTCGCAGCGAGCTGCGAAATGGCCCGGAGTCGAAGTTTTGCATAGCGTAGCTTAAGCGGAGCGACGCAAAACCGCAAGCCGTGATACCGGGGACTGTCCCCTGTGT
>JAZUSJ010000120.1:0-5688 GCA_045606685.1 Eubacteriales bacterium
CGACCTTGTCAAACGATTCGCCTGCGGCATCGTCGCGCGTGCCGCCAATCTCGGTGTAGTGCGTATCGGTGTCCACCCTGTAAAACTGGGTGTGACCGCCCGACACCACCAACGCGATAAAGGGTGCCTTGAGTCCCTGATGCGACAGATACGCAGCACCCACGTGCGCGTGAATATGATTGACCGCGACAAGCGGAATATTGTTTGCATAAGCAAAGGATTTGGCAAAGTTTACCCCTACCAGCAGCGCACCGATCAGGCCGGGATTGGCTGTGACCGCCACACAATCCAGATCTTTGATCCCGATCCCTGCGGTATCCAGCGCCTCGCGCGTGATACGCGAAACCGCCTCCACGTGTGCGCGGCTTGCGATCTCAGGTACGACACCGCCGTACAGGCGATGCACGTCCACCTGAGATGCCACAATATTGGATTTGATCGTTAAATTTCCTGCCTCGTCCGCATATATAACCGCTGCAGACGTTTCATCGCAGGAGCTTTCCATACCAAAAATGTACATACTATCTCCAATTTTACAAATATGCTGTCATGATCACGCCATCCTCGGTCGGCTTGGAATAAAAGCCGGGACGCGTGGCGATCGCGCGAAAGCCCATTGAGCGATACATGGCCTGTGCCGCCTCGTTGGATTTGCGCACCTCGAGCGTGACCTCTTCAAATTTTTCATCCATGGCATGCTTGAGCAAAGCGCCCGTGATCGCGCGTCCGATTCCGCGGCGGCGGTAATCGGGATGCACGGCAATGTTGGTGATCTGTCCCTGGTCCACCACGCACAGCATGCCGCCGTACGCCACCACCTTGCCGTCCTGCACATAGACCACACCCATACCGATCCCGTCGCGCGTCAAAAGCTCCAGGCTCTGCGCGCTCCAAGGAGAGGAAAAGCACAGCTTTTCCAGCTCAGCCACCTCGGGGATATGTGCCGCTGTCAGCGGCTGCGTATAAAGTCTTTTTTTCTTTTTGTTCTGTTCCATCATTCCACGTATTTATGCACCGCATCCCCCACGGGAACGCATCTGCCGTCATCTCTGTTGTAAATAAAATACTTGCCGTAATTGATCTCGGTCTCCAGCCCGTTCTCATCAGTTTGGTACACGATCACATCGGAGGAATACTCTAAGTAAGTCAGGCGGTAATAAAGGAAGGGATACTTCTCGGAGGCAAAACGCAAGCGCAGGCTTTGGGTTGCCAAGCGACCGGGATACGGAATGCTCTCCCCTTCCAAGTAAGCCTTGACCAGCGCGTCGATCTCGGCTGCCGTTTCTATACGGGCAAATGCGTGAATGCTCTCGCCTTCACGGCAAACGTAAATGCAATTCGTGCCGAAATCCTGCAGCGCGGGCAGCGCAACAGAATCCTTGTACAGCACGTCCATATCTGCCGTAGTCAGCCATTCACCCTCGGTCGTACCCGAAATGCTGTACAGATCAAACGTGCCAATCCCTGCGGTCAGCGTGCCGTATGCCTTTTCCGGATCATAGGAAACAGGCTCGTAGCAGGAGGGCGCGCGCAGATAGGTGTTGCCGCGCTTGTCGGTATAGCTGCCGTCCTCCCCGTTGTATTGAATATTTGCGCTCCCGCAAGAGCAAAGACAAAGCACCATTGTAGCGCAAGCCAGCGCAAGTGCGATCCATCTGATTCTCATAAAACTCCCCTTATCAATATCCGAACTGACCGCTCATCGAGTCATCGTTTTCGATCCAATCCGACACGTCGATGATGCGGAAATCATCCTTTGTATCACGAATGATGACGCGTGCAATGCCCGCATTGATGACCATACGCTTGCACATCATGCAAGAGCAGGTGCCGCCCACGATAGAACCGTCCTTGGGATCCACGCAGGCCATGTAAAGATCCGCGCCCAGCATCTGCTCGCGCGAAGCGGCAATGATGGCGTTGGCCTCGCCGTGTACGGAGCGGCAAAGCTCGTATCTCTCACCGCGCGGAATCTGCAAATGCTCGCGCATGCAATAGGAAATATCCGAGCAATTCTTGCGCCCTCTGGGAGAGCCGTTGTAGCCCGTGGATACGATCACATCGTTTTTGACAATGATCGAACCGTATTTTTTGCGCAGGCAGGTGCTTCTCTCGGCCACGGTCTGCGCGATATCCAGGTAATAATTGTGCTTGGATACTCTTTCCATAATAACCTCCATTAGGTGGGCATATTCCCCCAAGATATAATCATTCATTTTATTATAACAAAATAAGCGCCAAAAATCAAGGTCTTTGGCGACAAATTCATACATTGTCCATATAAAAAAGCGTAAATAATCCGCTTAACCTATTGAAAAAATCACAATTTCGTGATATAATATCAGTGTCACACTAACAGAATAGCAAAAACATCCTTATGGGCGTATTATGCCCTTTTGAAGGGGATACTATATCTTTTGGTAGATATACCGTATCGCCGGATATTCCCTTCAAAAGGATGTTCTGTTAGTGTGACAACTATGCGAGAGGTATTCTACGGTGTCATCTCGCAAGGGGTGACACCTTTTTAATTGTTATGAAAGAAAGCTTGATCTGTTCGTTTTTCGGACATAGAAACGTAGAAATCACACAGGAATTATATGCGACAACTGCCACCGAAATATGGAAATCGGTTCGTTTGGGCTGTCGATTTTTTTATTTCGGTGGATTTGGCGACTTCGATAGTCTATGCTATCAAATCGTGACCGAAATCAAAACGGAGCATCCGGAACTCGAAATCATACGCAAATATTGTGTGACGCAAGAACGATACTTGAATAAATCCTCCCGTTACTTCAGACACGAGGATTACGACGAAGTCATTTATCTGATACCATCCTTCGATGGTTGGTACAAAAGCATCTATTTCAGAAACTGCGCTATGATTGATCAAAGCGATTACATTCTTTTTTACACCGAAGCGCGCGAAAACAGTGGCGCATTCAAAGCTTATAAATATGCCTTAACAAAAAAAGACAAAAAGATCATAAACCTATATGGTAATACATAAAAAGACGAAGTCAAATACTTTACGTGCTCTGCAAAAAAGCAGGAAATCGTTCGTACATGAGCGATTCCCTGCTTTTGCTTTGATCCTTTGAATTTTCCACAAGTCAATCAAATATATCTGTCTCGACCGATTCACCCCTCCAGCTGTCTGCCAAGGAAGCTGGCAGCGGTCTGCACCAGCTTGCATTCCACGTCTCCATGCACCTCGCCCGTGCGCTCGACCGACTTATCCGCAACGGACACCACGCAGCCCACAATGTCGCCCTCGCTGATAATGGGCATGGCACAGCTGACGAAATGCGCCGTTTCATAAGAAAGAACGGGATATTTGTCCTCTCCCTCGCGCCACACGTACAGGCTTCTGCCCTCGATCACGCCCTCCAGCTCCTCGGAAAGCGCCTTGTCTGCATACTCCTTGCGCGGCACGCCCGCAGATGCAATGACCGCGTCACGGTCACAAATGACCACGCCAAGGCCGCAGATCTTGTGCAGCGTTTCGGCATACTGCCCTGCAAACGACGCAAGCTCCCCGATGGGCGAATACTTCTTGAAAATGACCTCCCCCTCGCGGTCGGTAAAAATTTCCAGCGGATCACCCTCGCGGATTCTCATGGTTCTTCTGATCTCCTTGGGGATGACGACTCTGCCCAGGTCGTCAATTCTTCTCACAATACCGGTTGCTTTCATATATATATACCTTTCCATACATCAAAATTTCACTGATTTGGTGATTTCCAATGATATTATTAGAAGAATTCACGAATTTTATCCAATCGCGCGCGTGGTTTTTTTTGACAGCAATAAGCTAGCCGAACGGGAGCCGAACCAAGTTGGTTTTGACGTGCAGATTTTTCCGATTCCTGCATCTTTCCCCTTGGACATATTGCCTAATCTTGTGAGTAAAAGCACGCCGAAAGATGCGAAAATGCATCGCCGTCGCGCAATTCGGTTCGGCTCCCGTTCGGCTAGCTACAAGACGTAGATCATAAAAAAGTCCACAAGTGCTCCAATGAAAACATATGACTCATAATTTCTATGAGTCATATCGATTTTTTGATTATTTCTCTTGACAAGTGATTTAAAATATGATAATATAAATTACACTTTAGATTTTCGTAATTTTCGGGAGGCGCTATGGTATATATTACACGTGAGCTTGAACGTAAATTTTTAAAAATGAGCGGTTTTTTCAAAGCAGTTCTGGTAACGGGAGCTCGGCAGGTCGGTAAAACAACCATGCTGAAGCACTTAGCCGAAGGAACGAGCAGAACCTACGTATCCTTGGACAACGCTATGGCAAGAGATCTTGCGAAAAGCGATCCCGTTCTGTTCTTTCAAACCTATAAGCCCCCCATCCTGATAGACGAGGTTCAAAAAGCCCCCGAGCTTTTCGAGCAGATCAAGATCATTTGCGACGAGACCGACGAAAAAGGACTGATCTGGCTGACCGGCTCACAGCAGTACGGAATGATGAAAAAGGTGCGTGAAACTCTTGCGGGCAGAATCGGGATCCTTGAGCTTTACAGCCTTTCGCAACGAGAGAAGAACGGACTTGTCTTCGACGAGGCTCTTGACTTTTCACTCACCACCCTGCAAGCAAGACAGCAGCGTGTTCCAAAGAATGATGTAAAAAAGGTGTTTGAGCATATCTGGGAGGGCGGTATGCCACAGGTATGGGGTGTTGACGAAGAGCTTCGGGGAGAGTATTTTAATTCTTACGTTGACACGTATCTTATGCGAGACGTAACAGAAGCAGGAGGCATCACGGATGCAGTGCGCTTCAGAAAATTCCTTCTTGGCTGTGCGGCTCTTGTTTCCGAGCAGGTCAATTATGCAACCCTTGCCGAGTCCGCAGACATCTCTCAACCAACCGCAAAGGAGTGGTTGCGTATTTTGGAGGGCTTGCATATCGTTTACCTGCTTCAGCCATATTCCAACAATGCTTTGAAGCGACTCTCTAAAACTCCGAAATTGTATTTTTGCGACACAGGGCTTTGTGCCTATCTTTCGATGTGGCTGACGCCGGACGTTCTTCGTGGGGGCGCGGCAAGCGGACATTTCTATGAAAATTACGTAATTATGGAGCTTGTCAAAAATTATGCCTACGCAAAAAGCAAAGCGAACCTTACCTACTACCGTGACTCAAACGCAAAAGAGATCGACGTGTTCGTAGAGGAAAATAATATCATTCATCCGTTGGAAATCAAAAAATCCGCCGCCCCCGACAAACGAGAAGTTAAAAAATACTCGGTTCTTGATAAGGCCGAGCTTGATCGCGGAAGCGGAGGGATTGTATGTATGTGCGAAGAGCCTATTCCGATCGATGAAAAAAACTGCTTTATCCCAAGCAACCTGATTTAAGCAAAAATGAGGAGTCATTCGCAACTTTCGCGAAAACTCCTCATTTTTGTTTCAGTTGCCGATCCATTTCTCCCTCGCGGATTCTCATGGTGCGTCTGATCGTACTGATCGGCTCTGCGCTGGTCATTGCGTCCAGTATTCTGATCGCTGCCATTGATCTGCGATCCAAGCAAAAATAAATAAATATCCCCCCGTAAAAACGGGGGGTATTTCAGTTTCGGGCATAGCCCTAATAATACTGGCTGCGCACAAGTGCGCCTTCAATTGGCCTGCCAGCCATGCAACTGTTACTTACTACCCATAAATGGGTCCCGTGGG
>JAZUSJ010000121.1:0-8942 GCA_045606685.1 Eubacteriales bacterium
GGCTTTTTCGTTATGCCTTCTTTTGTTTTTTACGTTGCTTTTTTTCGTTGCTTTTAGCCTTTTCTTATACTTACTGCAATCGATTTCTCATAGTAAACGCAAGGCCTTTGCTACTGTTGCATTTACTTTGAGAATTTACGAATAAATCGCAAATCTCAAAAAACAGTTGCAAAGACGAATCAAACGTGATAAAATAAGATATCTGAAAAAAAGGAGAGGGCTATGAGAAAACACTTGGTAAAAGCAATGATCCTATGCTTGCTGCTGCCCTTGCTGTGCAGCTGCCATACACCCGAGAATCCCACGTCCCCCTCGGAGTCGGCCGAACAGCAAACCGAGCAAATCTCAGAGTCTGTGGATGACACACCTATGCAAGAGATCTCGTACTATCAAAATCCCGTACTGACCGCAGCTTTCAAGGACGCATGGCAGGGATACGGATTCGGAGATCCGTTCGTCATGCGCCATAACGGGCAATATTACCTGTACGTCAGCACCAAGGACGGGCAGGTGGGCGTCAAGTGTTGGGTATCGGATGACCTTGTCAACTGGACGTATGCCGGGCTTTGCGCCACCGATCAAAGAACGCGTGGTGCGTACGCGCCCGAGGTGTATTATTACAACGGCTATTTTTATATGTATACTTCCCCTGCAGGACAGGGGCATTACGTGCTGCGCAGCAACTCCCCCACCGAGGGCTTTGAGGTAGTGACCGATAATATGGGCATGTCGATCGACGGCTCGGTCTTTATTGATCACGATGGAAAATGGTATTTTTACACCGCCAATCACGGCCGGATGATGGTATACGATATGACCTCGCCCACCGCCATGCGCAAGGGGAGGGAGCTTCCCGCGATCTCGGTCAACGGTGCGTGGACCGAAGGCCCTATGACGGTATGGCACGACGGCTACTATTACATGACGTACACGGGCAATCACGTGCTCGGCCGTTCCTACCGTATCAATTACGGGGCGAGTGCAACGTCGCCCTTGCATTTTGAAGGGACAGAGGTTAAAAATCCGCTGCTGATCCACACCATGGGCAATTTGTTCGGCATCGGACACAGCTCCACGGTCAAGGGCCCCGATCTGGACAGCTATTATATCGTGTACCACTCGCTGGTCAATCCCACACCGCAAAGGAATACGCACGTGGATCGCATCGTGTTCAACGGCACGAGTATGCAGATCATGGGGCCTTCCGAGGGTAAGGTGCAGGTGCCTGAAATGCCCGATATCTATCACCGTTTCGGTGCGGGCGAATCGCTGCAGGGCTGGACGCTGACGGGTGATTTTGGCACACAGGGTACGGGCTTGCCGCTGGCGGCTGACGCGCAGATCGTGTCCTGCGATGTGCTCAAGGGAGATTTCACCGCGGAATATCACGTAACGTACGTGCAAAGCGGCGCACAGGCAGGCGCGCTGTTTGCCTATACCGATGCAGAGAATTTCGGTGCGTGCTATTTTTTGCCGGATGAGCAGCAGCTTTGCATCGAGATCACGGCCAATGGCAAGACCGCGGTGCAAAAGGTGAATCTTGTCAAGTCGTTTGGCGAGGACGTGCGATTTGATTGCCTGCAGGCGCTGCAGATCGAAAGATGCGGCAATACCTATACCTTTTACGTCAACGATCGCCCGGCATACACGCTGCAAAGCGATGCGTTGGGGGATGGCGGCATTGGATACGTAACGCGCGGTGGCGAGGCCTCGTTCGGCTTTATCGGCGGAACGGCAGCCGTTGGCGGCAGAGGCGCAGCCGATACCTATCATAGCGTGGGCGCGTACAGCGGCTTGATCCCCGTCACGCATTATACGTTTGGCTCGTACAGAACCGAGCAGATCGAGGGCGTTTATGCCGTGCATGCACCTGCGGGGAGCGTGCTGAATTATCGCGTGCTTGCGCAACAGGACGGTGCGTATGACGTCAAGATCCGTTATGCGGCAGAGCAGGATGCAGAGATCGAGATATACGTGGACGGAGAGAGGGTGAATACGCTCTCTTTGGCGGCAAGTCAGACGCTGACAAGTGCCGTCTGCCGCGCGATTCCCATGGCTGACGGGCAGCATACGCTCTCCTTCAAGGTGATAAGGGGCAGCGTGGACGTGGTCGAGTATCACGTGCTGCTTGGTGCCGAGGTGTCCTCGAAGATATGGAACTTTGATAAGAACAGCGGCTCGTATGCGTATACGGACGGCATTTGGGAGGCGGCGGGGACGCTGCATACCTCACGCTCACCCTTGTGCGCAAAGCGTTTGTTTGGCCAAGAGAATTGGGGAGATTACAGCGTCAGCGTCAAGGTCACGCCGCAAAGCGGTGTGAATTGCGGCCTTTTGGTGCGTGCTGCCAATCCGGGAGCGTCCAATTTTATGCATCAGAGCTGCACGGACGAGGATGCGGCCGTCGGTACGGATTGGCTGCAAGGCTATTTCGTGGGGCTTACCGCGGATGGCGTGGTGCTTGGCAAGCAGAATTACTCCTATACCGAGCTGGCTCGCACAAGCGGCAGCTTTGCCACGGGGAATACGTATACACTCAAGGTCGAATGCCAAGGCGCGGTGATCCGCGTATACGTGGACGGTACGCTGCAGCTGGAGTACACGGATGCGGATCCCTTTATGCAGGGCATGATCGGAGTGCGCACGTATCGGTGCGCAGCAGCATTTGACGATCTGCGCATAGATCCGATTGAATAAGCCCCAAAAACCGAATCAGGCTGCGGCATTGGCGGAAATTTTCGCGCAAAATAATTTGTTTTATGAATAATTGCTGTCCGGCGGACGACCGATGGTCGCCCCTACAACGTTGTCTTTGGATTTTGCTTTCTGAAATCCTGAGCGACTGTAGGGGCGACCATCGGTCGTCCGCCTGGTGGCAACTGATTTATTTGAACATAAACAAACAAAGGGGCTTCCTGTCCGTAAAGAAGCCCCTATTTTATTTGGCTGATATATCACTCGGAATGGTAGAATTC
The DNA here is from genome assembly GCA_045606685.1 of Eubacteriales bacterium. Taxonomy (GTDB): domain Bacteria; phylum Bacillota; class Clostridia; order Oscillospirales; family CAG-272; genus SVQP01. The sequence continues at coordinate 2,976 of JAZUSJ010000121.1, forward strand.
CTGTCGGACTTTCACCCCAAGGCTCAGCTCAGAAGCGCGCGGTCGTTGGCAAATTCCTGCCCGCTGGTCTGCGAGAATTTCTGAATCAGCGCATCCACGGTCAAGGATTTCTTTTCCTCACCCGAAACATCGTAAATGATGCGCCCCTCGTGCATCATGATCAGGCGGTTGCCGTATGCAATGGCGTCCTTCATGTTGTGCGTGACCATCATGGCGGTCAGATCGTTTTCCTTGATCAGCTTTTCCGAGATCTCCAGCACCTTGGCCGCTGTTTTGGGATCAAGGGCGGCGGTATGCTCGTCAAGCAACAGGAGCTTGGGCCTTTTGATCGAGGCCATCAGCAGCGTCAGCGCCTGTCGTTGGCCGCCCGAAAGCAGGCCGACCTTGGCGGTCAGTCGCTCCTCAAGGCCAAGATCCAGGATCTTGAGCAGCTCCTTGTATTCCTTTCTCTCCTTGGCTGTAATGCCCGCGCGCAGCGTGCGGCGTGCGCCTCTGCGTGCTGCAAGTGCGAGGTTTTCTTCGATCTGCATGTCGGCTGCCGTGCCTGTCATGGGATCCTGGAATACGCGCCCCAGGTATTTGGCGCGTTTATGCTCGGGGAGCTTGGTGACGTTGATGCCGTCTATGACAATGCTGCCGCAATCCACGGGGTAAACGCCTGCGATCATATTCAGCATGGTGGATTTGCCTGCACCGTTCCCGCCGATGACCGTGACGAAATCGCCCTTTGCAAGATGCAGATTCAAGCCGTTGAGCGCCTTTTTTTGATTGACCGTTCCGGGGTTGAACGTTTTTTCTACACCTGTGATATCAAGCATGCTTCTTCCCCCCTTTGTGTTTTCTCATGTGCGTTTGCGCGTACTGTCTTTTCCAGTACGGAATTGCAAGGAAAATGGCCACGATCACGGCTGAGAGCAGCTTTAAGAGATTTGCGTCAAAGCCCAGCGTGATGACCGTTTGAATGACGATATAGTAAATGATTGAGCCAAAGGCAACGGACACAAGACGCAGCGCAAAGTTCTTGAAGATCTTGCCAAACAGCGCCTCACCGATGATGACGGCTGCAAGGCCGATGACGATCGCGCCCTGTCCCATCTTGACGTCCGCAAAGCCCTGGTACTGTGCCAGAAAGGCACCCGAAAATGCCACAAGACCGTTGGAGAGCATAATGCCCAGCACCTTGTTGAAGTTGACGTTGATCCCCTGCGCACGGCTCATGCTCTGGTTGATGCCCGTAGCACGGATCGAGCAACCCATTTCCGTACCGAAGAACCAGTAAAGCAGGCCGATCAGCACAAGCAAAACGATTCCTACGGTGATCAGAGGATTGTGCAGCGCGAAATCCTTTACCCAGCGTAAGGAGATGAGCAGGTCGGTCTGGTTGACGTTGATGGATTGATTTGCCTTGCCCATGATTTTCAGATTGATGGAATACAGCGAAAGCTGCGTCAGAATGCCTGCAAGGATGGGGGGAATGCCCATGAACGTGTGCAAAAGGCCTGTCACAGCACCTGCAATCAATCCTGCTGCAAAGGCTGCAAGCATCGCAAGCCATAAATTGCAGCCGTTCAGGATCAGCACGACCGCAACCGCACCGCCCGTGGCGAACGAGCCGTCCACAGTCAGGTCGGCCACATCAAGAATGCGGTAGGTAATATAAACACCGATCGCCATAATGGCCCATATCAGGCCCTGCGATACCGAGCCCGGCAATGCACCGAGCAGTTGTTCGAGTATTTGCATGATTTTACCTCTTTATCGTCAGTATTCAAAAAGGGCGGCAGCCGGAGTGAAGATTTCTTCGCCCCGGCTATCTGCCATAGATTTGGTCTTTAGTCTTCGATGGCTGTGTAGCCCTCCAGAGGAGTAATGCCCAGCGCATCACAGATCTGCTTGTTGTATTTGGGTGTCTGCGTTTCGGCATAGCCGATTGCCATGGTGGAGATATCGGCCTCTCCCTTCAGGATCTTGGCGGCCATCTTACCGGTTGCATAGCCCAGATCATAGTAGCTGATCGAAAGGGTAGCAACGCCGCATCCCTTGCAAATGCCTTCCTCGCCTGCAATGACGGGAACCTTTTTGGGAGCGCATACGTTATCAATGATGCCGGTGTTTTCGGCTACGGTGTTATCGGTGGGAACGTAAATGACGTCGCAGTTGTCGGCAGCGGCTGTGCAGATCTGCGCCAGGTCGTTGGAATCGGTGAAGGGGTAGAGTGTTGCACTCAGGCCCTTCTTTTCAAGCTCGGCCTTGACAACGTCAACCTGATACTGGCTGTTTGCTTCCTTGGAGCAGTAGAGAAGGCCAACCGTCTTTGCTTCGGGGAACCATTCGGTGATCATGGCCGCCTGCTTGTCCAGAGGCGCAAGGTCGGAGGTACCCGAGATGTTGCCGCCTACCGTGCCGTTGAAATTCTTGAGCTCAAGTGCTACGCCGTATTCGGTCACGGACGTGCCAAGGATCGGGATCTCTGCGGTTGCCGCGGCTGCTGCCTGCAGCGCGGGGGTTGCATTGGCCATGATCAGGTCAACTTTGCCCGAAACGAACTGGTTGACAATGGTCGAGCAGGTGTTGGCGTCGTTCTGCGCGTTCTGGTAATCAAATTCTACGTTTTCTGCGCCAAGCTCGTCAATGACGGCTTTCTTGAAGCCTTCGGTTGCTGCGTCAAGTGCGGGATGCTCTACCAGCTGTACGATACCGATCTTGTATTTGCCGTCGTCCTTGGCTGTGTCGCAGGACGAGATGACCATGCAAGTGCCTATGCAAAGAATGAGGGCTAAGATGAGGGATACTGTCTTTTTCATGATGATGCTCCTTGTGTTTGGAATTAGCAAAAGAATTGCTTGACTTTTTTGTGTCTATAGTATATAATACTTTCAAGCATTAGTCAAGCGAATGGTTTTGATCATTACCATCGAAAATATCGATGCTCGGAGGCTTATATGGAACTGAGAAATCTGATCACGTTTATACACGTCGCGGAGCTTGGCAGCTTTACAAGGGCTGCCGAGGCGCTGGATTATTCGCAATCCACCGTTTCCTTTCAGATCAAGCAGCTGGAGGATGAGTTGGGATGTCTGCTGTTTGAGCGTATCAACCATACCATTACGCTCACAGAGCGCGGACACGAGCTGGTAAGCTACGCGCATAAGATCCGTGCGCTGACCGATGATTTCAGGGAAGGGATGACAAAAGAGGAGGCGTGCAGCGGTCACATTCATATCGTCACGCCCGACTCGGTGTGCGAGGAGATGATCTCGGCACATTATTCGGATTTTCACCGTAAGTATCCGGGCATATCGATCCGTTTTTCCACGGGGGACACAAGCGATATGCTGAATATGATCGACCACAATGAGGCTGACGTGATCATCACGCTTGATCGCCGCCAGTATCACAAGGATTACGTGATCGCCGGAGAAGAAAAGCTGCCCATGCACTTTGTTGCAGCGCCAACTTCCAAATATGCCGGCATCAGGGATCTTTCAATCGTGGATATCATTGAAGAGCCGTTTGTGCTGACCGAGTACGGTCAGGGTTATCGGCGCGTATTTGACCGCGAGCTTGCCAAAAAATCGCTGGAGATCACGCCCGTGCTGGAGATCGGGCGAACGGATATCATCACCTCGGTGTTGGCGGAGAACGATATGATCTCGTATCTGCCTGATTTTGTCACAGAGCCGCTGATCGCGTCGGGTAAGCTTTGCTATCTGGACGTGTGCGATCTCAACATCGACGTATGGAAACAGCTGATCTACCATAAAAATAAATGGATGTCCAAGAGCATGAAGCTCTTTATCGAGTATATCAAGGAGCATGAATTTTCCAACTGAAAAAGTCAGCCCGATGGGGCTGACGAATTAGCGGATAATTCACACAGGATTGTATCAAAAGCGATCTCTGTGTTCGCTTTTTTGCAAAAAAGAGACACCTATCACACGGGACGTCGAGGGCGCCGTCCCCTGCAAATGCGAACCTGTGGTGGCAAACAAGGTTTTTCATAAAAAAACAAGGACTGCATCCATGTGATACAGTCCTTATTTTACGCGGATTCTTCCGCAAATCTTCAGCCCTAAGGGCTGCCGTTCCTTACTTTTTGAGTGCGCCCACAAGACCAAGCACACCGTTGACCGCCAGCAGCACGCCGCCGATGATCACGATAAGGTGCAGCGCGTTACCGAACGCCAGCACAAGACCGATGACGATGGTCAGGATGGGGAAGAGCACCTGCAGGATCTTGGGCTTTTTCTGTCTGAGCGCATCCACGAGGGAAATGATGCCCTTGATTGCGATCAGGATACCCAGCACCAGCAGAACGAGGTCGGTCACCAGCCAGCCCATTACAAGGATCGCAATGCCGATCACCAAGCTGATGATACCGCCAATCCAGTTCTGTCTGACCAGTTCAATAATACCCGAGATAAGAAAGATGACACCGGCCACGGTCATGGCGATATTGAGTGCCTCACCGGGGAACACAGCCAGCAGAATACCAACGATGATGTACAGGAGTGAAACGATCAGAGAGGAATTGGAACTTTTCTTCTTTGCCATAGTGAAAAATCTCCTTTCAATGATTTACAGTATCATTATATCATACAGAGAACTGAAAAGTCAATGATTTTTGTTTGCAGTTGTTACAAATATATCTCTGCATCCGTGTGCCGCTGTCTGCGCAGATAGGCAGACAGTACGGGATGCATCCTTGTGCGCAACGCCTTTTGCGGACAGGTGCTGACGCAGCGCAGGCAGCGTATGCAGCGGCGGTCTGGCGTGCCGTTTTGTATAGCCCCCATGGGGCAGGCGCACGTGCAAAGGCCGCATGCGTTGCAAGCCTCGGTCTTGTCAAGGCGCAAGCCGATGCGGCTTCTCCACGCGGGCGCAAAGGATGCAAAGGGATTTTTGCCGCAGCGCGGAATCTCTGCGGGCTGCGGTGCGGCAATGCGATCAAGGATCGCGTCCGGCGACGCTGTGCAGAAGTCCGCACCCTGTCCGAGAAAGCTGTGTCCCGTGGGGATATATGCCCCTGCAATGATCTGCGCGCGCGTGATGCGTGACGCTTCCCACAGCACGTTGCCGTGGGAGATTTGGCCATACGTTGCGATCAGGACTGCGTACGTGGCGTCAAGATCGCGCAGAAACTGCTTGACCAAGGGCGGTATATTCTGACAGTATACGGGAAAGATGACCAGTGCGATACGTGCTTTTCCTTTTGTTTTGGCTTTGATGGGGATGACGGCCGTGTGCAGCCGATCTGCAAGATGCTCGGCAAGGACACGGCTGTGTCCGCTGCCCGAAAAACAGTAAACTTGTGTCATATTTCCTCCCCCATGCAGCCGCACATGATGGCGCATTCGGGCAAGGGATCGAGCGAAAAGCCCAACAGATGCTCCATTTCATACAGCATTTGCTCGCGGCTGCGTCCGCAGCTGCGGCTGGCCAAGGAGATCTCAATGGCGCTGAACGGGATCATTTTGCTCTGACAACGGTAGAATCGGACAAATTGCGAGTGATCCTTGCACCGCTCAATGCTGCAGCTGGTGTGCAGCGCCTTTTGGCTGTTGTCGGGCGCAACCCAACCGCATTGCTCGATCAGGGTGTCCTTGACAGCATTCCAATCGTATCTGCCACCGCAAATACGGTCAAAATCCAGATGCACAAAGGCAGGAATGTGGCCCGTGCGCGAGGATTGGCGAATGGCGCGGCGCAAGGGCGGGAGCAGCGAGGGTACCTCGTGAATGGCTGTGACCACGTTGGAGACCAACGGATTGCTGTAACCGCTGAGCGTTTTGAGCGGATGATCTCCGTATGCAAGCTGCTTCATGGTCAGAAGCGTCTGCATCTGCCCCTTTTTGAGTGGCGGACGCAGCGTCAGCATGCGCCCTGCACCGATCAGCGCGGCAAGCAGCTTGTTTTCAGCGAATTTGTAGGCAAAGGCGGGTGCCATGTGGTTGTAGTAAAGCCCCA
>JAZUSJ010000122.1:0-22514 GCA_045606685.1 Eubacteriales bacterium
CAAAGCATTTTGCTTTGAAATGAGAGAAGCGGTTGCGGTGGTGGGGGTTCCCATTTCGCCGCTCTCTCACCACTGTATATAAACAAAAGCAGCAGGAATTTGCTCGTTTCAGAACAAATTCCTGCTTTTTCCGCTAATTTCTCAGCCCCATGGGGCTTTTCTTTTTTACTTTAATACCCAAAGCTGAAATTCAGGCTGCCGATGGGAGCGGCATCACCGGTGGAATACAAATTCAAGGGATCGTTCTCCATATCCTGCACGTTATCTGTCACCTTGAATTCGATCTGATAATCGTTCTCGCTCAAGCCGATCGCGTCAAGCGGAATACGCACGATCATGACCTTACCAAAGACGCTGACATCGGCCTTGCCCACGCTCTGTCCGTTGGCGGCAACAATCTCGCTTTGGTTGCCGTCATATTTGCGGTTGATCACGTATTCATAGCCGCAGAACAACTCGCCCTTTGCATGCGCGGTCTTGAGCCACAGATTCATCCAGCCCTCGTCGCCTGCGGTATATGCCGTGATATCCTCGACGCAGCTGATGCGGAAATACAGATACTGCGCGTCGTGCAAAATACTGACAGTATCAATATCGTTGCGGCCGCTTTGATCCTTGTACACGATATCCCCCGCCATGGCCTTGAAATTACGGTCGGCACACTCACCCGTGAAATCACGGTAGGTAGATGCGCTCGCCCAGGCAGATACGTCGTCCTTGGTAATATCGGGCGTGACTGCGGGATATTCGTAATGCACGGCAGGCGCGAAGTTGTCGTTATGAATGTTCATGATGGTCTGGAAGTACGCGTAATCCTTCATGCCCGACGAGCGCGAGGGCTCGATGTCACGGGAATACTCCGCATTGAAGGTATCCACGGTAAAGTAATCGTTGTCCCCTCTGCGCAGCTTTTCAGCCACCCACTCGTTCCAACCGGTCAGGAACACGAATCTTGCATCCTGGGCTCTCTGCTCGGGCGTCATTTCCAGCACCGTATTCCACTGCGCCTGGAAATTGAGATTCTGACGCCAGTTTTCATGGTCGTTCTCGCCTTTCCACTTTCCCTTGACCATTTCGGTAGGATGCCAGCCGCGGCCGCGCGAGCTTTTGGTATCGGTCATGCAGACCGATACGTGCTGCGCAATAGACAGATTGATCCAGCCCTGCTGGGAGGTCTGGGGGTATTCAAAGGAGATCCAGGGTGCGCCATACTCATACACCGTATCATTGACGGGAGGCGCGATGGGCCATTGCGTGACGCGGAAATCAAAGAATTCCGCCAGCATCTTTTCCTGTGAATCGGAGGACTTGCCAAACGCAGCGATCACGTTATCGGGCGCGACAACCATGGGCTTTTCGGGATGGTTGGGCGTAAACCACAGGCTCTTATACGCCTCCTTGGAATAGAAAATGTGATACACCTGCTTGAGCACGTTTGAATCCGCGCCCAGATCGTGCTTGCCAAGGTAATACACCACGCGCGGCACGTCCCAGCCTGCATTCTGATACTCCAGAAGCAGCTCAAACAGCACGGCAGTCACACTCTCGTAAAGCACGTTATTTGAGGTGTCCAGCACCAGAAAATCCACGCCTGCCATGGTCAGCATTTCGATCTGCTTGCGCATCACCCAAGGATCGCGGCTATCGTAATAGCCCCAAACAGGCTCACCCCAGAAATGCGCTGCACCAACGGGGGTAAGGGGGGTGTTGAATTTGGAAAAGGCATCGTTGAACGTACCCTCATACGTGATCTGATTGATGTCGTAAATGCCCGAGTGATTGGCATGCTGGCCAAGCGTCAGAAAATAGAACATACCCACGTAGCGGTCGTCGTTGACCTTACCGTCCACGGGAAGGATGACGCGACCGAAATCATCCGTACCCACAATATTCAGCACGCTGTACTCGGCATCGGTCAGATCTCGGTCATCTGGCACGCGCTGCACGGAAGGCGTCATTTCCGGCTCGGTATCCGCCTCGGTATTTGCCTCGGTATTTGCCTCGGTGGTCTGATCGGCTACGCTTGTGTCCGACTCCTTTTCGGGTTGATCGGGCGTATCGGGCTTACAGGCCGCAAGAGCGGCAAGCAGCAAAAGAGCGGCCAGAACAAATGACAGTATTCTGAGTCTTCTCACGTCAGTCGTCCTTTCTGCCAAGCGCAAGCGCAGCAAGGCAAAGCAGTATCACGGTTGTCGGCATCAGCACAGCACCACAGCCCTCGTTATCAATGGCAGGCTCGGAATCAAGAATAGCAGACTCGAACTCATCGGGCGCAGCGGCTGTACCGGATTCGGTTGCATCGGTATCGGTGGCCTCGGGAGCCGTGGTCTCAGGCTCGGTCGTTTCGGGTTCTGTCGTTTCGGGCTCTGTCGTTTCGGGCTCGGTGGTTGCGGGTGCTTCCAGCACGGTGACCTCAAAAGAGGCTTTCATCCCCTCATATTCAACCGTCACCGTTGCAGCTCCGGGCTTGGAAAAATCATACGTCACCATGCTCTCGGGGATCATCATTTCCAATCCGTCTCCGTTGGCATAATTGATGCGGATGACCAGCGAGGTCATATCAATGCGCTCGCCCACGTAATACGTATCCTTATACCCGTCCAACACCTCAATGCCGTCTGTCTTGACGCAGACCTCATCAGAGGTATTGACCGTAAAGGAAAGCGGCTCTAACACAAGCGTGCCGTCTACGGGCGTATACTTGTCCTTATTGCTGCCCGCCCAGTTGCCCCAGTCGTCTCTGTCCCAGTTCATCCAGCGAAATCCCGGCAGGATCACGATCTCGTACTCCTGTTCCTTGAGTGCCTGAAGATAGGTAGGATTATCAATATGGAAGATCATGGTGTCACCGTAGAAATTAAAGCGCGCAACCTTGCCCGCCTTGACAAGCTCAGTCACCGTGACACCGTCAATGGTGACAAGATCACCCAGCGTCTTTCCGGGAATTGCAGAGGGGCAAAGATCTACAGCAGAGATGGCCTTCAGACTCTCACTGTCCTTGCGTTCAAATTTGATGCGCAAAGCACCGTCAATCCCCACCATGGCTCCGGCCTGTACACCGGTGATGCCTGCTTCTGCATTGACCGGGAAATACACGTCACGGTCCAGCACAAGAGAGGTCAGCTCTCTGTCAATGCCTGCAGGAGAGCCTGCACACCAGACAAAGCCTGCCTTGATGGTGATTGCCGTAAAATCGGAAGGCTTGAGCGTTGCGTGATCATCCATGTGGAATCTCAACTGGAGATACAAATTGCCGTCCGGAGCGTCCTCATAGGTATAGCAGGTGCGCTTGAGCGGCAGATCGCCCAGCATTTCCTTGACCTGCGGTACAGTCATATTCTCATAGGCAACGCCGTCCTTGACAAACGATACAAGGATCTTGTCAACGTTATGCTCCAGGCCGGTGTCCCACGCGTCCTTGGTCAGGCCTTGCGTACCTGCGGGTACGCAAAAGCTTACCTGTCCGTAGGTCGTGCCTGCGGGCATAAAGGGATCTGCATAGCAGGGCTGCATTTCGATCGCATCATCAGCCGATACGGGCAGCGCACTCAGGGAGAGCAGCGAGCAAAGCATGATCGCCGCCAGAATGATACAGGATGTCGCACGTTTTTTCATGGTAACCTCCAAAGCTGTTATTATACTAATATTGTATCAAATTATCCGTCCGTTGTCAAGCAAAATCTCACAGCACTCTTGCAAGCGCAGGGACAATGTGCTATAATTAGGAGAAACCACAAAAAAGGACAACGTACATGAAGCTTTATGCACCCGCTTACTATAAAGAGTTTTCCTGCATCGCAGACCGCTGCAGGCACTCCTGCTGCATCGGCTGGGAGATCGACGTGGACGCGGACACCCTGGCCTTTTACGAGGACTTGGAGGGCGACTATGCAGATAAAATCCGCGCAAGCATTGACCGTACCGACGAGCCGCACTTTTCCCTGTCCGCGCACGACCGCTGTCCGCATCTGGACAAAAAAGGGCTTTGCCGCATCATCACGCACTACGGACACGAGGCGCTTTGCGACATTTGCCGCGAGCATCCGCGCTTTTACCACCAAACGCCGCAGGGCATGGAGGTGGGGCTGGGGCTTTCGTGCGAACAGGCCTGCCGCATTGTGCTGCAATCAGACGACTATGCGCGCATGATCGAAATTGAAGACCTGCCCGACGAATCGGAGGATGACGTCTTTGATGCCACCGCGCTGCGCGCAAAAGTGTACGCGCTGCTGCAACAGCCGGACGTTTCCTATACGGAAAAGCTGCAGAATATACACAGCGCCTTCCGCGTCGCACCTACGCTCTGCACCGACGAGCAATGGCGCACGCTTTTGGACGCTTTGGAATACTTGAACAAATCGCACCGCGCATTGTTTGCCCCCTATTCCTCCGACCTTACAACACCGCCCGAATCCGAGCCGCTGCTTACGCGTGCGCTGGCATACTTCATCTTCCGCCATTGCACGCAAGCCGTGGATGCCCAAACCTTTCGCGCCAGCCTGGGGCTTGCGCTGTTTTTTGAGCGGTTGCTTTGCTCCATGCTCAAAAACGGCGCGGAGCCTTACGAGGCCGCACGCATTCTCTCCGAGGAGCTGGAATACTCCGAGGAAAACACGCTGACCATACTACTTAAATTGATTGAGGTACTGCCATGACTCCCAACTACAAACGCACCAAGCTCGCCTGCTACTCTGCTTATTTTACCATGTCATCGGTCTTCATCCTGCCGCCCCTGCTGTTTGCCACGCTGCAGGATATGTACGGGATCTCCTATACCCTGCTTGGCACGCTGGTGCTGACCAACTTTTGCACGCAGATGCTGGTCGATCTGCTGTTTTCGCTGTTTGCCAAGAAATTCAATGCGAAATTGCTGGTACGCGTAACGCCCTTGATCACCTCGCTGGGGCTTGTGATCTATGCACTCGTCCCCTCGCTCCTGCCGCAATTTGCCTATGCGGGACTGCTGATCGGTACAATCGTCTTTTCGATTGCCTCGGGACTTTCCGAGGTCATGCTCTCTCCCACCATCGCAGCCCTCCCCTCGGAGCATCCGCAAAGAGATATGAGCATGCTGCACTCGCTTTACGCGTTCGGCATTTTGTTCGTCATCGTGCTAAGCACCGCCTTTTTCGCGCTGTTCGGTGCGCAGAATTGGATGTATCTGACGCTGTTTTTCGCAGCACTCCCCATCATTGCAGCCGTGATGTTCTTCCTCTCCCCCATGCCCGATCTGCAAAAGGATGCGGAGCAGGAAAGATCCAAGCGCACCGGCAAACGCACGCTCGGTCTTGCCCTTTGCGTGGCCTGCATCTTTTTCGGCAGCTGTGCCGAGAATACCATGTCCAACTGGATCTCGGGTTATATGGAAAACGCGCTGCATATTGACAAGGCCGTGGGGGATCTTGTGGGCATGGCTGCCTTTGCCGTGCTTTTGGGACTGACGCGCATCACCTACGCCAAATTCGGCAAGAATATTTTCCGCATGCTGACAATCGGCATGGTCGGCGCAGCAGCCTGCTACCTGGTCGTTGCCTTCTCCGGGCATCCCATCCCTGCGCTTGTGGCCTGCGTACTGACAGGCATTTTTACCTCCATGCTGTGGCCGGGAGCTTTGATCATGATGGAAGAGAACGTCACGGGCGTGGGCGTGGCCGCCTACGCGCTCATGGCATCGGGCGGTGACCTTGGTGCATCGGTTTCCCCTCAGCTGATGGGCATTGTGACCGATGCTGTCAGCACAAGCGAGCTTGGCATGCGCCTTGCCGCGCAGCAAAACCTTTCCCCCGAGCAGATCGGGCTGAAGGCAGGTATGCTGGTTTGCGCCATCTTCCCCATTCTGGGCATCGTCACGCTGCTCTTGACCATCCGTTTCTTCAAAAAGTGCAAGAAAACGGGCGTCGTGCTGTAATGATGCACGTAGGAGAGGAAATTTTACAAGCAAAAACGAAAATATTTTTCCCTTACGTGAAACTTTTCGGGCTGTTTTGGCGTCTATATAGGTAGAGGCGAACGTTGACACAGTTCGGCGTTCGGGCTATACTGAACGCATCTTACAAAAGAAAGGAAACCGCCCATGCGTGAAAAGATCAAAGGATTTCTTGTCAAGGCACTCAAATTCATTCTCAATCCGCGCCTTCTCCTTTGCTTTGGCATTGCGTGGATGATCACAAACGGCTGGTCGTATCTCATGCTTGCCGTGGGGACTTGGCTTGGCGTGCCTTGGATGATCGCGGTGGCCTCGGCTTATCTGGCGATCCTCTGGCTTCCCTCGCCCGAAAAGATCCTGACCTGCGCCATTGCCATCCTGCTTTTGCGCCTGCTCTTCCCCAAGGACAAATACACGCTGGGCGTGCTGCAGGATATGCACCGCGCCGCCATTGACGCCTTTCGCAACAGAAAAAACAAGAAAAAGAAAAAAGAGGATGACAAGCAAGGCCAATAAAGCGCAGTCTTGACGTTCGATTTTCCCGCATAAAAAACACCTATCGCAGGGGACGGCGCCCTCGACGTCCCGCTCGGCGCAAAGTAGCTATGACATACAAAATGGCAAGTTGCAGCAGGGCGGGACGTCGAGGGTGCCGTCCCCTGCAAATACAAATCTTTGGTAACGCACAAGGCTTTTCAAAAAAGAAGGACTGCATCCATGTGATGAAGTCCTTGTTTTGTGCGGATTTCTCCGCTATTTCCGCAACCCGTTGGGGCTGACCTTTTTCATCTTGCGCAGAATATTTACATCAAACGCAGCTTTTTCTTGACGACCTCGCCGTCAAAGGTGATGTACGAATGGGAATCTGCACTAAAGCCTGCCTTGATCTCATGGCCGTCCAGCACGCAGCAAAGCTCGTGCGGGAACTCCGCAACTCCGGTATCCAGCAGGTCGTAAACCATGCTGTTGACCACCAGCTCGTTGACCTTACCCACTCTGCGGTAGCAGATATCATAGCCCTGTACCTGCTCCTGCAGCAGCACGCGGTTCTTTGCGCTGAAATCCGCCATGTGCAGCGCGGGAGAATTGTTGCTTGCAGACGCAGGATCCTGCGCAACTGCTTCGACAGTCTCGCCCTCCTGTGCGGGCGCGGTTTCTTGGTTTACGGCTTCGGGAGCGCTATACTGATCGGGAACAGGCACAAATGCCTGACCGCTGACCTCGTCTGCCTGCGCCTTGACTTCCTTGAGGCGGAAATGCGAGATCACGCCGCGGATCAGAATAAACAGCACCCAGCCGTGGAACAGATAATCCATGATAAAATCAGCAGCCACACCGTAGTACAGGATCAAAAACAGCGTATCGATCACGAACAGCACGGTTGCAGCGATCATCCAGCCAACGCGCTTTTTGGAAAAGATCCAGCACAGCGCATACAGAGCAAGTGCGATCACGGCAGGCACCAGCATGACGTACAAAAACCACATGGGCATCATTTCCGATGCAGGCACGCCCAATTCGGCATATTCCTCGGGGGAGAACATGATCCCCGTCCAGAATGCACCCTCGGTGACCATCGCATACGGAAACGTGATGGAAAACAAAAAATACGTATTTCCGCCCACAACGGACAGAACACAGTTGACCAAGGTAAACGCCATGGCGATCAGCAAATTGATACGTGCGCTGTTATAGTTCGCCTCGTACCGCTCGCCTTTGCTCATGCTGCGCATACCCGTTGTAAATCTTGCCATAAAAATGACCTCCAAAATTTTGATATTCTTATGATACTCCCTTTCGGCTCTTTTGTCAAGCCTTTGATCAGTACCCCTTATTTATATAAACGTTTTTTTTGCAAAAAAGTTCAACGTTTTTGCAAAATTTTTCAAAAATTTTCAAAATAATTTTGCTCTTTCTCCGCAGCGATTGACAATCAGTGCAAAATGGTATAAAATAAAAGTAACCCAAATCCCCTATCAAGGAGGCAAGATTATGAAGATCGGTATTTGCGCTCCTCCCCAATACTGGGAGGCAGCAAAGAACGTAGGCTACGACCACGTTGAGTGGAACTTCTCGGTCACGGCAACCTACACCGAGGAGCAAATGAAAGAATATATTGCGCTCAAGGACTCCCTGGGCTTGCTCATTCCCTCCTTCAACGGTTTTTTTCCGGGCGGTCATCCCATGTTTGATGACGATCAGGCAGGCATTGAGGCATGGGTACGTGAATATGCCAAGGACGGCTTTGCACGCGCTGCACGCTTTGGTGCGGACGTGGCCGTGATGGGCTCGGGCTATGCACGCAATATCCCCGAGGGTATGGAGCCGGCACGTGCCAAGGAGCGTTTTGCGCGCCTGATGTACATTCTGGGTGAGCAAGGCAAGGCTGCAGGTGTTCGCGTTGCCATTGAGCCGCTGCAGGCAAAGGAAACCAATTTTCTGCATACGCTGGAGGAAGGCGCCGAGATCTGCGACATGGTAGGCCACTCCCACGTAGGCCTGACGCTGGACATCTTCCACATCTGGGCAGGCGGCGAGCCCTTGTCCAACATTGAAAAATTCAAGCAGTACATCTTCCACGCGCACATCGCGCGTCCGCAGGCTGACCGCAAAGCCCCCACGATCGAGGATCTGGCGGACTGCCTTGTATGGCGCGACGCAATGCGTGCCATCGGATACGACGACAAGATCTCTCTGGAGCCTGTATATTCCCCCGATTTCATCGGAGATATCACGGGCGCTTATCCCGTACTCAAGGAATTCCGCTAAAGGAGGCCATTATGGATCAATACAAGGTGACTCCCGATATGCTGCACCTGACCAAATACGAGGTGTACGGCAAATTACCCGACCTCTTTACCTTTGACGACGGCACGCGCATGACAAGCCCCGCAGAGTGGGAAGCGCGCCGCGCCGAGATCTACAAGCAGGCTGTTGAGCTGCAATACGGTACCATGCCCCCCGCACCCGAGGTGCTGGAGGTGCAGGAGCTTTACATCGGCGGCAAGGGGCATCACAACACTTACCGCATTACAGCCGGCACAAAGGACAAGCAAATCTCCTTTACCGCAAGGCTGTTCTTGCCCGACTGGGGCGTTCCCACCCCCACTCCCCTGCCTCCCGTCATTGTAAACGGTGACCTTTCGTTTGAGGACGTCTACGACAAGGAATATCTGCACGCGGCACTGGACGAAGGCATTGCCTGGATGATGTTTGATCGCACCGAAATCGTGCAGGACATTCAGTTCAAGGGACGCGGACACGGCCCTTTGCACGAGGTCTATCCCGAATATACCTTTGGTGCAATCGGCGCTTGGGCTTGGGGATATTCCCGCTGCGTGGACGCGCTTGAAAAGATCGGACTGACCAATCCCGACATGGTGGTATTTACCGGCCATTCCCGTGGCGGCAAGACCGCTGCGCTTGCCGGCGTGCTTGACCAAAGAGCCGTCATCGTCAACCCCAACGAGACCTGCGCGGGTGCTTGCTCCTGCTATCGTCTCTACCTTGAGGGCAACTACATGGGCAACGACGATCCTGAACGCCCGCTGATGCAAAAAAGAAGCGAGCGCCTTTGCGACCTTTGGGCAAACTTTGATTTCTGGATGGGCCCGGATCTGGGACAGTACGCTGACCGCCCCGAGGATCTGCCCTTTGACGCGCATTCGCTCAAGGCAATGGTTGCTCCCCGTACGCTGTTCGTTTCCGAAGCCGCAGGCGACCTTTGGAGCTGTCCCATCGGCTCTTGGCAGACCACCATGGCTGCCGGTGAGGTATTCAAGTACCTGGGTGTCCCGGAAAACCTGTTCTGGTACTACCGTCCGGGTGTTCACGGACACAAGCCGGTAGACGTACAGATGCTGGTCGATATCATCAAGCACAAGACTGTCGGGACTCCCGTGGATGAAAAATTCTTCCACACCTCATTCAAAGAGCCCGAACTGATCTTTGATTGGCGCGCGCCCGAAAATTGATTTGTAAGAAATATGCAAAAACCGAGACTGCGTCTCGGTTTTTTGTACCTTTGGGAGAAAATGCGCCTGTCTTGTTGACCTTTGTCGTTTTTTACATTATAATAGAATAGTCAAAAAATATAAAGGAGAATTTGCAGCATGAGATTCACCAAATTTCTGGCGCTCGCTCTCGTTGCTTTGATGATGCTCTCCGTCCTTGCCGCTTGTAACGACGGCACCGAAGAGACCACCACCGATGCAGGCACCAATGCCCCCACCGAGGACACGACCGAGCAGCCTACCGAGGACACCACTGACGCTGACACCGAAGACAACACCGACGGCTCTACCGCAGCCAATACCGACGCTCCCGGTGAGGATTCCTCCGAGGAAACCTCCGCTCCCGACGAGCCCGCCATTACCACCATCACCATTGCCCAGGCACTTGAGCTTTGCGGTGCTGAGGGTAACATCACCACCGAAAGATACTACATCCGCGCAACCGTTGTATCCATCACCAACGCAGCATACGGTGCTATGATCATTGCCGATGAAACCGGTGAGATCCCCGTTTACGGCACCTACAGCGCTGACGGCGAGATCAACTACAGCGCAATGGAAGACAAGCCCTACCGCGGCGACGAGGTTCTGCTGCATTGCATTCTGCAGAACTACAACGGCACCAAGGAGGTCAAGAACGCTCGCCTGATCGAGTTTACGCACGTTGAGGCTGACATTGACCTGAACGAGTACACCGATATGTCCGCAGCCGACGCAAGAGAGGCAGATAAGGGTACCAAGATCAAGCTGGACGGTGTGGTTGCACGCATCACCTTTGCAAACGGCTACAAGCCCAACGGCTTCTTCCTTGTGGACGATACCGCTGCGATCTACGTCTTTGACAACAATATCGCGCAAAGAGTCAGCGAGGGCGACAAGATCACCATCGCAGGCGAAAAGGATTACTGGATCCTGGACACCGAGCAAAGCAACGCTGCTACCTTTGGCTACAAGGGCAGCTGCCAGATCGCAAACGCAACCCTGATCGATCAGGACAGCTCCCAGGACTACGCTTATGACAAGTCCTGGATCACCGAGACCTGCATCAAGGATCTCTTGGAAACGCCCGTTACCGAAAACATCACCACCAACATCTATAAGGTCACCGCGCTGGTACAGAAGAAGCCCGGCAACGGCTTTACCAACTACTACTTCTACGACCTGGACGGCAAGACCGGCAACTACACCTACACCCAGTGCAACGGCGGCGACTTTGAGTGGCTGGATGCATTCGACGGCAAGATCTGCACCGTTTACATCTCTCCCCTCAACTGCAAGTCCACCAACAGCGACTGCTTCTTCCGTTTGGTACCCATCGAGGTCATCGACGAGGGCTTTACCTTTGATACCGCAAACACCCCCACCCACGTACTCAAGTACTACGCAATGGATCAGTTCGGCACCGAGTATGCCGCTGACCCCGCTCTTGAGCTGGTCACCTCGGTTTCCTCCGAGCTGCTCGGCTTTACCGGCGCGACCGTCTCCTACGCTTCCTCTGATGACAAGGTGCTGAGCTTTGTTACCGCTGACGGCAAGACCGTAATGCATTGCAAGAACCCCGGCACCGTGACCGTCACCGTCACCGCAACCTATGGCGAGCTGACCGCTACCGATACCGTTGAGATCACCGTCAACGTCACGCCCAGCATCGATGCTGACAACGTCAAGACCGCCATCGACGCTTCCGTTGGTGAGACCGTGACCATCAAGGGCATCGTTGGTCCTTCCCTTGTCAACAAGACCGGCTTCTACCTCATCGACGAGACCGGTGTGATCGCCGTACAGACCACCGCTGACGTGATGGCTACCCTGCAGATCGGCAACGAGGTCATTCTGACCGGTGTTCGCCATATCAACATCAAGGACACCACCACCCACTGCATAGGCCAGACCTGTATCAACAATGCAGAGATCCTGTCCAACCTCTACGGCAGCCACAAGTATTCCACCGCAACCTTTGTGACCGACAAGACGCTCAAGGAGGTTTACGACCTGGATGCTATGGTTGACTACTCCACCACGGTATTCGTGCTCAAGGCAACCGTAACCGTTGAGGAAGCTGCGTACTACTCCAACATCTACCTGACCGACGCAAACGGCACTCAGCTGCGTCTGTACTGCTCCAATGCAAGCCAGTACAACTGGCTCAAGGCATTTGCAGGCCAGGAGGTCACGGTTGAGGTGGCAGCCTGCAACTGGAACGACAAGAGCTACTACACCGGCTGCGTACTGGCTGTTGTAACCGAAGATGGCAAGATCTGCAACGAGCTGAACTTTACAAAGTAAAAGAAAACTCAATTCAGAATCATTTTTACTGCCAAAAGCGGCAGAATAAATCACACAAAACGGGAGTCTGTCCGCGACAGACTCCCGTTACGTATTCACACCGAAACAAAAAACAGAGCATTTGATTTTCCAATTTTGTCCGTTGCAACCAAGCGGCAATGATTTTCTATTTACTCCGCATCGCAAGCGCGCAGGAACTTGATGCAGCGCGCCACCTCTTCGATGCCTGTAGGCGTCAGTGTTTCGCTCTCGACTACCATGGGAATGCCCATTTCGATCGCTCTTTGGCGCACAGCCTTGACGGGAGCATCACCCTCGCCCAACGCTTTGCCCTGTCCGCCCAAATGGCCATCCTTGAGGTGAATGACGCGCAGGCGATCTGCCAGTCTGTTCATGACCTGAATGGGATCAAGCCCTGCGTTGAATGCCCAGTAGGTATCGATCTCAAAGAACACGTTGCATCTCTTTTCCAGCTCGGAATGAATGGTGGAGCCCCAGGGCATGACCACGAATTCATGCGAGTGGTTATGATATCCTACCTCAATGCCTGCCTCTGCCATCTTGGGAATGGCTGCGTTGACGATGGATGCAAAGCGGTCGATCTTTTCGAGTGTGCTAAGATCCTCGCCGGGAATGATGAACTTCTTGTTGCCGATGGTCTTGTGATACGCAATGGTGGCGTCGATGTTCTCGGGGAGCAGCTCAGCTGTGCCGGAGTGCGTGCCCGCGCAGGTCAGGCCGTACTTTTCCTGCCATGCGGCAACCTGCTCTGCACTGTGGCCGAAAAAGCCCGCGTATTCCACAGAGGAATAGCCCAGCTCTGCAACTGCCTTGAGTGCGCCTTCCAGATCTGCGCCCGTGATATCGCGAACGCTGAATAATTGCAAACCGTATTCCATGTTCAATTCTCCTTTTATATGAAAAAATTTTCTTAAACGGTCATGATGGATCAGCGTGCAGTGATCAACACGCCTTCGTTGGATCTTACGGTAACGGCATACACGCCGCCAAGATCAGTAACGGTCTGATATCCTTCGCCGCCAAGAGCGCGGATGCAGCGGTTGGGAGCGCGGAAGGTGACCTGATATTCCTTCGGCTCTTTCTCATAGGGATCGTCGGCGGCACAGATCATGAGAGCTGCCGAGCCGTCGTTGGTCCGGCTGACCATTTCACCCACAAGAACAGGCGCACCGTTATCCGATTTCACATCAAAGAAAACCCCGGTGGACAGGGACTCAATGCTCTTTTGTTGTACGCAATTCATATCGGGATGTCCCTGAAATCCGACAAAATGCGTGGACACACGGCGGTACTTCATATATTCGTCGGCAATGGTACGGATCTGCGCATTGACGCGCTTGAGCTTACCGTACTGCTCGGTCTGATTGCCTTGATCATCCAACACCTGATTGTGCCACCAGCCGGCGGTGTAGCAAGCCCAGATAATATTCTCTGCACCAAAAGCCATGGAGGTATAGGCTTGGAACCGAAGGTTGTTCTCGCTCATCCATTCATCGGGCCTGTGAGAGTTGACCTGCAGCACGATCCACATGCTCCGCCCCGTGTTGCGGCAAGCATCGGCTACTACGCGAAGATTCTCGTAGTGCTTGGCAACGTTGATCGAGTAAAGATAGAAATCGTAGCAAAGGTAGTCGGAAGGAACGCATTCGCAGTATCTCCGGATATGCTCCGCGTAGGTTGCAGTCCCCAGTTGGTTCACGGTTTCCTGCGCATTGTTCCCGGAAACAGACGCATAGTTGGGGTACAGATTCAGATAGGCGAATTGATTCGAAAAGGCACGGTTCACATAGTCAATGACCTTTCCGTAATATGGAAAATCCAGTGCAGAGGGCTCGTCGCCCACGTCAATCCCCCAAATTGCGGGATGATCAACAAAGGACGCATGGGCGGCCTCATACTTCTCTATGGGATTGGTATCGGCCAGTTTGCCTGCGTTGCTTCCGTCACCGCCCCACCATCCGGGAACAATGCCGGAAACAATGGCACCCACACCATACTTGTGGAAAAGATCCAAAGCAGGACGGTCGTTATCCATGCAGACCACAAAATCAATGCCGCAATCGGCCACGTCCTTGACGTGCGCCTCGGTACGGGCATAGGGTCTGAGATGGTATGCGCCAATGTTCAGACGGTTGCGATCCATTCTCTTATTCATAAATTACCTCCTCATTTGCATAAAAAAGGTTATTTCAACTCCTCAAAGGGCATGCGGATTCCCATCTGCTCGATCTGCCTGCAATAGTCCTTGACTCGCTCGGGCAGATAGTCGCACACGCGATGGCCGTCAAAGCCCACGCTGACCTGTACGCCTGCACGGCGCACGATTTCCTGCTGCTCGGGACTCTCAAAGAAATCAAGCATATATTGGTGCTGCCTGTAATTGTGCGTGGGATCATAGCTGACGTTCATTTCCCAGAAAATGCCGCGCTCGGCCATTTTCTTGAAAAAGTCGTAAGGCTCGTACCCGATCTTTTTGGCAAACGCAAACAGATCGGTATGCGCCACACCCGCTTTGCATCCGCAACGCTCGGCATAGGCAAACAGATCCCCTTTTGCAACCGATTGCTCAATCGCGTCGATGTTCTCAATCAGGCAATAGTCAAAGAACGAGATGTCATCATTCTCCCCGATCGGATAGCGAAACCGATCCAGCGTGCAGATCTCAATGCCGCGCAGCACCGTGATCTGATCCTTATACTTGTCGCGCAAGAGGTTAATGTGGTCATAATAGCGCTGCAAGCAGCGGTAATGATCCTCGCCAAGCTCCTGATTCTGATAGAAAAACACATCAAGTCGCTGGCAGCATACACCGTAATTGTGGTCGGTGATGCCAATGACGTCAAGTCCACCCGCGATTGCGGCCTCAACCACCGCCTCGGGCTTGTCCGCACCGCAAAAGGAATAATATGTATGCGAATGAAGATCCTGTAGCATGCTTTACCTCCGCACCGTCGTCATTGATTTCTGTTACGTTCATTATAGCATACTCCCTCGCCCTCGTCAAGGAAATTCCCATTGTTTTTTTGCATAGAATATATTGATTGACGTTGACTTGGAGGTATTACATGAAGCATAACGAGCATCACACGGGAGATTTTTTCCGCACCGCATCCTGCATTCAGGCGCGGCAATGGGCAAACGCTGCCCGACATAAATACTTAGCAAGCGTGCTGCGCATCGCGGCACCGCGCCCCGCTGCCGTTTTTGAGCAGTTGGGTGAGCATAACTTAGCGCACGCAGACCGTATGTCCGGGCTGATATGGGAGCGCGGTGGCGATCCCGGGCTGCAGGTGCGCTTCAACACGCCCAAGGTCTACCTTGGCGACGACGCGCACTCGCGCGCCCCCGTGGTGGTACGGCGCGCCATCAACCAATCGGTCACAGAGCTTGGCGAGGTGCTGCACATGTACAAGCAGCTGCAAAAGGAGGACGACTCGGGCGAGATCGATACCATGATCGCGCAGACCGAGCGGCAGATCACCGAGCTTTACGAGCTGTTTGAGCTGTACCGCAACGCATAAAAAGCCCCCTGAAAATCTTAATATCTTAAATCTGCCCCCTGACGGGGGCTTTTGCATTGACATCGTTTTTTTCTTGTGCTATGATTGGGGTATCAAGTAGAATGGGAGAAAAAATATGCAACTCTGGTCGTCTGCTCATCTGAAAACGCTGTTGCCTGCGCTGGCCGTCATGGTAGTTTTGACTGTCATACTGCACCTTTGCTTAAAAAACAAGCCTCTGCGCGTGCGTATGATCCCCTTGCAGATCATTGCCACCGTGCTGCTTTTGCTGGAGGTTGGCAAGCAGATCGCCTCCTTCCTGCGCCCCGATGGCTACGACCTTTACCACATCCCCCTGCATTTCTGCTCGCTGATGCTGGTAGCCCTCCCCGCGCTTGCCTTTTATCGGGGCAAGCATGCGCAGCTTGTTTCGGGCGTTTCCTGCGGCCTTACCGCGGCGGTTTTTCTCCTGACCGTCATCTACCCCGATCTGATCTACTCGGCCTGGGATATTGAAAATTACTTTGAGAACTATTTCGCATTCCACACAGTCACCTTCCACAACTTGGTGCTGTTTGCCTATATGCTCCTGCCTGCGCTGCAGCTGCATACACCCGGAAAGGGGGAGGTTCGCTTCTCAGCCGCGTTCGTCGGCATTTACTGCATCATAGCAGGCATTGCCTCGCACATCCTCAAAACCAATTATAACAATCTTTACCGCTGCAATATCGCGCCCTTGGAAAATGTCAGAATCACGGTCAGCGAGGCAATCGGATACGTCCCCACGCAGATCCTTTACGTGCTTGTGGTCACCTGCCTTGATATTGCGTTCGTCATCGGTGCGTATTACTTTTACCGCCTGTGCCGCAAGCTGCTCTCCAAAAAGCCCATGCCTGCCTAATAAATTACGCCCGAAGCCTGCACACCGTGCAGGCTTCGGGCATTTTTCCATTGACAAAAGCCTTTGAATATGCTACAATCAAATCAATACACTAAGGAGGTTTTTTTCTATGAAAATTTTCACGACGGATTATATTACGGGCAAGCAGCTGGAAACGCTGGGACTGGTGGAGGGCAGCACGGTGCAAAGCAAGCACATCGGCCGCGACCTTGCCGCAAGCTTTAAAACCATTGTGGGCGGTGAGCTCAAGGGATACACCGAAATGATGAACGAGGCGCGCAAAACGGCGACCGAGCGCATGATCGAGAAAGCCGAGGCCATGGGCGCAGATGCGATCATCTGCGTGCGCTACGCTTCCTCTGCCGTTATGGACGGTGCTGCCGAGATCATGGCATACGGCACGGCAGTCAAATTCATCTGAGATGACAAGGAGTCCTTTATGAGAAAGTATTTTGAAGATTTTTTTGCAGAGTTTTCTTACTCATCCGAGGACACCGCACACCTGCTGGATGCCTTTGACAGAATCTGCGCCTGCGACGACGCACGCGTCCCCTTTGAGCGTGCCTATGAAGCCTACGTCACCGACCTGAACTGCGACTACGGCGCCATGATGCGCGAAACGCAGGCAGCAGGCAGACTTGTGGGTGTACATAACTTCACCACCGATCTTTTGCTTTTCATCATGCTCTCAAAGCGTCTGCGCGAGCTGTACGTAGAGCATGGCATTTCCCTTGCCATCTGGCACGATTCCATGCTGGATCTGCGCTATAAGTTAGAGGAATGCCGCACGGTTTACGGCATTTGCGGCTCTTTTGTGGCAGGCTGGTTCCCCGGATTTTTCAATCTCACCCGCTTTGCGCTGGGCAGATTGCAGTTTGAGCTGGTGGATTCTCCCATTGACTTTGAGGGCAACGGCATCAAGCTTGCAAAAGGGCAAAAAGCCATCAACATGCACATTCCGCGCTCGGGAGAGCCGCTCTCGCCCGCACTTTACGAGGATTCCTTTGCGCGTGCCAAGGAATTCTATCAGGCGACCTTCCCCCAAGATCAGCCCGCGCCCTTCGTATGCCATTCCTGGCTGCTCTACCCCGATACGGCAAAATTCGTGCCGCCGCATCTCAACACCTACAAGTTCCTTTCGGAATTCACGATCATGGAAAGCAACCACAACAACGGTGAGGATCTCTGGCGTCTGTTTGACACCATGGAGCAGAATCCCGACCGTCTGCCCACCGACACCTCGCTGCGCCGCGCATTCGTGGCACACCTCAAGGCGGGCGGCAGAGTCGGGTATGGATTTGGGATACTGTTCCGCTGATCAAAGTGTCATATGAGAGACTATTTGATTTGGTTTTTGGGCGACTTTGCGTATGATCCCGCTGATGCTGCGCATCTTCTTGCCGCCTACGACAAGGTTATGGCAAATGCAGAGGCCAGGCAGCAGTTTGAGGGCGCGATCGCGACCTATGCGGCAAGCATTGACTGCGACTTTGGTGTGCTGACCGCGCAAAGCAAAAAGGCAGCGCGGCTTTCGGGCGTGCATAACCACACCACCGATCTGTTACTGTTCATTTGCCTTTCCAAGCATCTGCGCACGCTTTATGCCGAGCGTGGGATCGATGATGCCATCTGGCACGATTCCATGTCCGATCTGAAATACAAATTGGAGGAATGCAAGCTCGTGCGCGGTGTGTGCGGCATGTTCGTTTCCTTCTGGATGCCCGGCTGGTTCAAAATGACGCGCTTTGCGCTGGGGAGATTGCAATTTGAGATCGTGGACTTCGGGCGCGAATACCAAAAGAACGGCATCGCGCTTGGCAAGGAAAGCAAGGTGCTGAACATGCACATCCCGCGCTCGGGGCAGCCGCTTTCCAAGGAATTGTACGAGGACTCCTTTGCGCGCGCCAAGGCCTTTTTCGGGCCGCAGCTGCCGAAAGGCCAATGTCCCGATGCCCAAGTGCCGTTCGTATGCCATTCCTGGCTGCTTTATCCGCGCATGAACGAGTTCGTGTCCGAGCGCAGCAACGTGCGCAGATTTATGGAGGAATTTGAGATCCTTTCCTGGGACGACTCGGACGGAGAGAGCCTTTGGTGCTTATTTGACACAGCCGAGCGCAATCCCGACCGCCTGCCCACCGACACCTCGCTGCGCCGCGCGTTTGTTGAGCGGCTGAAAAGCGGCGGAAGAGTAGGCTGGGGCTACGGCATATTGTTCCGATAAAATCGGAACAATATGCCGTTCTATTCGCCTTTGGCGAGTGATATTGCAGGCAGTGATATTTGGGCTACGCCCAAGTGTTATTTGCTACGCAAGTTAAAAAGGCGAATAGAATACCACTGCGAGGCAATGCCGAGCAATATCACTGTTGCGTAGCAACAATATCACTTTGGCGAAGCCAAAATATCACTCAAAACGCAAAAACGCACGATGCGTCTGCATCGTGCGTTTTTCTGTTACTCAAAAGCAATTAGCCAAGCTTTGCGCCGTTGACCTTTACGCCGGGGCCCATGGTGGAAGCCACAACGCAGCTCTTGATGTACTGGCCCTTTGCTGCTGCGGGCTTTGCCTTGATGATGGCACCCAGCAGAGTGCCAAAGTTCTCCTGCAGCTTCTCAGCGCCGAAGGATGCCTTGCCAATGGGGCAGTGAATGATGTTGGTCTTGTCAAGACGGTACTCGATCTTACCTGCCTTAGCCTCGCGAACTGCGCGTGCTACGTCGGGAGTAACGGTACCTGCCTTGGGAGAGGGCATCAAGCCCTTGGGGCCCAGAACCTTACCCAGTCTACCGATCACACCCATCATGTCAGGGGATGCGATTACAACGTCAAACTCAAACCAGTTTTCCTTCTGGATCTTCTCTGCGTACTCAGCGCCGCCAACGTAGTCTGCACCTGCATCGATAGCAGCCTGTACGTTGTCACCCTTTGCAAATACCAGGGTTCTTACGGTCTTACCGGTACCGTTGGGCAGAACTACTGCACCTCTGACCTGCTGGTCAGCGTGACGGGAGTCAACACCCAGACGAACGTGTACTTCTACAGTTTCGTCAAACTTAGCCTTGGAAGTCTGGCATACCAATGCAAGAGCTTCTGCGGGATCATACAATCTGGACTTCTCGATCAGCTTTACGCTATCGGAATACTTCTTACCCATCTTTGCCATTTCGCCATACCTCCTTCTTAGTCTTCAACCACAACGCCCATGCTGCGTGCGGTACCTGCGATCATGCTCATAGCAGCTTCGATGCTGGCAGCGTTCAGGTCGGGCATCTTGGTCTCTGCGATCTTTCTGACCTGTTCCTTGGTGATCTTTGCAACCTTATCCTTGTTGGGCTTAGCCGAAGCAGTCTCCAGACCGCATGCCTTCTTGATCAGAACGGGTGCGGGAGGAGTCTTGGTGATAAAGGTGAAGGAACGGTCTGCATATACGGTAATGACAACGGGGATCGTCAGACCGATGTCATTCTTGGTTCTTTCGTTGAACTCTTTTGTAAATACGGGAATTGCAACACCGTACTGACCCAGAGCGGGACCTACGGGAGGCTGAGGAGTAGCCTTACCTGCGGGCAGCTGCAACTTGATATACCCTAATACTTTCTTTGCCATTTTTACTTAACCTCCATATGTGGTACTTTGTGCGGGAGAATTGCAGAATTTTTCTCCCTCCCACTGTTTCTGTCCAAGGCGTGGACAGCTCTGTCCGTTGTTCGGACAGACATGATCCGAATTTCTCGGATCTTAATTCGCCGGCTTGATCATGGATGCATCAAGCTCGACAGGCATGTCACGGCGGCCACGCTTGACCAATACCGTCACGTTCTTGAGGTCATCCGAGATAGACTGGACGACACCGGAATAGCCCTCGAACAGGCCGTTGACAACCTCTACCGTATCGCCGACGTTGAAGGACAACTTTACCTTGACCTCTTCAATGTTCAGCGCCTCGACCTCCTCAGGACTCAGAGGGGTGGGACGGGATCCGGGGCCGACAAAGCCGGTCACACCGGTAATGTTACGGACAGCGTGCCAGGATTCATCGGTCATGACCATCTTGATCAGCACGTAGCTGGGGAAGATCTTGACCTCGGTGATCTTTTCTTCGCTTCCGCTCTTTTCCACTACGGTTTCCACCGGGATTCTGATATCGAAGATCAGATCGCCCAGACCGCGGTTTTCAACAATCTTTTCTAAGCTTGTCTTAACTTTGTTTTCGTATCCCGAATAGGTGTGCGCCACATACCATCTTGGGCCTACGTTCATAGCATCGATATCGCTCATTGCTCAATACCTATGCAATTAGTGGAACAATCCTACGATCAGCTCCAACAGGCTCTTTTCGAACCACAGATCGCCGCCGGTGCTTGCTCCGCCAAAGATCTTTTCCAGAACCAGGTTGAACAGGAAGATAACCACGGTGATCGCTGCCACAACCAGAAGCACTACCAGAGTGTTCTTGCGGGTTTCCTTCCAGGAGCTCCATACGATTCTCTTCTTTTCGCTATTCAGCGCACGCAGGTACTCTCCTACCTTTTCTCTCTTAACAATGCAGAATACCACGCCTGCAATCAGACCGGCAAAAACCAAACCCCAGATCACGATCTTGGTCCAGTACAGAACCTGATCGCCATCCTTGTTCTTACGAGTGAAGTTCTTTTCCCAGAAATTCTGGTCACCCGCGGTCGTGGTCTCCTCATGATCGTGATCATGATCATGCTCAGTGGTCGCGCCCTCGGTGGTTGCTTCACCCGAACCGCTTTCAGCATCGGTGGTTTCTTCACCTGCGGACTCCTCGGTTGCTGCCTCGGTGGTTTCGGCTGTAGTGGTAGTTTCCTCTTCAGCGAACACACCTACGGTGAACAGAGAGCACGCGAGAACAACTGCAAGCAAAAGAGCTAAGAGATTTCTTCTTGTGTTAAAAGCAGTCATTATCTCTCCCCCCAGATTACTTTGTTTCTCTGTGAAGAGTGTGCTTGCGGCAGAATTTGCAGTACTTCTTGAGCTCGAGTCTGTCAGGGTCGTTCTTCTTGTTTTTCTTGGTGTTGTAGTTTCTCTGCTTGCACTCGGTGCATGCCAGAGTAACCTTGACTCTTACGTCATTAGCCATTTGTTCGGCACCTCCCATTATTATTTATTTGGTTTTTCTCGTTTTACGAAAAAACCCGTGTACCTCCCTCTGAAAACGGAAGCGTCCATTGCCCTTGCGGGCGGCGCAAATGGGCGCAATAAAAAAGCCCTTTCGCAGAGGTACGGCCATTATACCATACAATGCAAGGGCTTGTCAAGGGCTTTTTGAAATTTTTCTACAATTTTTCCATATTATTTTTATGGAATATGCCAATATCACGCCGGGCAAATGCAAAAACGCTCTTTTGGACGCAAAGGATTATTGATTGCTCTTGGATATACCAACGACAATGCTGTCCGGACTGATATAAGCCTCCTCGTTGGGAGTGCCTGTCTTGGGATCATAATGATTCGATTTGTCGTTAAACCAAAGCTCCGGCTTGTCTTCCTTTTCTTTTTTCTTGAAGATACCGAAAATTTTCCTGAAAATATTCATAACAGACCTCCTATCATTTTTCTTCATTCTTATTTTATCACTCAGTCTTACAAATGTCAAGACCTTTCTGCAAAAAGCACCCCTGCACTTTCGTGCAAGGGTGCGATTTTATATTGCTTTTTTGTAATTCTTAAAAATTACTTCAGAGCAGCCTGTGCAGCAGCCAGTCTTGCGATCGGAACGCGGAAGGGCGAGCAGGAAACGTAGTCCAGACCAAGGGTATGGCAGAACTCTACGGATGTGGGGTCACCACCGTGCTCACCGCAGATAAGTCGGATCGTAGCCATGTCGTTCTGTGAGCCAAGG
>JAZUSJ010000123.1:0-9196 GCA_045606685.1 Eubacteriales bacterium
TACCAACAGAAGAGGGATGCTGCGCGCAGCATCCCTCTTCTGTTGGTACGGGTGACAGGCTCACTAGGGACTGCTTCGAGCTTGCTGCATACCGAAGGGCTTGAAACATGTAATATGCACGCTCGACACAAAGGCACTCGCAAGATGCGAGTGCCTTTGATAGGTTCTAAGTCCTGTCACGCATAAGTAAACCGCTACAGAGTAAATTCTGTAGCGGTTGTTTTTTCGATATTATTTGGGTGAACCGAATTTCATGAGAGATTTTGCTACCTTTCTTTGCGCACCAACCATAATGCCGGGCAGCACGTACAATGATTTCGGAATGACAGTGCAAGGCGCTGAATCAGTCACGTCAAAGAAACCTACAGCATATCGAGTGGGGACATATGCACCGTAAGAGTTTTTAGCACGAACAACAATTTCTGCATATGTTCTGCCATGTCCATCTACTTCAATGTTTTCAAAGTTCTCGAATTTTACGCTATCAGGATCTTTCAGGCCTGCTCGAATTGCGTCTTGAACTGCCAAGAGCATCCAACCTTCCTTTGTAGTGGGATTGCAGGGAGCGGCTTGCTGTGCAGATGCACCTACTTGTGCGCCACAAGAAGAGCAAAATACACTTTCATCAGGGATTTGTTTTCCGCATTTGGAACAAAACATTTTTTTACCTCCAAAAAAATTATATTTTTCAAAAGCCAATCATGACTTTCATGAACAATAGTGATAATAGACCGAACAAAGAACAGACAACCATAAGCAAAACCCAAAGCCAAACGAAACCGGTAACTGATTTCGTATCAGCTGCAACATAGGTTGCTGACGGAGACCAAATACCATTGCTTTTATTTACCGTGACATTAAAGGGGATGCGACCACCAATATTATCTTCATAATAACCGGATACAGCATATCCTGTAGGAGTTTTACTGACAAAAAACTCCTTGTCATCACAAAATCGAATATTCTCTTTACCGATTGATTGCAGATATAGAGCCTTGGCGAATAATAAGGCCTCTTTGATTTCATCAATAGCGGGATTTGTTTGAATTTCGGCAGCATACAGTTTTTCATAAATGTTACGCGCCTCAGCAATATTGAATATAGGTGTCATATTTCCCCCAAAAAATAAAAAGTGCGCCTACCGAAGTAAGCGCACAAAAACACAAACTCCGATAGTCGCCAAACTAATCATTGCAAAATCGGTATAACCGCACAAGCAAAGTGGAATTTGCATTTTACAAATTCTATCTTTACCCGTGCGGGAAAAGGATATACCTTTCCCATAAAGAAAGTCATACCCATTTTGCAATATTCGATTAGTTTGGCATATACATTCTACCATGCTTGTCGAAATTTGTCAAGTGCTTTTTTAAATGCCGAAATCGGAATAAACTTTGAAAAACAAAAAGAAAGTGCCGAAATCGGCATTTTGTACGTGAAGCAAAATTGTGCGAAAAAATTATCCGAAACAAATAAATCCATTTGACAATCCCATATCTATGTGCTATAATTAGCTTAGATAAATATGCTTTGAACGGAGAATGACATGAACATCCATACCCTTATCCGTGCGCTGGTCGATTATGCGATCAAGTGCGAGCTGGCTTGCCGTGAGGACGAGTCGTATATGATCAATTCGCTGCTGACTACACTGGGGCTTACCGAATACGCCGAGCCCGAAGAGAAGGTGACGGATCTGCCGCTGGACGAGATCCTGGGGCAGATGTGCGACTATGCCTATGAAAAGGGCTTGATCGAGTCCAATACCGTGGTGTACCGCGATCTTTACGATACCGCGCTGATGAGCGCCGTGACGCCAAGACCGAGCGAGGTCATCCGCACCTTCCGCACGCTTTACAAGAACGATCCCGAGGCCGCGACCGACTATTTCTATAAGCTCAGCCGCGATTGCAACTATATCCGCACCGACCGCATCGCCAAGAACCTTTGCTGGCAGTATGAGGGCAAATACGGTACGCTGGATATCACGGTCAATCTCTCCAAGCCCGAAAAGGATCCCAAGGCGATTGCTGCAGCGCGTCTGCTGCCGCCCTCGGGCTATCCCAAGTGCGCTTTGTGCCATGAAAACGAGGGCTATGCCGGAACGGTGAGCCGTGCCGCGCGTCAGACGTTGCGTCAGATCCCCATTACCATGGCGGGGCAGGCGTGGTATCTGCAGTATTCGCCATATGTGTACTATAACGAGCATTGCATTGCGCTCTCAGCCGAGCATAGACCCATGAAGATCGACCGCGCTATGTTTGAAAAGCTGCTGGATTTCGTGGAGATCTTCCCGCACTATTTCATCGGCTCGAATGCCGATCTGCCCATCGTGGGTGGCTCGATTCTGTCGCACGATCATATGCAGGGCGGTCACTATACCTTTGCTATGGCACGCGTAGGGAAGGAGAGCGACCTTTCGTTCCGCGGCTTTGAGGACGTGCAGGCCGAGCTGCTTAACTGGCCGCTGACTACCATCCGTCTGCGCAGCACGGGAAAGGCACGCCTTGTCGCACTGGCCGACAAGATCCTGACCGCTTGGCGCGGCTACACCGACGCGGATGTGCAGATCTTTGCTGTGACCGAGGATAAGCCGCACAATACCATCACACCGATCGCGCGTATGGCACAGGACGGCAAAAAATATGAGCTGGATCTGGTGCTGCGTAACAATCTGACCACCGACGAGCATCCGCTGGGGCTGTATCATCCCCACGAGGATAAGCACCATATCAAGAAAGAGAATATCGGCCTGATCGAGGTGATGGGACTTGCCGTGCTGCCCGCAAGACTTTCAAGCGAGATGGAGATCTTGCGCAGCGCACTTCTGGACGGTACTGATCCTGCAAGCGTGCCCGAGATCGCAAAGCACGCAGAGTGGGCAGCTGAGCTGCAGAAGAGGTATACCTTTACCGAGGACAATACCGCGGATATTCTGCGCCTGGAGATCGGCCGCGTGTTTGAGGCCGTGTTGGAGGATGCAGGCGTGTATAAATGTACCGCAGAGGGCAGAGCAGCATTTGCACGCTTCGTGGATACGGTCAATATGATTTGATAAGTCGCGTTTTTGAGATGCCATTGTCAAAAAAACGCAAAAAAGAAAGAGAAAAAACCGAGGGATTTGCGCGAATGGGATTGACAAATTCCTCGGTTTGGTATATAATAGGCAGGTACGCAGGCATAGTCTAGTGGTAAAACCTCAGCTTCCCAAGCTGATGCTGCGGGTTCGATTCCCGTTGCCTGCTCCAAAAAGAACAAACAGGGGCATTTTATGCCCCTGTTTGTTCTTTTTTGTCGCAGCCACCGAATCAGAACCCCGCACATGGCGCATTCGCGCCATCGTGCAGGTTTGCGCAGGATAGCCGAGCGGTTTGCAACGCGCATTGGCGCAAATGAACTGCACGCACGAAGTGCGGCAGTAAGTTCTTGATTCCCGTTGCCTGCCCCCAGTCCCCGAATCAGAACCCCGCACATGGCGCATTCGCGCCATAGTGCAGGTTTGCGCCGGATACCCGAGCGGTTTGTAACGCACATTGGCGCAAATGAACTGCACGCACGAAGTGCGGCAGTAAGTTCTTGATTCCCGCCTGAGCCTTTGTTACTTTTTCGACGCCAACGCAGGCGGACCGTCGAGGACGCCGGTCCCTGCATACAGACAAGCTTTGCAAGCAAAAAAGCAGAGCGCGTGCGCGCTCTGCGATATCGTTATTCTACAAACCAACAAAAATCAAGAATGATATTTCCATTTTCATCGGGTGTCGTATATCTCGGGCAGGTGCAATTCTCAAAGCACCAGGCAGCCCCGTCAGCGTCTTTCCAAATCATCATTCCATTGTCCAGTACGGCCGACTTGCAGCTGCCGCAAAGTGCATGGACCTCGTTTTCCTTGCCGTAGATCCAGCAAGTGCCAAGTCCTGCGGTTGTGGGGAAATCCACAAAATCAAAGCCATCGGGAACAGGCGTGTCAGCAGGGACAAACATGCCAAGCCAATATTGCCATCTCTCACCGTCCTTGTGGCGTTCAAGGCCGACATAACCGCCGCCGTTTTCCCAAATCGCGGTGATCTTGTCGTTGCCGCCCATGGCAGCCTCGATCGCATCAAACCAACCGTTGCAAAACCATTCGCCCCAATGGCCACCGACCTCGAAATATTTTTTGCCGATGAAACGCAGGGCAGGGGTGGACTCTCTGAATGTTTTTTGAATTGTTGCCATGAGTATTCTCCTTTTTTTGATATTATGTTTATCATACCATAGATATGCTCGAATGTCAACAAAAAAGCAGAGCGCTTTCGCGCTCTGCCATTTTGATTTTCGGTAGAACTTAAGCCAGCTCTGCGAAGTACTTGATGGTGCGAACCATCTGGCTGGTGTAGGAGTTCTCGTTGTCGTACCAGGAAACAACCTGTACCTGGTAGGTGTCGTCGTCGATCTTTGCAACCATGGTCTGGGTGCTGTCGAACAGAGAACCGTAGGAGATACCGATGATATCGGAAGAAACGATGGGATCAACGTTGTAACCGAAGGAAGCGGAAGCCTGAGCCTTCATAGCAGCATTGATGCTGTCAACGGTGATATCCTGGCCCTTAACAACAGCTACCAGAATGGTGGTGGAGCCGGTGCAGGTGGGAACGCGCTGAGCGGAACCGATCAGCTTGCCGTTGAGCTCGGGAATAACCAGACCGATTGCCTTTGCAGCACCGGTGGAGTTGGGAACGATGTTCTGAGCGCCGGCTCTTGCACGGCGGAGGTCACCCTTTCTGTGGGGGCCGTCCAGAATCATCTGGTCGCCGGTGTAAGCGTGAACGGTGGTCATGATACCGGACTGGATGGGGTATGCATCGTTCAGAGCCTTAGCCATGGGAGCCAGGCAGTTGGTGGTGCAGGATGCAGCAGAGATGATCTTGTCATCAGCGGTCAGAGTAGCCTCGTTTACGCCGTAAACGATGGTCTTGAGGTCCTTACCTGCGGGAGCAGAGATAACAACCTTCTTTGCGCCTGCGTTGATGTGAGCCATGGACTTCTCGGTGGAGCAGTAGAAGCCAGTGCACTCCAGCACTACGTCAACGTTGTTAGCAGCCCAAGGGCAGTTAGCAGCGTCCTTCTCAGCATAGATCTTGATGGTCTGACCATCAACGGTGATGGTGCCGGCCTCGTCATCAGAGGTTACGGTGTGACCGTCGTAACGGCCCTGAGCGGTGTCGTACTTGAGCAGGTGAGCGAGCATGGAGGGCTTGGTCAGGTCGTTGATAGCAACGATCTCATAACCCTCAGCGCCGAACATCTGACGGAAAGCCAGACGACCAATGCGGCCAAAACCATTAATAGCAACTTTTACAGACATTTTGGATTCCTCCGTTTTATAATAAATTTTTTGAAACGATTTGGTTGGTATGAAATCCCTTTCTTACCATTGTATATTTTAGCGCATTTTCGTGCAATATGCAAGAGGTTTTGAGAAATTTCTCAATTTTCTACCTTTTGCGGAAATTGAACAATACAAGGGGGATGATTGTGTGCAAATTTCACAAGGGAAATTGTCAAAAAACTATGCTTTCACTCTTGACAATCGGGCGCTTTTGCTTTATAATAAATTGAATAACTATTTATACAGATAAGGAAGACAATACAATGGCTAAAGAAAAAAAGGTTGAACAGATCACATCCATGGACGTTGATTTCGGTCAGTGGTATACCGATGTTGTCAAGAAGGCCGAGCTGGTTGACTATTCCAGCGTACACGGCTGCATGATCATCCGTCCCTACGGCTATGCGATCTGGGAGAATATCCAAAAGGATCTGGACGCAAGATTCAAGGCCACGGGCCACGAAAACGTATATATGCCCATGCTGATCCCCGAGTCGCTCTTGCAGAAGGAGAAGGATCACGTAGAGGGATTTGCCCCCGAGTGCGCGTGGGTGACTGTTGGCGGCCAGAACAAGCTGTCCGAGCGCCTGGCGATCCGCCCCACCTCCGAGACGTTGTTCTGCGAGCATTACCGCAACATCATTCAGTCCTACCGTGACCTGCCCAAGCTGTACAACCAGTGGTGCAACGTCATGCGTTGGGAAAAGACCACCCGTCCTTTCCTGCGCACCTCCGAGTTCCTTTGGCAGGAGGGACACACCATGCACGAAACTGCAGAAGAGGCTCAGGAAGAGACCATCAAGATGCTGCACGTGTACCGCGACTTCTACCGCGATGCACTGGCCATCCCCGCTATCATCGGCCAGAAGACCGAGAAGGAAAAGTTTGCGGGCGCGGAGGCTACTTACACCATTGAGCCTATGATGCATAACGGCTACGCGCTGCAGGGCGGTACCTCTCACTATTTCGGTGACGGCTTTGCAAGATCGTTTGACATTACCTATACCGGCCGTGACAATACCGTTAAGTATCCTCACCAGACCTCCTGGGGCGTTTCCACCCGTATGATCGGTGCTATCATCATGGCACACGGTGACGATAACGGTCTGATCATTCCTCCCGTGGTCGCTCCCATCCAGGTCGTCATCATTCCCGTAGCGCAGCATAAGGAAGGCGTGCTGGATAAGGCTTACGCCATCAAGGCAGAGCTTGCCAAGACCTTGCGTGTCAAGGTGGACGGCGGTGAGCAGTCTACCGGATGGAAGTTCAGCCAGTACGAGATGAAGGGCGTACCGGTCAGACTCGAGATCGGTCCTCGCGATATCGAGAACAACAGCTGCGTGCTGGTTTCCCGTGTCACGGGCGAAAAGAAGTTCGTTTCTCTTGACAATATCGTAGAAGAAGTGACCGCAATGCTGCAGACCGTGCATAACGAGCTGATCGAAAAGGCACAGGCAAACCTGGAGAGCAAGACGTACGTGGCAACCACGCACGAGGAATTCTTGGACATTGCAGCCAACAAGCCCGGCTTTATCAAGGCGATGTGGTGCGGTGACGTTGCATGTGAGGACCAGCTTAAGGATGAGACCGGCGGTGTCAAGTCCCGTTGCATTCCTTTCGTGGAGGATCATCTGTCCGACGTATGTGTATGCTGTGGTAAGCCGGCGAAGCATATGGTCGTTTGGGGCAGACAGTATTAATCTTACGTATCACAGCTCGATGAAAGTTTTCGCCCGCCTTTTTCAAAAGGCGGCGGGTTCCAAGGGCAGCGCCCTTGGTCGCCTCCGCAGAGGCGAAAATTATCTCGGCGTTTCTTCTTTGCCAAGCTGCTTCGCTCTGCGAAGCAACTGCTTCTGCGCCCGCGGTGTCAAAGAAGAAAGCGGCTAATGAGAAGGGGAACGCGAAATATTATGACATTCAACAGGGAATCTGTTTTTATCAGATTCCCTGATTTACTAAACAGGGAAGGAGGCAGCTGCATGTTCCGCGACATAATCAAATATTCACGCAAGGCGATCGGACACATTGATCCCGTGCTGTTCGCATGTACCACGCTGCTTTCCCTGATCAGCATTATCACAGTCTTCTCGGCCGTGGAAAACTTTGGTAAATCCAAGCTGGTCATGCAGGTGGCCATGTTTGTGGTAGGCAATATTGTCATGCTGATCGTAGCAAACCTCGATTACCATTGGGTATTGGATAAGCTATGGCTGCCCATGATCGTGTTTTCGGTGCTGATTCTTGTTGTGACGCTGATTTGGGGTACGTCGGGCGAAAACATGGTGACCGAAAATAAGAGCTGGCTTGTCGTACTGAAGCTGGGTGAGCGAAAAATCATGATCCAGCCCTCCGAGTTTGTCAAGCTGACGCTGATCTGTACGTTTGCAAAGCATCTGGAAACGGTCAAGGATCGCGTCAATCATCCCTTGACGCTGGTCGGTCTTGCCGTGCATGCGGGTGCTGTTGTGGGCTTGATCTTTTTGTCGGGCGACTACGGTGTTGCCTTGATCTACGTGGGCTTTTTGGCGATCATGATGCTGTGCGCAGGGCTTTCGCTCTGGTATTTTGCCGGTGCGGGCGGCGTGGCGGTGCTGGGCTTTCCGCTGGCATGGAAATACGTACTCAAGGAATATCACCGCAAGCGTATCATCGTGGGATTTAACCCCGAGCTTGATCCCGAGGGAAAGGGCTGGCAACCGCTGCTGAGCAAGGATTGCATCGTCAACGGCGGCTTATTCGGCATTGGCTTGCGAGAGGGCGGCTTTTATGAAATTCTGACGGCCTCGCATACCGACTTCATTTTTGCCACGCTTTGTGAAAAATACGGCCTTGTGGGCGGTGCTTTGGTCATTGTGCTGCTGGCTTGCATGGTGGTGCGCGTGGCCATGATCGGCTTTGGTGCAAAGAGTGACTACGGTATGCTGCTTTGCGCGGGCATTTTCGGCTGCCTGTTTTTCCAAACGCTGCTCAATATCGGCATGTGCCTGGCAGTCTTGCCGGTCATCGGCATTACATTGCCGTTTTTGTCCTGCGGAGGCTCGTCCATGCTGGCGACTTACATCATGATGGGCATGGCGCACTCGGTTGCAAGCCACGCGCCCAAAAATCAAAGAATGATCCATAGGATATGACATAAAAAAACTCCCCTTTGCATAAGATTAATTGAAAATCTTTTGTCGGAGGGGAATTTTTATGTTTGTATATTCGTTCAAAGCGAGCACGGTACGCATTCTTGGCGTGGTGTGCGTGGCGTTGGTGGGCTTGATCGCGCTGGTGGCATTTGTGCCGACCTACGTAACGGCAGGTCAGGCGGATACCTCGGTCGGGCAGGTCAGCAGCCAGACCGTCAGCGTCAGATATGATAAGATCAAGACCGAGCAGGACGTAGCCAACTTTTTGGCGCAGTTTGGTTGGCAGGTGGAGGGCAAGGCTGTCGAGGTCAAGACGGTAACTGTGCCTATGGAGTTTGATAAGATATACGCAGGCTACAACCAGGTCCAACTGGCGCAGGGACTGGATCTTACCAGATACAAGGGCAAGGAGGTTACAAGGTACACGTTCAAGGTGACCAATTACGAGGGGCATGAGGGAACGGTGTATGCCAACGTGCTTGTATGGCGCAAGAAGGTGATCGGCGGGGATATCTGCTCAGCCGAGATCACGAACGGCTTTGTGCAAGGCTTTGAGAAGAAGTGATCCTGACGGATCACTTTTACCATACGGGCAATCCACTTATGAAAGTTTTCGCCCGCCTTTTTCAAAAAGGGGCAGGTCGAGGGCAGCGCCGTCCTCGGGTCCCCAGAGGCGGGACATTCTTTTCGCTGTTTA
>JAZUSJ010000124.1:0-4532 GCA_045606685.1 Eubacteriales bacterium
GACCGCTTGGCCTCCGACTTAGCATGCTCCAATAATGAGGAAAACGGCAGCTTCGGCATGGATGCCAACAGCAAGGTGGATTACGGCAACTACGTGCTGCTCGGCCCGTTCTCGGGCTCTAACTGGGATCATGAAAAATATCCCTTCCGTGAGTCAATCAGAGGTTTTGTCGTTCAGGCGCAGACAGATATGAATACGACTCCCGGTGCATACAAGGCAACCATTGAGGTGTATGATGCCGACAGCGGCAAGTGTATCAAGATGGCAAACGTATATACATACGTGTACGACGTGACGCTGGCCGAGGAGACTGCACTTGACACAGCATTTACGCTTTGGGATTTCGTTGCCAACTATATGCATCACTACAACAGCTATCCCGATCGCACCCGTTATACGGACGTGGAGATTGTACGCGCAACGGCTGATTATTTCCTGAAAAACCGCATTACGCTGACCGGCAGCCTGACCTTCTATGATATGCTTGGTACGCAGTGGATGGAAAGTCCTCGCGTAACGACCGTCAGGGTACTCAATCAGGATCAGTATAACACGCTCAAAGATAATCCCATCATCGCACCCAAGCTGTTCTATTACGGGCAGGATGAGCCGGGTGTGCCGCGCGGATGGCGTCCGATCACCTGGCCTGACGGGACAAGCGAAACTGTGTATGACAATACGGGATTGCTCAGTGTCATGGCCATCGCAAGAGAAGCTGATATGCTGAAAAACGTATGGGGCTGGGAAAACTATCGCATGATGGTTCCTTTCGAGAGAATCATGGACTATAGCAAGTTCAACTTCAACACGGTTGACAAAACCCAGGCCTTCCCATCTTGGTATGACCAATACAAAGTGACAAGCGAGCGCGACTCGATCGAATATCTGTCCAAGTATGTCAACGTATGGACATCCGTATTCACTGGTGCTACTCCCAGAGATCTGGGCTCTTCGTTTACAAACGAGCAGTATATGCAAACGTCCGCCATGGACAAGGAGCTTGGCTCATTCGAGGATCGTATGCAGAATTTCAAGGAGCAGGGACATGAGCTTTGGAATTACGTGGCATGCCAGCCTCCGTATACCTCTCCTTATCAGAATATTCTGCTCTTTAACGACGGCACTGAGGGACGCACCATGTTCTGGACAAACTATATGCTCGGCAGCACGGGCTTCCTGTACTGGCACGTATCCTATTACGACGTAGCAGGAAACGCCACCTACAGCATGCGTTGTCCGTTCTCCAAGACAGGCCCCGGCGACGGTATTCTGATCTATCCCGGCTCTGCATATAACCAGCTTGATCCCATTCCTTCGATCCGTTTGCTCAATATACGCGACGGCATTGAGGACTATCAGCTGCTGACTATGTTAGAGCAAACGCGCGGTAAGGAATTTACCGACGAGCTTGTCAGCCATATCGTGACCAGCACCGTCACCTTTACAAGAGATGACGATCAGATCTATTGTGTTCGTTCCTTCCTGCTTCGCGCACTTGCCGAGGGGATCGAATGATATAGCAAAAGCTCCACCGAAAAGGTGGAGCTTTTGCTTACCATATTTTCAGCACCCAATCAGCCAGCGTCAGCATAAGCGGCAGCGTGACAAGGCAAAGCATACTGGAAACGCCCACGGTTTGCGAGGCGTATCCGGGAGAAATGTCGTAGGTTTCCGAAAACATCGAAATGATGGATGCCGTAGGCAAGGCCGTGACGGCGGTGGAGAACATGACGATATCGTTGGAAAAACCGAGCAGCTTGCAAATTACGAACACGATCGCGGGGATCAGGATCAGCTTGCACAAGGAGAACAGGTAGATCTTTCCCGAGCAAAGCAACTGCTTTGGCGTTCTTGTGGCAAGCAGCGCCCCCGTGATCAGTACCGAGATTGGCAGGCAAAGTGCAGCAAGCTTGGCAAACAGCATCAAAAATGCGTCGTCCACAACCGTGCCGATCAGCGGATTCTTGAGTGCGGGGTTGCGCAACAGATACAGCACAACGCCAATGGCACAGGGAATCGAGCCAAAGTTGATCAAGGCCTTTTTGGGCGTCATGCGAATGTCGTCGCGCTTGCGTCCCAGTATCATAAGTCCCCAGATGTACATGAAGATATTAAAGCTGATCAGATAGAATGCACCGTAGAATTTGCCAATATCGCCAAAGATCGCGCCCAGGATGGGCAGACCGATAAAGCCGCAGTTGGTAAAAATAAGCGAGAACTCGGTGATCTTGCGCTCGTCAAGATTTTTATAAGGCAGGCAGAGGGGGAAAGCGATCAGTGCCATGAGCAGATGCAAAAAGAAGCCGATGCCAAGGATCAAAAGCCCCTGTTTGAGATTTTCATTGGTGTATTCCACGTTGACAAGCGCATCAATGATCATCATAGGCTGCCCGACCTTGATGATCAGCGTGGAAAGCCTTTTGGAGGCGGCATCATCGATCCAACCGATCTTTCGGCAGAAAAAGCCGATGACCAGCATCAGAAACATGACGATTATGACTACCAAAAGGGAAGTAAAATCAAAATTCATAGTGCATCAGTCCTTTAAGCTGTCCAGTTTTTTCTTGATCTCCTGCATATCAGAGAGCATTTCCTCCTTGCGGCGCGGATCGCGTAACAGCGCTGCAGGGTGATAGACTGCCGTCATGACGAAATTGCCCTTTTCAAACCAGGTGCCATGCTCCTTGGAGATCTTGAAATCGGGCTTGATCAGACGCATAGCCGCGATTCTGCCCAAACAAACAATGATCTTGGGGCGGATCAGGCGCACCTGCTCGCGCAGGAAGTCAATGCATGCATCCTCTTCC
Organism: Eubacteriales bacterium; assembly: GCA_045606685.1. Lineage (GTDB taxonomy): Bacteria > Bacillota > Clostridia > Oscillospirales > CAG-272 > SVQP01. The sequence goes on from JAZUSJ010000124.1 coordinate 2,808, forward strand.
GCAGGCAGAGGATCGCGATTCTTGGGCGGACGGCATTTGAGAATGTTGGCAATATAAACGTCTTCACGCGCAATATCCACAGCGTACAAATATTTATCCAGCAGCTGGCCGGCTCTGCCCACAAAGGGCGTGCCGGAAAGATCCTCCTGCTCACCGGGTGCTTCGCCCACGAACAGAATATCTGCCTCTTTGTTTCCCGTTCCAAACACGCAATTGGTTCTTGTTTTGGCAAGCTCGCAGCCTTGGCAGGCGCAGCATGCCTTGTAAAGTTGATCCCAGGTCAAGGGTAACACCTCGCATTCTTGCTAATATCTGATATATTATAGCAAATAATCGAGGAGAATGCAATAGCTTGCCGAAAATTATAGTGCCGACATTACATCAATCGCATTTTCTTGACAGATCAGTTGGCAATATTCACATACGTATGTCTGTAAGGCTCTTGCGTTTTCACGCACACCGTATTCGGCAAGAAAGCAGTATTCATCGGGGCAATACAAGGAAGGCGTGGAAAAATCACGTAAAAACAAATAAAATACGTGCTTATGATCCGCATACAGGCTGCTTTTTCCCGGAAACCCGACTGCATGCAGCCGCTTACATACCAAAATCAGATCCTCAAGTCGCACAAATGAATAAGCGCACATATCCTGACCGTGCCTTTCTGTCTTTCGTAAAGCGCGCGAATGCGTGATGGGAGAGGGAAGTGAGGGTGTGGGAAAATGATGCTTTGCATCGGTATCCCATGCAGAAGCTTCTCCCTCGTCCTCTACCTTGGAAACGAAAAATTCGCAGCCACCGTCAGCACAGGGATACATTTGCACGTAAAGCCGTGTCACATCTCCGTCAAATCCTGTCTGCTCGCGCGCATCTGCCAGAAGCCTGCGCAGTACGCGTCGCACGTGTGCATCCGCAAAGCTGACGTTGTCATTATGTAAGTCGTAATGTGTCATATCAGAGGAGGTCAACATGATCTTGAGCTTGGTATCGCTGATCTTGATCAAATCCATGTATATCATTCCTTTCGGTTGTAACTCTCATACTTACATTATAAGCGAGAAATTGCTTTTTGTGTACCCCTAAAATTCTGGTAATTCTGATTGACGCGCAGGCCTTGATGTGATATAATAGAACAAAAACCAAAGGGAGGTGACAGGATGCGCTATCATGATCAGACGGGAGCGGTTGAGCTTGAACTTGCCGAGCTGTGTGCGCTTGCGTTCGGGCGCGGCAATTATAAGGATGAGCCGAGTGCGGAATGTGATATGGACGCGTTGGCCGCCAAGAGCGGCGCATATTATACTGACGTGATGCTGCAGCATACCTGTCGTTTTGCGGGCGTTTTGATCAAAGTAAGCGGCACAGCGCAAGGCATTGAGGTTGATGGGGAACGCATGATCGTCGATCACAGCCGCCACGTCGCAAAGCTGCCTTACGAGCATGAGATGCAAAGCATTCCGGTGCGCCAGCGTTGTCTGGGATTTTTCTTGGCAAGTGCCAAGCAGCTACCCTGCGTGACGCTACGTAAGATTTCGGTTACCTCAAACGGTGAGAGTGCTGACTGCAGCGTGACGTACACCGTGCAAAGCCTGCAGGAGGAATATACCTCGCTGCTTTCTCGCGCGATGCCATATATTCAGAATTGCATAGAGCAAAACCGTGACGTCAAGCCGCGTGCGGCCGAGCTTGCTTTCCCTTATCCCGAAATCCGAGAAGGGCAGGAGG
>JAZUSJ010000125.1:0-4373 GCA_045606685.1 Eubacteriales bacterium
GGCGGATATCTGCACGCGACCTCCACGGCAGGCGACGGTATCAAGACCTCCAATACCGACCAAGGCAAGGGCGACCTTGTCATCAGCGGCGGTGAGACGTATATCGATTGCTTTGGCGACGGCATCAGCGCATCGGCTGCATTGACGATTTCGGGCGGCACCATCGCCATTTCTACCGAGGGAACGGTGGATGCGTCGTCCTCCTCTTCTTCCCCGACCTCTTCAGGATCCGGTTGGGGCGGCCCCGGTGGCGGCAGACCGGGTGGCGGTGGACACGGTGGTGGCCCGGGCGGCATGAACGAGGGCAATCCCAATAAATCCTCGACCAGCGCGAAGGGACTCAAATCGGTCGGGCTTTTGCATATTACGGGCGGCAATATCACCATTGACGCAGCAGACGACGCGATCCATTCGGACAGCGCTGTGCAGATCGATCACGGCAAGCTCTATCTGAGCGCTGCGGATGACGGCATTCACGGTGAGCAAAGTGCGCTGATCGGCGGTGGCGTGATCGAGATCGCCAAGAGCTACGAGGGTATTGAGGCCATAGAGATCACGGTCAACGGCGGCACGATCCGTCTGACGGCCTCGGACGACGGCTTTAACGCATGCGGCGGCACAAGCATGATGGGCGGTGGCGGCTTCTTTGGCCCCGGGCAATCAAACGGCAGCACCTCCTCTTCCTCGGACGAAACTCCCCTTTTGACCTTCAACGGCGGCTACACGGTGGTCAACGCAAGCGGTGACGGCATTGATTCCAACGGATGCATCAACGTCACAGGTGGCACAATCATCGTTTACGGGCCGACTGACAACGGAAACGGCCCCATCGACCACGGCGACGCACGTACCGATCAGCTGACTATCTCCGGCGGCACGCTGCTGGCCATCGGTTCCTCGGGCATGGCGGAAACGGCTGTGGGACAGGACTGCGGTGTGATCGCATTTGCGACGCGCTCTTCCTTTGTAGGCGGTACGACCATGGGCATCTTCGATGCTGATGGCAAGCTGATCCTTGCCTTTGAGTCCCCCAAGGCATTTGCTTCGGTGGTTTACAGCAGCGCGGACGTCAAGTCGGGCGCGACCTATACGGTTGGCTACAACGGCACACTGGACGGCACGCTGCAGGACGGTATTCTGCAAAGCGGCACGTTTACAAATCATACCGAGCTTGGAGAGATTCAGGCGGAATAAGCAAAACAAACAGGGGCTTCTTCAGCCCCTGTTTTTGAGAATATGCAAAGAAGTTAGTTGCCATCACCATTCGCCAGCCTCTGATACAGCTATTCATAAAACAAATAAGAACTGCATCCGTGTGATACAGTCCTTATTTTATGCGGAAATAACCGCTGATTTGTCAGCCATCAGCCGCTTTTCTTATCAATCGTAAAGCAAATACGGCTTGATCTGCTCGCCAAAGTGCGCACATTTCTCTCGCGAGGCGGCAAGGGTGGCAGCGGGATCAAAATCGCCCGAGAGCGTGTCGTCGCCAAAGCGCAGGCGCAGACCTGCGGGATTGGACTCAAATTCGGGATATTTGCGCAACGCATCGTAGAGATACAAAAGCGCAGCAAAGGGTGAATAGGTCTCCCTGTCCACAATATGCAGCTCCACACCGCCGCAAAGCGTATTTGCGTGTTTATGAAAGGCCGGCGTAAAGTGTGCCGCGCGGAAAATGACACCCGACAGATTCTGCGCGTTCATATGCTCCGCCAAGGCAAACGCATCCACATAGGGCGCACCGATCATGTCAAACGGCCTTGTCGTGCCGCGTCCCTCCGAAATGTTGGTTGCCTCAAAAATGCCTGTGGCAATATAATTGATGGCACAGCCCACGCTTGGAATATTGGGCGAAGGGTTGACGAACAGCATATCGGTCCGGTCAGCGTACATATGCCGCTTCCAGCCTTGGCACGCAATGACCTGCAGCTCGCAGCCGATTCCCTTCTCTGCGTTGACGTAACGGGCATATTCGCCCACAGTCATGCCGTAGCGTGTCGGAATGGCAAACTCCCCGATAAAGGAAGAATATCGCTCGTCCAAGATCTGTCCCTCGATCTTGCTGCCGCCTATGGGATTTGGCCTGTCCAAAACGATCACCTGAATGCCCACGCGCGCAGCCGCACGCATGATCTGCGTCAGGTTACAAAGATAGGTATAGTAACGCGCACCGACGTCCTGAATATCGTAAACCACCGCGTCCACACCCGAAAGGATCTCGTCCAGGCGCGGATGCCCCTTGGAATTCAGATTATACACGCACACGCCAAACAAGGGATCGGGCGCATCCTGCTCGTTCTGATATCTGCCGTCCTGCAAATTGGAGCAAATGCCATGCTCGGGTGCAAACAGCGCAGTCAAAGCACCCATATCGCGCAAGATCTTCCACGTGGGCGTTGCCGTGCGATCCACACCCGAAGCAGCGGTCAACAGCGCGACCTTTTTGCCACCGATCGCCTCGGCCAGCGTGTCCTTTCGGTCAATGCCGCATAAAACGTGGTACTTTTCCATGATCATCACCTCTTTGCTTTATTATATCATAACGTGCGCTTGTATGCAAGGTCATACAAGCTATTTTTCTTTCATAAACTGTAGTATCGCAAGCGGCAAGGAGGCAAAAATGCAAGACAGACTGAGCAGGACAGGAAGATTCTTTTATAATTCGCTTTTGATGGTGGGCGTGACGCTTTTGATGCGGGCGATCGGTGTAGGCTTCAATGCATACGTGGCAAGCCGCGCAGGGGCGCAGGCCATGGGGCTTTATTCCCTGCTTTCGGGCGTACACGGCTTTGCCATCACGCTGGCCTGCTCGGGCATTCATCTTGGCACGACGCGCACGGTAGCCGATGCGCTTGGCAAGGGAGATCGCGCCCTTGCTGCCAAATACGCACGTCGTGCGCTTGCAATCAGCTTGTTTTTCGGCATTCTATCCTGCCTTTTGCTGTTTTTCGGTGCGCCTTACGCAGGCACACATTGGCTGGGGGATGCACGCACCGTGCTGCCGCTTCGCATTCTCGCGCTCACGCTGCCCGGCGTGGCAGTCTGCTCCTGCCTCAACGGGTATTTCACAGCCGTACGGCGCGTATGGAAAAATGCAGCAGTACAGCTTACCTCGCAGGCTGTCCGCATTTTCGGCACGGCTGCCTTTCTTTCGCTTCTGTTACCCCAAGGGGTGGCATATGCTTGCCTTGCTTTGGTGCTTGGATCGCTGATCACGCAGGTCTTTGAGCTGCTTTTTTCGCTTGTGCTGTATTGGAGTGACAAAAGGCATTTGCGCTCTGAAGAAAAATGCACGCAAAGCGGTGTGACAAGAACCATTCTCGGCATCACGCTGCCCGTTGCATTCAGCTCGTACGCACGTTCGGGGCTGATCACGCTGCAGCATATTCTGATCCCGCGCGGCTTGGCACGCAGCGGTGCTTCATGGGAAAGCGCACTTGCATCCTACGGCGTGCTGCACAGCATGGTGCTGCCCGTTGTGCTGTTTCCTTCTGCGTTCATTTCATCCTTTGCAGGGCTTTTGATTCCCGAGGTGGCCGAGGCCAAGATACAGGGCGACATGGAACGCGTGCGCCGCGTGGCAAGGCGCATTTTCGGGATATCCATGATGTTTTCGGTGGGTGTGGCAGGCATTATGCTGTGCTTTTCGCACGGGCTGGGGCTTGCCATATACGACAGCCTGCAGGCAGGCAGCATGATCGCAGCACTCAGCCCTCTCATTCCCATCATGTATATTGACAGCGCGGTGGACGCGGTTCTCAAGGGCATGGGACAGCAGGTGTATTCCATGAACGTCAATATTGCGGACGCCCTGACCTCGGTGATCCTGGTCATGATCCTTGTACCAAAATTTGGCGTGAACGGCTACGTTTTCACCATCTATTTCACCGAGATCCTGAACACTACGCTCAGCCTTGCGCGTATGATCGCCATCACCAAGCCCAAATTGCGGCTTGCAGGACACGTATTCGGGCCGATCCTTTGTATTGCGGGGGCAACCGCAGCGGTGCATTTGCTTTGCAAGCAGCTTGCGCTGCAGTACTCGGTCTGGGTACTGATCGGGCAGATCACGCTTGCATCGCTTTTGTACGTGGGGCTTTTGCTGCTCACACGCTGTGTAAGCACCGATGAATATGAAATGCTGCGCGCAATTTTGGGTAGAAGGAAGAAGAAAACCAACACGACGCTCACCCCAACGGATACCCGCCACCAAATAAACGCCCCCACTCATGAAAGTTTTTGATCGACCTTTTTTCAGAAAAGGATGGTGGCGTGTGAATGTTGTTATTCTTTCGAGTGTAAGCGACGCCACCCGATGCTGAATTGCTGCACAATTCAGCATTCAAAAGGCAACCGGCAGCGCCCTTGGTCGC
>JAZUSJ010000126.1:0-39171 GCA_045606685.1 Eubacteriales bacterium
TTTTATCATATTCTGTATACCATAATATGACCGTTTGTCATATTGCATAAAAAGCGAAGATGACTTTGTCAAATCTGCCGATTGACATTCATGGCAGTTCGTCTTATAATGTTTACATATTATCTGTTATTGGGAGGAATATTATGAGTAATCAAACGTCAAAAGTCATTGCTTCGGACAAAGGTCAATTCAAAAATGCAGTACCCGTTATCATCAGTTGGATAGTCATGATTGTCTTGTTCTCGCTCTGCGCGCTCTTGAGCAATCTTTTGCCAATCATCACTTCAAATATGCTCGGTGAAAGCTTGGGGGACTTCGTTGCAATCAGTCTGGTAGACGCCGCAAAAATGTTGATTTCCGGAGAACCTCTCGAAGCGATTTTCGCAGGAGCGGGTGATGCAATGGTCATCATCATTATTCAATATGTTGTTGAGATCATTACACGGATTATGCAAATCACTCTTGCATTCGCAGGCTTGATGTTCTCCATCGCCTTTCTCCTTATCATCATTGCTCATATTGTCTGTGAGGCAACACTGACCGAAGCGGGTATTTCCGGCCGTAATAACGATTTCAAAAGATTCGATCTGTCCTTTGATAAGATCGTTTCGATCCAGCATGTAAAAAAAGCGGTTGTAATTACCTATATCAATGACAATGGCAAGAAAAAGAAGTCGAACGTATATCTTTCCGATTCCAAGAAATTTGCCGAAGCCTGCACAGCCCAGCTGAACGCTTACAAGGCTGCAAATGCGCAGGGAGCGTAATGCCAACAAATACATCATACAAAAAGGCTGCTTGTTCGTAAGCAGCCTTTTTTGACATTTTGCGATCCTTTAAAAGAGGACTCTGTCGGACAAGCAAGCGCGCCCCTCGTGTCATCCTGAGCGGAGAAAACACCCCGCGCGGGTGTTTTCGGAGTCGAACTTTTCAAAATCTGCAACAAATTGCTGATTTTCAAAAGTCGGGACGCAGCGCGTCCCGAGGATCTTCGAGGGGCATGTTTACCGCCCGTAGATCCCACCTTCCGAAAAGCGTTCGAGCCGCTTTTCTCGGTGCTGCTGCGCAGTTCGACTCCGTTTCGGTCGCTTTGCGACCTTCTCTCCGCTCAGGATGACACGGGCGGGATGCGCACAAAAAGCCTGCCCCAACGGATGAGCATCCGTTTTGCTTACTTGTCCGGTGGGGCAGTTGCTCTGCTTTTACCATCACGACCAATGAAAAAAAGAAACTCTGCCCGGCTGAACAGAGTTTCTTTCTTGCAATTCACTCTTGCGTGTGATTTGCGCCTTGCTTCAATTTATCCAGCTCTTGCTGCATCTCGGCAAGCCTTTGCTCCAAGCGCGCGATCTCCTCGCGTACAGGGTCCGGGATGTGTACCTGGTCGAGATCCGCGCCGGGGGCGCTGACTCGCTCACCGTCACGCTTGACCACGCGTGCGGGAATGCCCACGGCCGTGCTGTTTTCGGGAATCTCCTTGAGCACCACCGCATTGGCTGCCACCTTACTGCCGTCCGACACGGTAAATGGCCCCAACACCTTGGCACCGGCACCGACCAACACACCGTCCCCAAGCGTAGGGTGACGCTTGCCCACGTCCTTACCCGTACCGCCCAGCGTGACACCCTGATACAGCGTGCAGTTATCTCCGATCTCGGCCGTCTCACCGATCACAACGCCCGAGCCGTGGTCGATGACCAGCCCCTTGCCGATGGTGGCACCCGGGTGGATCTCCACGCCCGTGAAAAACCTTGCCAGCTGGCTGACCAAGCGTGCCGAGAAAAAGTGCTTGGACACGTACAGCCTGTGGGAAACGCGATACGCAAGCAGCGCATGCACACCCGAATACAGCAAAAGCACCTCTATATCGCTCTTGGCGGCGGGATCTCGCTGTCTGACAGCGTCAATATCCGTTCTGATCTCATCCAGAGCGGCACGCACCTCTGCCGACACCTTGTCGGTCAGCGGCTTTGCCCGCTCCCCCACGGCCTCTGCGCAAAGGATCAGCCCTCCGCCGATCTGCGCCAATATATCCTCAAGCATAGCATTCATTTCGCTCGGCCTCCTTTTGGTTTGATTACAAAGCTCGCTATTATACTTATTCCGTAACCGCTTTCAGATATGCAGCAGATACGTAATAAACCTTCCCGTCGATCAGCACGCGGTGCCAATTCTCACCGAATCCGATGCAGATCATGCGCTTTCCCGCATAAGTTTCGATATGATGTACCTTGGTAGAGTCACCGCCCTGCGTGCTGGGCTCTGTACGTACCCACACCGTTGCGGTCGCCTCCACGGTCATGTACACATCGGTAAAGGTCTGACCAAGCTCCCGCTCTCTTTCATAGTCAATGTCATATTCTCCGTCCGGCGCAGTCTGCTCACCGTCCGAGGTGCTTTCCTCGGGCGGATACTGCGACAGATAATTCTCAATGCCCTTTGCAAGGCCGTCTGCTGCCTTGGCTGCAAAATTCTCGGCTGCCATGGCGGCATCATCCTGGGCGTTGGTCATAAAGCCCATTTCAATGATGGTGGTAGGCACGCTTGACCAGTTTGTTCCCGTCATGGTGTCAGTTTCCCAAACGCTGCGCTGCTCCATGCCCGTGCTTTGGCAGAATGCTTCCAGCACCGCATCCGAAAGTGCGCGGCTGCTATCATACAGCCCTGCATGATAGGGGTTGGCAGGACTCTGGCAGACCGTCATCGCGCCCTTGGCAGACGCATCCGCGTCACCGTTGGCATGGATGCGCAGATTGACGTGCGCACCCGCGCGGTTGGCCAGCTGTGCGCGCTCGGCATTGCTGATCTCCACCTCGTTGACCTCGCGCACCATGACCACGGTATAGCCCTTTTCGATCAACAGATCACGCAGAGCAAGGGCAACGCGCAGATTCAGCTCGTATTCGGCAAGGCCCGTCACGCTTCCCTGCGTGCCGCCCGATACCATGGGCTTTTCTGCAGACGATCCCGGGCCATCCGGCTCGGTTTGATCCATGGCGTGCAGCTGATGCCCTGCATCGATCACGATCACGTACTGTGCATTCTCTCCGCTGCCGCGATAGCCAATGCCCGTACCCGGGTGTGCCTCCTTGGTATATTCCACGTATGTAATCCCAAGCTGATCCTGCGGCGGCTGCGTTTGCTCCTCGGTCGTTCCCTCGGGACCTTGCTCGGTTTCCCCCTCGGTTTCTCCCTCGGTTACGCTCTCGGTCGTTTCCTCACCCTCAACGGAAGGCTTTTGCGGCATGTTTGCCAGATCTCTTGCACGCTTTGCGCTGACAATGGTTGCGGTAATCAGGCAAAACAGGATGATCATGGATACGATCACAATGATACTTTTCTTCATATTCACTCACCAAATTCTCAAATTCTTCGGACGGCAAAGGGTAATGCGCGTCCCTCTTTATACGCAGTGATCACGCGGCCGACCTCGTCCGCGCTCTCGGTCGTAAACAAAAAGTGCTGTGCAATAATGCCGTACTCCGCAAGCACGCGTCCCTTGTCCGACATGCCCGTGGGCAGGCTGTTAAGCACCAAGTTGCGGTGGCCGTACTCACGCACGACTGGGAATCTCACCCCTCTGCGATCCACCAGCTCCGCCTTGCCCCTGGTGCAGGCCGCACATCCTGCGGCTTGCTTATTGACGCATCTTTCCAGCGTCATCAGCGGCACTCTGCCGTATACGATGGCAGCCGTGTTGCCGCCCAGATCGCGCAATCTTGCAAGACTCATTTCGGCAGACGCGATCACGTCCGCAAAGCCTGACTGCTCCAATGCGCAAACCGTTGCGTTATTTGCTGTGTTCAGGCGATAATCTCCGTGCAACACAAAATCAAAGCCGTCACACAAATATACGTGTCCGATATTGCCCACCAGCAAATGGCATATGCCCTTTTCCCGCACCTTTGCAAGCAGCTCACGGACGCGTTCCGACTCCTCGGGGAAGATCACGGGCGGCAGGACCGCGCCGTTACACGCAGGCACGTCGGCCTGTGCCGCCACCTCCAAAGGAAGATAGCGAACGTCAAAATATTCCCGTGCCGCGGGGATGATCTGCTCAGGGTGCAAAAATCTTGCCGTGCGGCAGCCTTGGCGCGTTCCTGCAGGGACGGGCTGCTCCACCGCCACCCTTTGCACGGGTGCGGGAACAAGTGCCTTTTTCATCTGCTCCTCCAGCTTTTCTGCCGCTGCGCGACGCAACGCGTTGAGTGCAGAGGCCGCGACCATGACCTCTCCCGTGATCTGTACCTCAGGTTGGCTTGCGGCAAAGGGCGTGGATCCCAGCTTGCAAAGACTGGTTTGCACCTGCTCGACCGAGATCGGGCGCGTATGCGCCGCCTCGGGTACCTCTCCCGTCACGCAAACGCGATGCTCCCCGGCGGACACGGTCAGCTCCATGGGCTTCCCTGCCTCTAAGCAAGCCTGCATCCGAACGGGTATTTTCTTTGTAATTCCACGGAATTTCTCGATCCCGACCGAGGCGATCTTATCCTCGGCAGAGCGCACGCCCAGCATGCCCTCTCCCTTGCGGCGGCGATAATATCCGTCGGTAAATCCACCGCGCGAGAATGCGCGGCTCAGCTGCAGCATCTGTTCTTCACTCGCACCGCAGCCCGTATCCAGCAGCTCACGCCAGATGCGCGTGACCGTGTATACGTATTGGGGGGACTTCATGCGTCCCTCGATCTTGAGCGACGCCACGCCTGAATCAATGATCTCGGGGACGTACCTTGCCAGCGAAAGATCCTTGAGCGAGAGCGGATAATGATCCTTGCCCCTTGCATCCTTGAAGGGCAGGCGGCAGGGCTGCGCACACTCGCCGCGGTTGCCGCTCCGTCCGCCCACCAGCGAGGAAAACAGGCACTGCCCCGATTGGCTGACACACAAAGCACCGTGTACGAACATCTCAATTTCGATGGGACTCTCCTTGACCGCCTGCGCGATCTGATCGGCAGGCATTTCCCTTGCCAGCACCATACGGCTGAAGCCCGCATCCGCCAGCAGCTTGCCTGCATCTCCCCTGTGAACGGACATTTGCGTGCTTGCATGCAACGGCATTTCGGGCAGGGCGCGACGCAACAGCGCAGCAAGCCCCAGGTCTGCCACGATCAGGCCGTCCGCACCTGCGCGCGCTGCCTGCTCGGCCTGCGCAAGGGCGGCATCCAGCTCACGGTCATACACCATGGTATTGAGCGTGACGTATACCTTCACACCCCAGAAATGCGCCAGCGAAACAGCCTCGGCAAGCGCTTGCTGCGTGCCGAAGTTATCCGCGTTCATTCGTGCATGAAAAGAGCCGCCGCCGAGATATACGGCGTCGGCTCCTCCGTCGATCGCCGCCCGTAATGCGTCGGGCGAGCCTGCGGGGCTGAGCAGCTCGGGCAGAGATCGACTATACGGATGCTTTTGATTATACATCGTTAAAGGTAAGCAGGTCAAACATAGAGCCTACACGAGAGCGGTTCTTGGACTTCTTTGCCTTGACGCGGGGCATTTCAGCCTCCTTATCGGCAATTTCCTCAATGACCTGTGCTGCCTTGGTGTTGACGCTCTGTGCGGATGCGTCCGCTTCAAAGTCTACCGAAAGCTGCTCGGGTGCTTCCTGCGCTGCAGCTGCCTGCTCTGCAGCATCTTGCGCGACAGGCTCCTCTTGCGCGGGCTCTGCCCCGGGGGCTGCCTTTGGCTTCTCGGGCTCGGTGATCTCCTCGGGCTTGGGCTCCTCTGCCTTGGGCTCCTCTGCCTTAGGCTCCTCTGCCTTAGGCTCCTCTGCCGGCACACTGTGTCCCATGATGCGCTCGGTGGATGCAGCGGCACGCTCCAAGATATTGTGCATGATCTCATTCTCTCCCTGCAGGCGAGCGATCTCTGCCTCCAGCTCTGCGATCCTCTGCTCCTTTTGTTCAATGGTGGCAGAATCCTGCTGTGCGATCTCCTCCAGCTCGGCATTTCTTTCCTGCAAGGTCAACTTCTCGGCACAGTACTCCAGCGCACACAAAAGCGCAGCCTGGTTCTTTGTGCAACGGTAGCTCTTGAGATGGATATCTCTCATCTTGCGATCCAAGATGCCCACGATCTTTTCAACCGACTCCCAGGGCGCATCGGTCAGCACGTTCATTTCCACGTCCGATATGACCAGTGTGTACTTCTTCTTTTCCATACCGTTTCCTCCGTTATATGTAAGGTGATATTTTTTCATAATTTTTGCCTTGCATTTCACACGCAAAGCATGTATAATGGATATACGAATATCTATTACTTATATTTTAATACAAAACACGCAAATTGAAAAGACCTTTTTCGTAAATTTTTCAAAAATTCACGATTTTTTTATTGATTTTCACCCATATACGCTTCAAAAACGAAAGGAGATCGCTCATGCAGCCCGAGCAAACACAAAAACAGGCTCCTGCAGCCGTCTTTATCCCGCTTTTATACACGTCTGCCGACAAGCAAACGGCTGACGTCCTTTATCATATGCTCCACACCTACGGCTTCTCGGTACGCGCAACCGACCGACTGCGTGCCGAGGTCCTTCGCGACGCCTGCCGCGCGGGGATCATTCTGATCGTAGGAGAGCTGCACCAAGATCCCATGCAGGAGCAGCTGATCCTTGCCGCAAAGGAAAGAAAGCTGCACGTTCTGCATGCAGGATTTACCGAGCCCAACGCAAGCTATCCCCACACCTTTGTCAAGCTGCACGAGGGCTTTGATCAAGCGCCCGAGCCTGCGCTTGTGCATCGCTTATTCGTCACAGGCGTATGCGCCTGCGAGGGCGCACACGACGCGCAGCTCTGCCCCGACGACAGGCTTGCCCGCCTGATCAAGGCTGCTGTGGGCGCGTACCGCGAAAACGGAGAGGACATGTTTGAGCTTTCGCAATCCTATCTGCGAGCGCAGCTTCTGCCCTATTCGGACAAGCAGGCCGTGCATTGGCTCTCGCTTGCCGCGCAAAAGCAGCACGTGCTTGCGCTGGTGACGCTGGGGCTTTGCTGCCTGGAGGGACAGGGGACGCAAAAGGATCCCGTGCGCGGCTTCCGTCTTTTGGAAAACGCTGCCCTACTTGGCGACAAGCGCGGCCAATACTACGCAGCGCTTTGCCTTTTGGACGGCACGGGGACGCAAAAGGATCCCAAGCGCGCGGTACAGTACCTGCAGCAATCGGCCAAGCAGGAGCATGTGAGCGCCACCATGCAGCTCGGCCTTTGCTATCTGGAAGGGATCGGCACGGCACACAATGCCGTACGCGCGCACAGGCATTTTCTGGATGCTGCCGCGCTTGGCAACATGTCCGCACACTACTATCTCGGCAAGCTTTACCGCGAGGGCAACGGCGTTGCCGCGGACGAGGTGCGTGCCGCACAGCATTTCAAGACCGCTGCCGAGGCGGGAGAAGAAAACGCTTGCTACGCGTATGGCCTGTGTCTTGCAAAGGGATCCGGCGTATGCAAGGACGTTGCCCTTGCCGCCTCCTATCTGGAAAAGGCCGCCAAGCAAGGCATTGCAGAGGCGCAGTACGCGCTGGGCAGCTGCTATGAATTCGGGGACGGCGTGGAGCGCGATATGCAAAAGGCAATCGAATGGTACACGCTCTCGGCCGAGAACGGCTGCGCAGACGGGCAGAACAATCTGGCAGGCTGTCTTCTCTACGGCAAAGGCTGCCGCAAGGACACCGTGCTTGCAAGGGAATGGCTGCAAAAGGCGGCCGATCAGCAACACGCAGGCGCATGCTACCGCCTGGGGCTTTGCTATGAAAAGGGGCTTGGCACAGAGCAAAATCCGCGTGCCGCAGCCGCTCGCTACGCAGAGGCTGCCAAGCTGGGAGACGCGCACGGCAAATACCGTCTCTCGCGCCTGTACCTTGACGGAAACGGCATCGCGCGCGACGAGCAAAAGGGCGCGTCCCTTTGCGTTGCCGCCGCCATGGCGGGCTGCGCTCCCGCACAGTACGACGCATATCTTTTATATAAAAACGGCAAGGGGGTACAGGCCGATCCCGAGCAGGCCGCCAAGTGGCTGCAGATCGCGGCACAGGGGCAAAATCCACGCGCTTGCTGTGATCTTGGCAGAGCCTACCTTTGCGGGGAGGGACTTGTGCGCGATCCGCTGGCGGCCGTCAAGTGGTTCCGCGCCTCGCTCATATCGGGGCATGCCGAGCCCGAGGCCATGTATTGGCTGGGCTTTTGCGCCTTGCACGGCGTGGGTACCAAGCAAAGCTTTGACGACGCGATCAAATGGCTGGAGGACGGCGCACAGAGCGGCAGTCCGCAGGCATCGCACCTCTTGGGGCTTTGCTTACAATACAGCGTGGGCGCTGCGCAGGATCTGCCCCGCGCGGCAGCCCTGTATACGCGCGCGGCCGAGCTTGGCCACGTGCCTGCCATGCTTGCCTTAGCGCATTGCCACGAAAACGCGATCGGCACGGCACAAAACAAAAACGCCGCCTACGCGCTTTACAAAAAAGCAGCCAAGAGCGGTGAGGCGGACGGATTTTATCACGTGGGCAGATGCTTGCTCTATGGCATAGGCACGGGACGCGATCCCGAAAACGCGGTGGCCGCCCTGCGCCGCGCCGCACACGACGGCAACCTTTCCGCCCTTTTGCTGCTGGCGGATTGCCACCGCACAGGCACGGGCGCAGAGCAATCCGCGCTGTTGTACTGCTCGCTTTTGGAAAAGGTGGCGGTCAGCGAGGTGCGCGGAGCGCGCACACCCGTGCAGGAGCTGGAAACGGTTGCATTCTTCGAGCATCCCGACAAGCGCGCCATTGCAAGCGCCCTGTTCCGCCTGGGGCAGTACCATGCCACGGGAATTTCCATGCAGCACGACTTTGCGCTGACGCTGGAATACTACGGCCGCGCCATGATCGAGGGCAGCCATGAGGCTATGGACGAAATGGCACGCATTTCCGCCTCGGGGCAATCGATCGAATCCTACTATCAATCTCCCCCCTCCGGCACCACCGCTCCCGTCAGCGACGCAAAACGCATCGAGGCGGTCAACCGCATGGGCGACCTTTGGTTCTACGGCCGCGAGCTGCCCAAGGATCTTGCCATGGCAGTCAAGTGCTTTGGTATTGCCGCCAAGGCAGGAAACGTATCGGCCAATTACAGCCTCGGCTGGTGCGAAAAATACGGAAAAGGAACCAAGCAGGACGCAGAATCGGCAGTCAAGCACCTCAAAATTGCCGCAGACGCAGGTCATCCGCACGCCTGCTTCAGCCTTGGCGAGTGCTATGAGAATGGCGAGGGCGTAGCGCAGCGCGACCGACGCAAGGCCATCGATCTCTACAAAAAAGCGGCTGCCAAAGGACACACAGCCGCAGCCAAACGCTTGGCGGAGTTGGAGAAATAAAAATGAAAAGGACACGTTACGGAAAAGCTTTTCCCGACGTGTCCTTTTTTATTTCTGATATATTACGGCTCGATATACTCCATCGGATCAACCAACTCATCCTTGATGGTCATTTCGAAGTGCAAATGAGGCTCATCGGCAATTTCCATTATAGCCGTATCACCAATGTTTCCAACCTTCTGGCCTTCCGCAATCTCGTTTCCCACAACAATATTCTCGGGCAGATTGGACGCAAGGTTTTTGTAAGTGATCATAATGGAATTTCCGCAATCAATCGCTACACACGTTCCCATCATTGGATCATCCCAAATCTGATAGACAAGTCCTGCATACAATGCAGCCACCGGTGCATTGGCATCTGCGGCAATATCGATACCCAAATGGATGCGGTATTCACTCAAGGAAGGATAAAAAACCTGAGCATTCGGATCATGTCCTCTGAAAACTTGTCCGCCTACAACGATGCTGTTAACACTCTTTTTCGCAAACGCCCAATTTGCCTTCAAAGTGATATCTGCCGAAACATTCTGCAAGGTCAATTCCTTTTGCGGCTCAGATTGTCCCGCATATGTCCAGCCAAGGAATATATGTCCTGATTTTGTCGGAGCAGAAACCACTACCTCCGAATGCTCTATGAAGATGTCGGGATTAGACGGAGCATTGACACCACCATCCAGATCATACGTAATCTTATACACTTTTGACCAGCTTGCCACAAGCGTGATATCTTCCGTAACGGAGTAACCGACAAAGCTCCACTTTTCATCATTTATGTACCAACCAGCAAATGCATATCCATCTTTTTCGGGAGATACGGGACGGGTTGCTTTTTCACCAAAAGCTACCGACTGACTCGGAACGTCATTTCCGCCATTGCTGTCAAACGCAACTGTATATTGCTTCTTTTCAGTCAAATTACCATTCAAAAGATCATACAGCCATTGCTCTTCGCTTCCTGTATAACCGTATTTTTCGCAATACAGTTCATATGCCGATTTACCCGGCTCGCCCTGCGGGCCTTGCGCACCGGTTTCGCCGGTTTCGCCCTTTTCGCCTTGTGGGCCTTGCGCACCGGTTTCGCCGGTTTCGCCCTTTTCGCCCTGCGGGCCTTGCGCACCGGTTTCACCCTTTTCACCCTTTTCGCCCTGCGGGCCTTGCGCACCGGTTTCGCCGGTTTCACCCTTTTCGCCCTGCGGGCCTTGCGCACCGGTTTCGCCCTTTTCGCCCTGCAGGCCTTGCTCACCCTGCGGGCCTTGCGCACCGATTTCTCCCTGCGGCCCCTGCTCTCCCACGCAAGAGCAAAGCACTATCGACAAGGTCAATAATGTGATCAGCAATATGCCCAATTTCACCTTTTTCATAAAAGCCTCCATGAAAGTCTATATGTGATTCATATTGTATCATATACACATTGATTTGTCAAGTATATCCCGCCGTGGTTCGGTCAATAGTGACAAAAAAGCAATACCATCCCTTCACGGTTTGATATTGCCTTACTTTTTTGCTTTTTTGCTTTTTTGCTTTTTGCGAGTGTTTGTATCGAATGCGCATCAGAGCCGACACGCGCTGCAAAGGCGTCCCCGTAGGGGAAGAGGACGCCTTTGCAGCGCTCACCCGAATTGTTATGTTGCCGGAATGGGGCTTGTTGGCAGCCGCCTCTCGGCAACGATAGGCAATCATGCAAAGCATCTTACCGAATTCATGATAAAGGCTTATCTCACCTCAAACGCAAACAATCTGAACCGATCGCAGCCGTGCGTGGAAATCGGTACAAAGCTCACGGTTTTGACGCACCAATCCACGCGGTGCTTGACGAATCTTTGGTGATTCCCGTTCACTTCCAAACAGAATTTCTCGCCATCCTCGCTCTCACCCTCGATGCGATATGCGTCAATCAAGGTGTGCGGAATCTTGTACTTGGGCTGCACCAAGGGATAGGAGCAGGGCATATTGTCGTATGGGCGGTCCAGATTGCTGTCAAACACCAATCGGATCTCGCAAACAGGCTCGTCGTGCGCAAAGGTATAGGTAACGCTGTCCCCTGCCCCGCCGATCCACGCGTTTTGCTCACCGCGATCTTGTCCGTTGCGCACCACCTCGGCGCTGCAATCGGCCAAGCGCGAAAGCGCACAGATCTCTCTTGTATGCCAGGGCAGATAGCAGTCGTCCTCCATCAGGGCTTTCTGCAGGCGAGGAATATCCACATTTTCAATGTGGCAGCCCTCCTTTGTTGCCTGCGCAACCGCCGTTCCCAGCGCCTGTCCCAGCACCGCGCAGGTAGCCATGACGCGCGAGGAGGAAAGTGCTGCGTGAGAAACGCTGATATTGCGTCCTGCGAACACCAAATTTTCAATATTCTTGGAGATCATGCAGCGCAGCGGCAGTCCCCAAGGTGTGGGCGCGGGGTGATGAATGGTAGGATGCCCTGCTGTATAGTAAAACCCTGCGGGAAAATGGTCGTCCATGGTCCAGCCGCCGTAGGCCACCATGTCGTCAAATCTACCCTCGGCCTCCACGTCGTTCTGCGTGACCACGTACTTGCCGATATACCGACGGCTCTCACGCTTGCCCGGCACAAACCCGATCCATTCCAGCTCCCAGTTCTCCACACCGTGATCACCGTGATTCTTCATGTGATCCCACACACCGTAGCAGATCTTTAAAAGCTCGTCGCGGCAGCGGTCGGTATCGTGAATGCAGTCCCATTCACCGCCCACCTCGATCCACCAGAAGTTGCTCTCCTTGGTGTGCGATTTGTGCGGCAGGTCGGCATCGGTCGGGTATTTGTACGCCCATGCGGGCGGAGTGAATTTGACGGGATGGTCAGTCTCGCGGATCTGGAACAGGCAGCTCATGCCCATGGTCTTTTTATCTGCCACGTCGGGCGGAATTCTCTCACCGTACTGACTTTTTGCCTCGCGCCCATACGTATGCTCCGCACCGCTCAAGGGGGCGAGAATGGAATCGCCCGAGCAGTCGGCAAAGTACGACGCTTCGATTTCATGGAAGCTCTCCGCCCACGACTGCCACGCCTTGATCGACACGATGCGATCTCCGTCCATGGTCGCGTCCAGACAAGAGGTTCCCAAAAGCAGCGTCAGATTCTCCTCTGCCATGGCCTTTTCGTACAGCACGCTGTCCCAGATCGGGAATTTCAGCCCCGGATTCCGGTAATAGTTCTCCAACATCAGCTCCTCGACAATACCGGTCTCGCGGTTTCCGTCACCGTTCGCACCGCACACCCACATGCGGATCTCGCTGGACGCGTTGCCGCCAAGCACCGGTCTGTCCTGCACAAGAACGACCTTGATGCCGTGTCTTGCCGCCGCGATGGCGCAGCAAAGCCCCGAAAGGCCGCCGCCCACCACGCAAAGATCGGTTTTGTAAGTCAGATGCTTCATAAAATCAACCTGCCTTTATCAGATTTTTTGCCCAGAAGCCGGATTTGACAAAGAAGAAGCCAAGCACGCATTTGATCAGCTCCAGTGAGAGCACGATGGCATACATGGGCACTAAGGGAATAGAGGTCAGGTGGCCGAGTATAAATGCCACAGGCACGCAGATCAGCCACATAAAGCCGCTGTCAAAGGCAAAGACGAACAGCGAGCGTCCGCCCGAGCGCAGCGTAAAATACGTAGAGTGTGCAAAAGCGTTACAAGGCAGCATCAATCCGGCAATGCGGATCATATCCACCGCCAGCACGCGCGATTGCTCGGATACCTCGGAGAACATCTGCGGAAACAAAGGTGCTGTGAGTGCCATGGTTCCGCCTATGACCGCACAGGCTGCTGTGGAGGTAAAGATCAATCTCGAATCCGCAAGCTTTGCGCCCTCAATGTCTCCCGAGCCAAGCTTTTGTCCGACAATGATGGCCACCGCGTTGCCAAGTGCCATCATGGCAATGCCGAACATATTGCTCATGGTGCTGGTGATGCCGTACGCTCCCACCGCAACCGATCCGCGCACCGAGTAGCACTGCGCAAGCACCGCCATGCCGCTGGACCACAGCACCTCGTTGAACAGAAGCGGAAGTCCCTTGACAGTAATCTGTCCGATCAAAGCGCCGGGCACCAGCAACGTGCGGTACAGCCCCTTTGCAAAGGGGTTTTTCTTTTTGTTTGCATGCGTATACACAAGCAGGATGCCGAATTCCACAAATCTTGCAAAAGCAGTTGCAAGGGCTGCACCGCGCACACCCATCTCGGGGAATCCCAAATTGCCGAAAATAAGCAGATAGTTGCCCGCCAGATTGACAAGCAAGGCCACGCTGCCCGCAATCATGGGCGGGACGGTCTTACCCGTTTCGCGAAGGGTGGAGGCATATACCATGCTTAAAGCGTGCGGGATCATACAGATCATGATGATATGCAGATACTCCAGACCGTATTGCGTGACAAGCGCAAGATCTGCACCGTCATTTGCATCGTGCAGGTAAAGTGAGATCAGCTGCTCACCACCAAAGCCAAACACAAGTGCGCCAACCAGCACGACTGTGCCTGCGGCATACAGCTTGAAGCGAAACGCGTTGCGCACGCCCTCGTCGTCACGGTTTCCGTAAAACTGCGCGGAAAAGATACCCGCGCCCGCAAGTGCGCCAAACACGCACACCATATACACAAACACAAGCTGGTTGACAATGACAACCGCGTTGTATTCCTCTGTTCCGGTATGTCCGATCATAACGTTGTCCAAGAGTGAAACAAGCTCGGTTATACCGTTTTGCAGCATGATGGGAAGCGCGACCGTGATCAGCGTTTTGTAAAACGCACGGTCGCCGATCAATCTGTTGGGTTTGATAAGTGCCATGGGACCTCCGATGATAATGATAACTACTATTATTTATTTTATCACGTTTGCGGGAATAAGTCAATGCGCTTTTCATCCCGATATAAAACTTTTCCGATGCGCGCGGACAGCCCTTTCCCCGCCTTTTATCTATCCCTCCGATAGGCCTTTCTTTTCCCTGCCTGCTTGACAAACAACGCGCACGTATGCTATAATGTAGAATGGTAAACTACGAGGACGAGGTTTAATTATATGAAAATCGGTTTTATTTCGCTCGGTTGCTGCAAAAATCAGCTGGATACCGAGGTTATGCTGCATCACGTGGCCGAGGCCGGGTATGAGATCACACCCGAGGACATCGAGGCGGACGTGATCATCGTCAATACCTGCGCCTTTATCGAAAGCGCAAAAAAAGAGGCCATTGACAACATTCTGGACGTTGCCTGGCTCAAGGAGCATCGCGATCTCAAGGCCATCATCGTAACCGGCTGTCTTGCAGAGCGTTACGGTGAGCAGATCATCGAGGAGATGCCCGAGGTGGACGCCGTGCTTGGCGTCGGCTCGATCCACAACATTGTTGAGGCAATTCAGACCGTTACGGCCAAAATTCCGCAAAAATACTTCTCCAAAGAGGATAAAAATACGGTTGCCCTTGGCGGTGACCGCGTGCTGACCACCCCCGAATACGCCACTTACCTCAAAATCGGCGAGGGCTGCGACAACCGCTGCGCATACTGTGCCATCCCCGGCATCCGCGGCAAGTTCCGCTCCCGTCCCATCGAGGAGCTGGTGGAGGAGGCCGTGCAGCTGGAGGCGCTGGGTGCGCGCGAGATCTCAATCATTGCGCAGGACATCACGCGCTACGGTCTGGATCTGTACGGGGAGTACGCCCTGGACAAGCTGCTGCGCGCCATTACCGACGCAACAAAGACCGTGCGTCTGCGCCTTCTTTACTGCTATCCCGACAAGATCACCGACGCGCTTGTTGCAGAGATCCGCGACAACGACCGCATTATCAAGTATATCGACATGCCCATCCAGCACATCAGCGACCGCATGCTCAAGGCCATGAACCGCCACGGTGACAGCGCAATGATCAAGGATGCCATCCGCAGATTGCGCACCATCCCCGGCATGACGCTGCGCACCACCTTTATCGTGGGCTTCCCCGGTGAGACCGAGCAGGACTTCTTGGAGCTTTGCGAATTCGTCAAGGAGGCGAGATTTGACCGCCTGGGCGTCTTTACCTACTCGCGCGAGGAGGACACCCCCGCCTATGATTTCCCCGATCAGATCGACGAGCAGATCAAGCAGGACAGATACGACATCATCATGAAGGAGCAGATGCTGATCGGTGCTGAGCTCAACGAGCAAAAGATCGGTACGGTCGTGCGCGTGCTTTGCGAGGATTACGATCCTGTCAGCGAAACCTGCTTTGGCCGAAGCGACGCGGATGCGCCTGACATTGACGGCAAGGTATATTTCCGCGCCCCCTATCGTCCCGCACCCGGTTCTTACGTTAACGTACAGATCTCGGACGTGATCGACTACGACCTGTTTGGCGAGGCCGTGCAAAAATAAAATTGAGCCGCCCCGGGCGGCATGGAGGTTATGATGAAAATGAATCTTCCCAACAAGCTGACCGTGCTGCGCATGATCATGGTACCCATTTTTATGGCAGTCATGGCCGTTCCCGAGCTTTTTGAAATCGGCGCAGTCGCGCACACCGTCTGCAATATCGTGGGCGTGGTGCTGTTCATTGCCGCCTCGCTGACCGACATGCTGGACGGCAAGATCGCACGCAAATACGGCCTTGTCACCAATTTCGGCAAATTCATGGATCCGCTGGCAGACAAGCTGATGGTAATCGGTGCGATGCTCATGATCCTGTACAAATCGGATTACAAGTCTATCCACGCGCTGTTTATCTGGGCAACCGTGGCCGTCATCTTCCGCGAGCTGGCTGTGACAGGCATTCGTCTTTTGGCTGTGCAGGGCGACGGACAGGTCATTGCCGCCAACATGCTTGGCAAGATCAAGACCGTGCTGCAGATCGTTTGCATCTGCACCGTGATCATCGAGCCGCTGATCTATGCCATCCCCGGCGCGTCCTTCCCCACGTTCATGACGACCTATATGCCTCTTTCGCTGATCACCACCGCTGCCATGATCGTCATCACGGTCTGGTCGGGCATCAACTACCTGGTGGGCGGCGCAAAATATATCCGTCACGATATATAAAATGGATCCATTTCAAAAAGGGCTGTCTTCAAAAAACAGCCCTTTTTCTGATGTTTCGCGAATTGATCCGCCCGATCACTCGGTTTTTTACGCAATAACCTCTGCGCTTTCGATCACGATGGGAGATACGGGTACATCGTCATACCAGCCCACGCTGCGCGTCTTGGTAGCCGCGATGGCGTCCACGACCTCGATGCCCTCGGTGACCGCACCGAACGCTGCATACTCACCGTCCAGGTGAGGAGAATTTGCGTGCATGATGAAGAACTGGGAGGATGCGGAGTTCTTGACCTGGGTTCTTGCCATGGAGATCACGCCCTTGGCATGGCGCAGATCGTTCTGCGCAAAGCCGTTGGAACGAAACTCGCCCTTGATCGACTTGGCAGGCTTCTGGTTAAAGCCCTCGTCCATACCGCCGCCCTGGATCATAAAGCCGCGGATCACGCGGTGGAAGATCAGGCCGGAATAAAAGCCCTCCTCTACCAGCTTCACGAAATTGGCCACCGTTTCGGGTGCCTTATCGGGATACAGCTCCAGCGTAATATCCCCGTACTCCTTGATATGCAATACAACCTTGGGATTGCTCATGATTCAAACTTCCTTTCATTGTGTCATTTTATAAATCTGTATTTTCAAACGTATACGCTGCGTCCAGAAGCTCGTACAGACGCTCCTTTTTGCCAAGCACGTGCAAATATCCCGCAAGCACCTCCATGCCCGTAGCGGCACGGTACTGGGCAACCGTTGCTCCTTTTGGCACGTTGCCATGTCCCATATTGCGCCCTCTGCGGAAAACCGCTTGCTCTTGCTCGGTAAGAAGCGACAGGATTCTTTGCATCGCCTCTGCCTGCGCACCCGCACGGACATAGTCCAACGCCTTTTGGTTGAGCGCTGCAGAGGTGGAATACCCTGCCGCAACCAGCGACTCTCTGACGTACAGCTCGATGACCGCGTCGCCAAGATAAGCAAGCGCAGGGGTTGTCAACTCATTGACCGGCTTCATTTTTATCTTTATCCTCCGATGCCTTCTCAGCAGCCTCAGCCTTCTTTTTGGCCTTGCGCTCCTTTTTCTCTTCCTTTTCGCGCGCCTTCCGCTCATCCTCACTGGGCGGCACGGGATATTCCTCCAGCATGGCCCTTGCGATATTGCGGAAATAAGCAGACAGCGATGCCACCGCAAGCAGCGCGATGAAATAATCCTCACCGTTTTCGGTGTTCAGTCCCTCGGCTGCCAACAGCTCCTGCACGATCTCGGGACAGCTGCTTTTATGCGACTGCTTGATGGCCATGGCCTTATCGTAAGCCCGGATCAGCTTTTCACCCGAATAATCGTCCTTGGCATAGATTCCCTCCACGGCACGCCTGATATCCTCGATGGACAGCGTATTCTTGAGCGAATACACCACCAGCATCTGCACGATCTGCTCCTTGGAATATTTTTTCCCCTTGATGGGCGTGATCAGCCCGTCCTTGGAATAATTGTTGATCATATTTTTGGTCAGCGTGCGGTCTGCCGTACTGCTGCCCTGTTTGTTTTTTTCGGCCACAAGCAACAAGATCTGCTCCAGATACAAATCGATCGAAGGGATCTCGGCGCTGACCAGATCGGCATCATCCACCGCCTGACTGATCAGTTGGTTGAATTTTTGGGCGTCCATATCCGTTCTCCTTGCAATTCTTTGTGGTTTTCAATACCATTATACATCGCATTGATGCGATTTGCAAGCCCTTTACGCACTTTTTCTTTCTTTTTTCATGCGGATCAGGTAGACCGCAGCCGAAACCATGCAAAAAACTTCACAGATAATGCCGCCGACAGACAGCGAAATGACCGTATTATTGACCAACCACAAGGGCGAGATGATGCTCAGCTGGATCCAGCGGATGGCATTGTCCGAGCCGTACCACATGGAAAACGTCCCGGCGACCTGCGGAATGAGCGATACGACGCAGCCCCAGCCGCCACCGCCGACCGTGCCTGCAAGCACCGTGCCTGCGAGGAACAGCGCATTGATCAGCACCAGCGCCCACGTCTGCCTCTTGTTGCCAAGGCAGATCATAATGATCCCACGCACGATGCCGATGGCATTCATCAGGCAGGCGGCCACGTTACCAAGCAGCAAAAAGCTGATGGCAAACAGCACGTTGCCGCTGACCTGCATGACGTAATACAAGGAACGGCGTTTGAATTGAAACGACAGAATGATCAGCGCCATGGCCATGACGCTGATCACCTGCCCTGCGATCTGTGTGGGAGTCATCTCTCTTCCTCACCGGCGCACAGCTTGACGGGAACGGCAGGCTGTGCCTTTTGTACCTTGCAGGTCTGCATGGGAACAGCCTTGACAGGCGCTTTTTTCTGTGCGGGCGGCAGCGTACAGGGATCGATATGCGATGGCTTTACGCGCACGGTGGGGAACATTTCCCACGAAACGCTGTGCGTACCGCTTGGTTTTGCCTCATTTGTGGGGCGTTCGGGACGCTGTGTGCGCTTGACGCTGACCAAAAGGGATTTATACTCTCCCTCACCCGTTTCGCTGTCGTAAGCCAGGCGCAAGGGGAACAAGCAGAAGGCCAACGCACCGCCCAGCATCAGCCCCACCTTGGTGGATGTTTTCATTTTTCCCACTTTTCTTCCCGTGTTTCCTACTTTGCCAACCAAGTTCACCACTTTATCGGCAGTATCAACACATTTCGTGGCCACGTCCACCACTTTTTCAAATCCGCCCGTGTCTTTTTCAAATTTCATAAGACACCTCTTATCAGTATTTTCAGTTTTTCAGGCTATGAATGGGTGCAGGAATGCGTCCGCCGCGTCCGATAAACTTGGCAGGCGAATACTCGCGCAGCGCCATAATGGGCGCAGTCCCCAAAAGACCGCCAAAATCAACGCTGTCCCCCACTTTCTTACCATATGCAGGGATAATTCTCACCGCAGTGGTCTTATTATTCACCACTCCGATAGAAATTTCATCCGCGATCACACCGCAAATGACCGCCTCGTCCACGTCGCCCGGAACGGCGATCATATCAAGGCCGACCGAGCAAACTGCGGTCATTGCCTCCAACTTTTCGATCGAAAGCGCACCGCGCTCGACCGCTGCGATCATGCCCGCATCCTCGGAAACGGGAATAGACGCTCCCGAAAGGCCGCCCACGTGCGAGGAGGCCATGACGCCGCCCTTCTTGACCGCATCGTTGAGCATGGCAAGGCAGGCCGTGGTGCCGTGCGCACCCGTGCTTTCCAAGCCCATCTCCTCCAAAATATGCGCCACCGAGTCGCCCACGGCAGGCGTGGGTGCCAGCGAAAGGTCAACGATGCCAAACGGCACGTGCAAAGCAGCCGACGCCTCGCTTGCCACCAGCTGGCCCACGCGCGTGATCTTGAACGCGGTCTTTTTGATCACGTCCGCAAGAGCAGACAGATCGCAATCCCCCGCCCTTGCAATGGCGCTGGACACCACGCCGGGGCCCGAAACGCCCACGTTGATGACCGTATCCGGCTCGCCCACGCCATGGAACGCACCCGCCATAAAGGGGTTATCCTCCGGCACGTTGGCAAACACGACCAGCTTTGCGCAGCCGATCGACTGATTGTCGCGCGTCAGGTACGCCGCCTGCTTGATGGCCTTTCCCATCATGGCGATGGCATCCATGTTGATGCCCGCTTTCGTAGTAGCCACGTTGACCGAGGAGCAGACCATCTGCGTTGTGGCAAGCGCCTCGGGAATAGACAGGATCATCTCGCGCTCACCCGCAGTCATGCCCTTATGCACAAGTGCGGAAAAGCCGCCGATAAAGTTGATGCCCGTCTGCTCAGCCGCTCTTTGCAGCGTATGCGCGATCTTGAGATACCCCTCGCGGTCAGCCCTGCCGCCAATGAGCGACACGGGCGTGACAGACACGCGCTTATTGACGATCGGAATGCCGTACTTTTTCTCGATCTTATTGCCCGTTTCGACCAGATGCTCGGCCTTTGTCGTGATCTTGTCGTAAATGCGGTCACACAGCACGTTCACGTCATCGCTGACGCAATCCAAGAGCGAGATGCCCATGGTGACCGTTCTGATATCCAGGTTCTCCTGGCGTATCATGTTGATGGTTTCTAAAATATCTCTGGTTTCAATCATATCGCAAGCTTCCTCAGATGTGGTGCATGGTGTTGAAGATCTCCTCGTGCATTGCCTGCACGGAAAGCCCCTTCTGCTCACCAAATGCCTCCAACTCATCCACAAACTGTGAAAAATCCACCTGCAGACTGTCAATATCCGCCAACATAATCATGGCGAAATACTCCTGCAGAACGCTTTGCGAGATATCCACGATATTCGCACCCAGCTCCGCACACTTGCCTGCAACGCCTGCAATAATGCCCATGCTGTCCTTACCTGTTACAGTGATGACCGCTTTCATAGCCGTACCTCCGTGTATACTTTAGTTAGTTACAAATATTATACTATAAAAACGTGCGCGTTGCAAGAGGGCGGCAAGAGAATTCATGCAAAAAATCGCACAAATCGGTTGAAATCACGCGTTCCTTATGGTATAATTTAGACAGAAAACATAGGGGAGGTTATTATGAACCAATACGAATACATCGTCAAGCAAAAAAACGAGGGCATCTGGAGATGGCGGCGCTTTATGATGATCGCCCTGTACGTCATATTCAACGCAGCCTACCTGCTTGCCTTTCTGCTCACCTTTCCCTGGGCGATCACCTTCCTGCCCCTGCTTGACTGGGTGCTGATCTTTTTCACATGGCGCTTCGTTTCCCCCGAATATGAATACTCCATGCTCTCGGGCGAGATCACCTTCACCACCATCTGGGGCGGCAGAACAAGAAAAAAGCTGTTCACAATCAATATCCGCGATTTTCAGAAGATCGCGCCCTACGACGAGGCCGCCGAGGCTTACGTATCGGCACAGAAATGCAACCGCGACTTCAAATGCATGTCCTCTTTGCAGGCGCCCGACCTCTATTACGGCATTTTCATGCTGGAGGACGAAAAATGCGTGGTCTATTTTGAGCCAACCGAAAAGGCCTTGAAGATCTTGAAATATTATAACATCGGCACGGTGGTCGTTCCGACCTCCAAATAAGAAGGAGTTACCATGGCACAGAAAAATCAACGCGAATTCACGTTGCACATGTCCGAGGACATGCTGCGCAAGTTCATTCTGATCAGCGAAAAGGAGGGCAGAACACCCAACAACCAATTCCTTTTCATGCTGCGCAACAACATTGCCTACTACGAAAAGACCAAGGGCAGGATCTCGCAAGCAGAGCTTGCCAAGATCGACCTGACAGCTTATGAAGAGAAAGGAGCCGAGGATGAAAACGGTTGAGAACAAACACCTTCCCCTCAAGATCACGCACGAGCTTGTGCATGATCCCGGCCTTGACGACGACGCGCTGCGTGCTGCCGTCAAAAGACACCTTGAATACCTTGCCGAGCGCGGCTTTGGCGGCGTGGTGACCAACGTTTCCCAGAGAAATTACGCCACCGATCCTAAGGAATGGCACAAAATGGCCATCGCCATTGACACCGCCTGCGAAATGGGGCTGCGCGTCTGGCTTTACGACGAAAAGGGCTACCCCAGCGGCGGCGCGGGAGGCCTGACCGTGGACGCAAACCCCGACTACGAGGCGCTCGGCATCGTGATGCTGACGCGTGAGCTTGCACCCGGACAGAGCGTGACAGAAGAGCTGCCGCGCGGGCACGAATGCTTCCTCTTCGCCGCCTCTTACCCCTGTTCCGACGGAAAGATCACGGATTTTTGCTGCTTGCACGCAGTTTTCGACAAGACCGCACAACCCGTCACGCTGGAAAACCCCTCGGACTCCCCCGCGCTTGCCTGCTTCTTTATCAAAAAGCGCCTGTACGAGGGAACGCACGCGCAGCACAACGTATGCGAGGCGCGCCGCTACATTGACGTGACCAACCCCGACGCGATCCGCGAGTTTATCCGCAACACCTACGAGCCCTGCTACGCCTACACCAAGCACCACCTGGCCGGGGGCGACGGCAAGATCGAGGCCATGTTTACCGACGAGCCCTCCTTTATGGGCTGCTACATCAACGCAGGCATCTATCCGTCCCGCGTTCACGACCAATACGACGACACGCTGCCGCTCTACCCCGTAGTCAATTTTGGCCGCGACGTGGAAAACGAATTCTCGGCACGTTACGCGTATCCCCTCGCGCCCAGCCTGATTTACCTGTTCCGTGGCGAGTCCGAGTGGGCAAAGCAGGTCAGATACGACTACTACCGCCTGCTCTCCGACCTTTACGAGCAGAGCTATTTTGCGCAGCTTGCCAACTGGTGTGCTTTGCACGGCCTGCCCTTCTCGGGGCATATCCTCTTGGAGGACGACATCCGCCACCACGTGATGTTTGAGGGCAATTTTTTCTCACTTTTGCGCCACATGCACACTCCAGGCATCGATATGCTGCATTCTATCCCCACTTTGGTACACAAGGATGCCTTCACCCCCAAGCTGGTTTCCTCGATCGCACACGCATACGGCCGTCCGCACGTCATGAGCGAGGTCTCGGCACACGCGCAAGGCGGCAAGGTCACTCCCATGCAAATGTACGCATCCATGAGTTTGCAATACGCGCTGGGCGTGGATACCTTCACCTCCTATTACAGCGAGCGGCAGGCCGAGCCCGCGCTGTACAAGCAGATCAACGAATCTCTTGGCCGCGCCGACATGATCATGAGGGGCAGACACAAGGCAAACGTCATGCTCTACTACCCCATCGAGACCTTCCAGATGCACCATAAGGGCTCTGCAGCCTTTTACGGTGAATACTGCACCGAAGAAAACGCCTGCGCCGAAGGCCTGCGCAGCATCTTCTACGCTCTGCTTGACCGCCAGATCGACTTTGACTTTACCGATTGCGAATACTTGGAAAAATGCCGCATGATGGGCGGATGGCTGCACACACCTACGGGACACATTTACAGCGCTCTGGTGCTGCCTCCCATGGAGCTTTGCGACAGAGCGGCTGCCGTTCTGCAAAAGCTTGCAGATCAGGGCTTGATCATTCTTTCCCCACAAAGCGACATTTTCCCCGCGATTTCGCAGCACATGTTCGCCACCATGGTCGCAAATGAAGCCGAATTGTTTGAAAAGCTCCCCACCCACACGCTCCCTTGCTTTGCAACCGAGCCCACGCACGGCGTGGTTTGCAAGTGCGTCTTGTTCAGAGGGCTCTCCTTCCTGTTTGTCAATGCCGAGGAGCATGAGCAGCACATGGCCGTCACGCTTGGCGCAAACACCACAGATCAAAGTGATCTCGTTTTGTACGATCCCTTTACCGAGCAGATCCTGCCCGCCACCTTCACCAAACTGGACGAGCAGCACGTGCAAGCGTCTTTTACCATCAGCGCCCTGCAGACGCTGATCGTGACAGATAAAGAAAAGATTCAATAAAAAAACAGCCCATGTGGCTGTGAATGAAAAGAAAAATAGCAGGAATTTGTTCTGAAACGAGCAAATTCCTGCTGCTTTTATTTTATTCTTACTCCGCCTGCAGGGTGATGGTCAGCTCAACCTCACCGTCGAAATAATACTCGGTGGTATCTGCTGCAAAGCCTGCGGGAACGCTTGCCAGTGTGACGTGGAAGTCGCTCTCGTTATCGGTCAGGGTTACGATGCCCTCGGCATTGGTGGCAACCGGCATGCGGCAGCCGTTTGCATCACAGAACTGCACGGCAACGTCCTTGACGGGCGCACCGTTTGCATCCACGACCTTCACGGTGTAGGTCACCTTGCCGGATTCGGTCTCGGCCTCGGTGGTGGCAGTATCGCTGTCCTTCTCGGTAGCGGGTGCCTGGGTGGTAGCGGCATCCGTGGTGGTTGCGTCGGTGGTCTGTTCGCCCTCACCGCCATCACATGCAACGGCAGTCAGAACAACGCACAGCATAAGTGCTGCTGCAAGCAGCGCGAAAAATCTCTTGAAATTCATATTCTTTCTCCTTTTATATGCATTTTTGCAAAATTTCAAAGTCCGGTTCCGATTACTTCAAATAAACGCAGGCAAACAGGAACGCGTTCGCAGGCTCGAGTGCCACGCCCCCAAACAAATACATGGGAGATGCGGGATCATACCAGCCCATATAGTCGCCCAAGGTCTTGAGCATATCGATCAGCGTATCGTCCAACGGATAATAGCCGCCGTCGCTGACTGCATCGTACGCCCAGATCAGCTCGTTGTAGCTGTTCTTGGAGAGCAGCTTGCCATCCTCACCGTACACGTACACACCAAGGCGCATATTCCCGCACACGGTGGTCAGCGCATCCATATAGAGCGAATCGTTGCCAAGATTGATCAGCACCACGGGGCCGTCCTCGCTGCCCACGTGGTAACAGCCGTCATTTTCGCTGTAAACAAGCGTGATCTCTGCGCTGTCCACGGCAAAATCGGTCGGTGTCCCTGCGCCCATCGTGTACTGTGTCAGCACCTCGGTCGGCATCAGATCATTCCAGGGAACATCGTTTTCGGTGGTCTCGCGTTCGGACAGATACTCGATCCTCAGCACGCATTCGGTAAGCGTTGCCTCCTCGGATCTGACACCGATCACAAACGCATAATTGAACACCATATCATCGTAAACGTCCACGGTGATGGCATTATTCTCCTCTGTCGCAACCGACTCGGCCAGGACGTATGAGGTGGAGCCGAAATACCCGATCGATACGGGCAATTCAGCGTCGGTGCTGATGCTGAAGGTACCGCCTCGCGATGCGGTAAACAGATAATAGGTCATATCGTCCGCATTGACGGAAATGCCATAGCTGCCCTCGGAGAGCTTATTTGCCATGTAGGAAATATAATCATCCGCGCTTGCGCTGTATGCATAGATCTCCTCACCCGGTGCGGGAATACCGTACAGATTTACCGTAAGCGAGGTGCTGTCCGGGGTAAGCGTGCAGCCCTCTTTGCTGTAATTCTCGCCCAGAACGTTGTCAATGACAACCGCATACGTGTCAGCGGGCAGCTCTGCGGTCGCATTGCCATCGGCAGCGGTCACCGCCATGGTCACCTGCTCCTCCCCCTTGAAGATGCGCACGAGCGCCCCCTGCCTGGGGTTGCCGTCCGAGCCGATCACGCTGACCGTATAAGTCACGGTATCGGGTACAGGCTCGGTTTCGGGGGATGTGGTCTGCTCATCACTCGTTGCGCCGTCACCTTGCGTTCCGGATTCCTCACCGCCGTTTTGTGTTCCCTGCTCGGTCTGCGCGGGATCAGAGGAATCCTCTACGGGATCGGTCACGCTCTCGGCAGGAGCAGTTGTGTCCGCGGTGCTGCTTGTTTCCTGCTCCTGTCCGCCCTCGCAACCGGCAAGCAGCAAGCAGCCGCACAAAAGTGCAGCAATCAGCGCAAATAACGCTTTGTTTTTCATCAGAATCATCTTTAAAGCCTCAATATCAGTCAGTATAGTTGATTTTTTAATCCTTCGTTAAGTTATCGCCTTGTGAAAAATTCGCAATAAGGCATCATTGCCGAACCCTTTTTGCAAAGGGTTCGGCAAAACAGATCGGAAATTATGCGCCCAGGTGCTGGTAGTAGAAGCACAGCTTGGTCCAGGAATCATCCACGCCCTCAAACGTGTACTTATCCATCAGCTTCTGCAAAAGCGTTGCAAGCTCTGCATTGACTGCCACGCAGCCCTCCAGCTCGGGAGCCTCTTGGCTTGAAGGCAGAACCATTTCCGCATACTTTCTTGCAACAGCGGTCATTTCGTCGCCCGTACCGTGGTATTTGCCCGCAAGCACCTCGTCAAGCTTATATTCCTCGGCATACTCCTCAAACGCGTCGCCCCAGATCTCCTGCAATTTTTCCTTTGTATTCTCGGGATATCTCTCCATGTAGCTCATGATCAGCAGATCGCCCTCGCTGTACTTGAAGTTGAAGGCGTTCAGATCGATCATCTCAACCAGAGAATGGCTGAAAATGGTGGAAACGCTGGTAAAGTCGGCATATATGATGCTGCCAAGGCTGCCGTCCGCACGCAGCTCGTGATAGTAGCCGTCCTCGCCAAGTGCAACGTCAATGCCAAGGGCTACGATTTCGTTGGTCACCTGATCGTTTTCGTTTTCATAGTAGGTGAAGTATCCGGGAGCGCAGGTACGGAAGTAATCGTAGCTCTCGCCCAGATATTCGATGGTATAAGGAATTGTACCAACACCGTAAACATCCCAGTACGCAATATCAATATAATAGGGAGTACCTGCCTCCATGTAATAGACCATGGAAACGTTGCCGAAATCGGTGTACATGCGCTCGCAATGCTCGTAAACCAGCAGCTCGTTGCGGTTCTGATCGAACAGCCAGCCGTCAACCTGCTGATCGGCAAAGGAGGTGATGCGGTACGCGCCCGAAGCCGTGGGAATAAACTCGGCAAGCAAGCCTCTGGGCATGATCACGCGGTTGTAGGTAAAGGAATTGTTCTCCCCGATCTCTGCCTTATACGCGCAGAAGGGCGCAAGTCCCTGAATGGGATCGACCAGCTGTCCCTCGGTGCCGTATGCATCGTAGTACAGACACAGCTGCAGCCATTCCTTATCGTGTCCCTCAGCACCCATGGTGGAGGCAACTGTCTTGAGCAGCTCTGCAAGCTCTGCATTGACCGTGCAGATGCCCGCCAGCTGGGAATTGGATGCATAAGAGCAATAATCCACGATCTTTTCGTAGAATTCATCGCCGCCGATCAGGCCGTTATACGCCATATCGAATACCGACTGCTGGCTGAACTGGGTATATCCCATCAGATCTGCCAGAAGCAGCGGGCCATCGGCCGTGCCGACGTGGTAGTAGCCGTCTGTTTCGTTGAAGACAACGTCCACGTAGGTATTATAGCCAAAGCCATCCTCAGCTCTGTCGGTTGCTGCGTAACGGGGAATGAAGGTAGGCGTTGTGATATTTGCCATATCCACCACGCGCATATTGGTCACGTAAACGGTATCCTCACCCACGTCGGTGTCACCGTCCTTGACATAGGTCAACGCAACCTCATACGTGCCGTCCTTGGTAGCAACGTAAGGATAGCAGGTACCCCACGCAGTACCCGGGCCGGACAGCGAATAGGTGTCCTCACCCTCCACGATAACGTAAAGCACGTCGTTGTAGGTTTCCGAGGAGGTAAAGTAATCAAAGCAGACTGCCTCACCCGCCTTCAGCTCGACGTCACAGTAAATAATCGAATAAGAGTTTGCCACACCGGTGTTTGCGGGCTTGATGCACGCATATCCGTCCTTTTCACCCAGCACGAAGGGCCAGGTAAGATCCTTATATTCCTCGGATTCCTCGGGGCGGTAGCTTGCATGGAAGCCCTCGCCGTTGATGGCTGCCGCGATCTCGGAGGATTCGGGCATGGAAACGTTGATCTCCACCTCGGGAACAAGGCTGTCTACGCTTGTATGCAGTCCCTGCACGTAATCGTCGCCCGTAAAGTGATCGAATGCCACGGTAAAGGGCTGGTCACCGATCAATGCGCCCTCCTCGATCAGGCAGATCACGCCGTAGCGGTCTACAAATACGGAGGTGGGGAATGCATTGACGCCGAATGCGGCATAAAGAGCATTATAATCCTTGATCATGGGGAAGGAAAGCCCCATGGTATTCTTGAAATCCGAAATCGCGCCCTCGGTATCCGTGCCGTAGGGATCGAGTGCCAGAACCTCAACCTTGTCCTTATAGTTCTGGTATGCGGTCTCCATGTAGGGGAATTCCTCTACGCACCAGGAGCAGGTGGTATACCAGAAGTTGAGCACAACAAGCTCCTTTTCCTGCAGGATCTCGGAAAGGGTATGCGAGACACCGTCGCTGTCCACGACCGTGAAGTCACGGATAACGTCACCGACCTTGTAGGAAACGCCGTTGATATTGGTATCCGAAATGACGCGGGACACCACGTAAATGCTGACACCGCCGCCAACAAATTCATAATAGGGCTCACACTCGTAGCCTGCGGGCAATCCCGACAGCTCGGCCACGTAGCCCTCCTTGACAGGCATTTCGATGCTGACCTTGCCCTGTGCGTCGGTCGTACCGAAATTGACCAGATCCTCCAGCGTTGCATCGGCATAAACCTTGACGGTCACGCCCTCCATCGCCATGCCGCCGATCGACTTGACCTCGACCGTATAAGCCTGCTTCTCTGCTGCGTCACCGCCCGGAGTCTGGGTGGTGTCGGCTTGAGTTGTCTGCTCAGTGCTGCCGGCCTCGGTGGTGGTCTCCTCACCTGCATCGGGGGTTTTGCAGCCCGTCAGCATCACGGCAAGGGCCATGAGCAAAGCAAGCACCAGAGCTGTTGCTTTTTTGATGTTTCTCATTTGCTTTCTCCTATTTTACGTACTTTTTATAGCATTGTCACTCGGAAATTTGCGTCTGCGCAAACCTGCCGATTATAAAATAGTAATTGTTGGTACTATTGTATCACAAGCCGTCCGAAAAATCAAGACCTTTATTTTCAATATCAAGCCGACTGCCGAATTTTGTATTTCTTTGGCGCAATCTTCAATCAAGCTCGGATTATTTTTATGCTATATATACAAACATATTTCATAATATTATACTTGCGCGCGCACGCGATGTGTGGTATAATTATAATGTATATCGACATTTTTACCCCTTTTACAAGTTGAGTAAAAAAGAACAAATTCAGGAAAGGCAAGAACACCAAATGAACAGCAAAACAATCGCAAGAGTGATCACGAGCATCATAGCCCTTCTTATGGTGCTGTCCACGCTTCTGACCATGTCCTCGCTGTCCGTCACGGGCTCGGAAAGGACCGACTACATCGGCCTTTTTGACGGTGATATTTTCACCGACACCGAAAGCCTGTTTGACAGCAACGTGGTACATAAGCTGCCCGACACCGTATCGGATACGGACATCATCTCGTTGATCATCAAAACCGATCTCCCCGGCGTGATGCAGGCCTACAAGGAGGCTGACACAGAGCTGTCACTCTCCGAATATGCCAAGACCGAGGCGGCAGAGGCCGTCAAGGAAAAGATCGCCGCAAAGCAGGCCTCCCTGCTTGCCGACCTTGACGCCGCAGGCTTGGAGTACACGCTCGGATTAGAGTATAACACCGTGCTCTCCGGCTTTGAGATCACCATCAAGGCAGGCGACCTTGCAAAGGTCGACCGGCTTCTGGACGGCAAGGCGACGCCCATCGTGGGCGAGGTCTACCTGCCCGCAGAAACACAGCTGGTGGAAAATACGGTGGACGTGTACGAAACCGGTATTTTCGACTCCTCCAACTTTGCATACGACGGCACGGGCATGGTCGTGGCAGTCCTGGACACAGGTCTTGACTACTACCACACCGCCTTTTCCGTAGAAAACTTTACCGCTGACCGAAGCAAGCTGGGCATGACCTTTGCCGACGTCGAGGCTCTGGTCGGCAAGACCGAGGCCTCGGGCATCCGACAGGGACTGACCGCCTCCGACG
This sequence comes from Eubacteriales bacterium, assembly GCA_045606685.1. Lineage (GTDB taxonomy): Bacteria > Bacillota > Clostridia > Oscillospirales > CAG-272 > SVQP01. The sequence goes on from JAZUSJ010000126.1 coordinate 29,852, forward strand.
TGTATATCAGCGAAAAGGTTCCCTACAGCTTTGACTACGCGGACAGGGATTCGGACGTTTACCCCATCCAGTCCGACCACGGCACGCACGTATCCGGCATCATTACCGGCCGCGACGACACCATCACGGGCGTTGCCCCCAACTCGCAGCTGGTTTCCATGAAGATCTTCTCGGATACCGACACGCAGGCACGCACCTCCTGGATCCTCGGTGCGCTTGAGGACTGCGTGGTACTGGGCGTTGACGTCATCAACCTCTCGATCGGTACCTCCTGCGGATTTTCGACAGAGAACGAAAAGGAGCAGATCGCGGGCGTTTACGATCACATCCGCGAGGCAGGCATCAGCCTTGTGGTTGCAGCCTCCAACAGCTACAACTCCACCTACGGCTCGGAGAAAAACGGTAACCTGGGCCTGACCTCCAACCCCGACTCCGCAACCGTCGGCTCTCCCTCCACCTACGCAGGCGCACTTTGCGTGGCCTCCATTGAGGGCGCAAAGACACCTTACATGATGTACAACGGCAAGATCATCTACTTTACCGACTCCGCGGACAGAGCGGGCGAGGCCAAGGAGCTGATCAAGGACATCCTGCCCGAGGGAACGGATTCTTTGGAGCTTGAATTCGTGGTCATTCCCGGTGCGGGACGCTCGGCAGACTATACCGGCATTGACGTGACCGGCAAGGTCGTGCTTGTTGCAAGAGGCTCCACCACCTTTGAAGAAAAGGTCAACGTCGCGCAGCAGAAGGGTGCTGCCGCCGTGATCGTATATAACAACGTATCCGGTGAGATCCGCATGAACGTAGGCGACGCCACCATCCCCTCCTGCTCGATCAGTCAGGACGACGGTGAGATGCTGGAGGCTGCAGGCACGGGTACCATCACCTTCAGCCGCGCACAGACCTCGGGGCCCTTCATGTCCGGCTTCTCCTCCTGGGGACCGACGCCTGACCTGGAGATCAAGCCCGAGATCACCGCGCATGGCGGCTCGATCCTCTCGGCAATTCCCGGCCAGGATTACGACCGCATTTCGGGTACGTCCATGGCAACGCCCAACATGTCCGGCGTTGTGGCACTTTTGCGCCAGTACGTCAAGGAAAACTTCCCCGCCATCGCAAACAATGACGTTGAGGTCGCTGCGCTTGTCAATCGCCTGCTCATGTCCACCGCGGACGTGGTGCTGGGCAAGAACGGCCTGCCCTACTCGGTCAGAAAGCAGGGCGCGGGCCTTGCCAACCTGGACGAATGTGCGCTGACCACCGCCTATCTGCAGACCTACAGCAGAAAAGACGGCTCCGTCATGGATAAATCCAAGATCGAGCTTGGCGACGATCCTGCAAAAGAGGGCGTTTACGTGCTCAAATTCTCGATCGTCAACTTCGGCTCGACCGCACTGACCTATGACGTTTCGGCCATCGTCATGACCGAGGGCGTCAGCGAAACCAAGACGGTGGACGGCAAGACGGTCGTGACCGAGGAGGGATACCTGCTCGAGGGCGCTGACGTGGTGGTCACCGCAGTCAGCGGCGGTACACAGGACGGGCAATCCGTCACCGTGGGCGCAGGCGCAACGGCAGACGTTGAGCTGACCGTGACGCTGAGCGATGCGGACAAAAAATACCTCAACGACTCCTTTGAGAACGGCATGTACGTGGAGGGCTTTGTGCAGCTTGACGCGCAGGGCGAGGGTGCGGTTGACTTAGGCTGCCCCTTCCTTGCATTCTACGGCGACTGGACGCGCGCTCCCATGTTCGATATCGAATACTTTGAAACCAACAAGGACGAGCTGGACGATGCCATCGACTTTGAGGACAAGACCATGCCCGATGCTTACGCATCCCGTCCCATCGGCTCCCTGTACGGCGACTACATCAGCTATCTCGGCTCCTTCTACTTCCTGCAGGATCCCGCATCCAAGAAGATCTCGGCAAACCGCGATTACATCTCGCTTTCCAACCAGGAGGGCGCGATCAACTCGCTGGAATACGTGTGGCTGGGCATGCTGCGCGGCGCAAAGGAGATCAAGATCACCATCACCGAGGATTCCACGGGCGAGGTGGTATTTGAGCGCACCGAGGAATATATCCGCAAGGCCTATTCGGACGGCGGTCCCTCGATCTATCCCGCAAATCTGGACGTCGGATTCTCCGCCATTGAGCAGAATCTGAAAAACAACACCAAATATACCGTTACGCTCAAGGGACTTCTTGACTACGGCGACGGCGGTGCAGATACCAACCTGCGCAACACCATGACCTTCCCGCTCTACACCGACTTTGAAGCTCCTGCCGTAACCGACACCGTATTCTACACCGAATACGACAAATCCGAAAAGATCAACCGCCTGTACGCAAAGGTTTCCATTTACGATAACCACTACGCAATGGGCATGCAGGCAGGCTACGTCGGTCTGGAGGAGTCCGGCTATATATTCAAGTCCTTTGGCAAGTACGTGACTGCCATCTACTCCGAATACAACTCCACAACCGACGTCATCATTGAGCTGACCGATTACATTGACGACATCAAATCGGGTGCGGCACACAAGAACACCTTTGCGCTGACCTGCTACGACTACGCCATGAACGAGGCCACCTACGAGATCGGCCTGCCCGACGAGTACGTGGACTTCTACCTGCCCGAATTTGAGGACTTTGTTCCCTCTCCGGAGCAGGATATGCCCACACTGACGCTCTCGCCCAACCAGACCTACGAGCTTAATCCCGTGCTTTATCCCGATGACTCCTGGGCTGATCTGCTGGATTACGTGACCTTCAATCCCGACAACGTGGCAATCGTGGGCAACACGCTGGTTGCCGTGACGCCCGGTACGCTGACTCGTATCCGTATCACAGATCCCTACAACAACAAAAACTTCTACGAGTTCCGCGTCAAGGTGCTGTCCGAGGGCGACGTCGGCTACGTACAGTACGACAAGCCCGTGACCGAATCCTTTGACCTGACCGGCTACTATGTGGACAAGGCCTTCTACTTTGCCAACTCCTCCGACCGAGAGCTGGGTGTGACGGGTGATGAGGCCAAGTTCGGCTCGACCAATTATTCCTTGGAAATGTACCCCTCCGAGTCGGTCACCGTTCGCTACAAGCTGAACGCCTACTTCCCGAACGATACCAAGGTGATCTTCGAATCCTCCAACCCCAATATCGTGACGGTTGACGAGAAGACCGGCACCATCACAGCACAGGCCGAGGGCTTTGCCTCGATCTCCGCTACCGTGATGCTGGACGGTAAATCCACCTATTATTCCAAATCGATCAGCATCGAGGTCAAGGAGCCTTACGTCACCTCCGGCCCTGTGCTGCAGAACTACTTCGGCCTTGGCGGCACGGTCGTCATTCCCGAAAGCCTGTCGCTGACCGAGATCGGACAGTTCGCATTCTCCAATTACGATTACATCGACAAGCTCCCCGAGGAGATCACCGAGGAAAACCCCGAAAAGTCCAAGATCTGGTTCATCGGTGACGATACCATCAAGGAGGTCGTCATTCCCGAAGGCGTGGAAACCATTTCCGCCTACGCCTTTGCAAACCTGACCGCACTCGAACGCGTAGTGCTTCCCTCCACCCTGACGCGCATCGACTGGGGCGCATTCTACGGATGTACCGCACTCAAGAGCATCGTCGGCCTGGAAAACGTCAAATTCATCAATGAGAGCGCCTTTGAGGGCTGCGCACTGACCGGTACGCTCTCGCTTGACAGCGCAGTGGCGATTGCGGACTACGCCTTTGCAGGCAACCGCTCGCTTAGCACGGTCAAGCTTTCCGAGAGCATTCAGTCGATCGGTATGCATGCCTTTGCAAACAACTCCTCTTTGCGCAAGCTGACCATCGCAGCGCCCATCTACAAGCTCGGCCAATATGCCTTTGCAGGCTGTGAATCGCTGACCGAGGTATCGCTCAACACAGCGGTCATCCCGACAGGTGCCTTCCGCGATGCAAAGAAGCTCGAAAAGATCACGCTGGGCAAGGACGTTGCCGTGATCAACGAAAACGCCTTTGGCGGCACAAAGCTCTCCTCCATTACCATCGACAAGGACAACCCCCGCTTTGTCACGGGTGAAAACCTTTCCTACATCGTAGATAAGACCAGCAGCACGCTGATTCTGGTCGCTCCCGCGACCAAGGGCGAATTCGCCCCCGGCGACCTGCACGTAACCACGGTCGGCACGGGCGCATTCTCCGGAAACGCCAACATCACCTCGGTGGTACTGCCCGACGTCACCAAGCTTGATCCCTACGCCTTTGCCGATTGCACAAAGCTTAAGAGCGTATCGCTTGGAAATCTGACGCAGATCGGTGACTACGCCTTTGCAAACACAGGCCTGACCGCCACACCCTCGTTTGATCACCTTGACTACATCGGATCTTACGCATTCTCCGGCTCAGCCCTGACAAGCGTTACCCTGCCCGACAATATCACAACGGGACGCGGTGCATTTGCAGAATGCAAGAAGCTGGCAAGCGTGACGGTTGGAAACAACGTCACCCTGGGCGACAGTGCCTTCGCACTCAATACCTACAGCAACATGAAGATCGAGGCAGAAACGCTGCCCAACGACGTCTTTACCACCATCTACCACGTCGCTTTCGAGTCCCCCCTGACCTCTCTGACCATCGGTGACAACGTCACCGTGGGCAACCGAGCCTTCCTTGGCGCGGTCAAGCTGCAGAGCGTGACCATGGGCAAGGGCGTCAAGCTCGGGGATTACGCGTTCTATAACGCAGCCTCCCTTTCGGATATCGACCTGTCCGAGGTGACCGAGATCGGTGCGTACGCGTTCTCGGGCGAGGTCTACAACGACTATTACGACGACACCTTTACCTCCCCCGTCGTGGACACGAACGGCGAGCTTGTGTACAGATACTTCGCCCCCTTGCTGACCTCTGTGGATCTGAACAGCCTGCAAAAGCTGGGACAAGAAGCATTTGCATACTGCCAGCTGCTGGAAAAGGTCACGCTTGGCGACGGTGTCACCGTCATTCCCGACAAGACCTTCCTTTACTGCCGCAGCCTTTGCAACATCAACCTCGGCAAGGTAACCGAGATCGGCAGCAACACCTTCTACACCACCGCTCTTGAGAGCCTTGATCTTGGCAGCATCAAAACGCTTGGCACGTATGCCTTTGCATACTGCGAGCAACTGACCGACGTGACCTTCGGTGCATCCGATATCACGGTTTCCGAAGGCGCGTTCGCATACGACACCGCCCTTGCAAGCGTAACGGGTATGCAAAACGTCTCCTATGTCGGTGACTACGCCTTTGCTTACTCGATCCTGCCCGGTGCGGATCTTTCGAGCGCAACCTATATCGGCACGCACGCCTTCTACAAGGAAAGCATAGCTCCCTTCTCGGTCAAGCTCGGCGCATCTCTTGCAGAGCTTGGCGACAACCCGTTCGCCATGTGCCGTCTGGAGAAATTCTCCACGGTCGAAAACGTCACCTTCAACGGCAAGGAATACCCCACCGTCGTCTACACCTATGATATCAGCGATACCGTACACGTCATTGACGGACATTTGTATCGCACGGTTCCCAAGGGACTGGAAATGATCGCCTACACGGGCGACGACACCACCGTGCAGGTTGCAGACAACACGGTTCGTATCTCGGCCATGACCTTTGCGGGTACGCCGGTCAAGCAGGTGCTTTTGCCCTACACGCTGCGCGCGCTGGGCCACAAGGCATTCTTTGACTGCGACGATTTGCGTCTTGTTACCTTCTCCTCCTACAACGCTCCCATTCTGGAAGAGGAATTTGACGCACTCTACCACGAGTGCTACGACAACATCCCCGCAACCGGTGACTACTCCTTCTACACGCCCGACGGCTCTACCATGAGCAAGCCCGGACTGGGCATTATCCAATACTACATGTGGAATGCCGACACCAGCTACCACAACACCTATTACGGTGCAAGCTTTGTGGATTACGTCGGCCACGTGGAAAGCCCCATCACAATGGTCAGACCGGTCAACGGCCACCATTACGACTCCTTCATCTTTGCACAATACTTTGATACCTTCGTGGACGGCAGCGCAGCAGCAGATGAGATCACGCTTGCAGCCATTGCCGCCATCAACGCCATTCCCGACAAGGTAACTCTTGAGCATAAGGCCATCGTTGAGGCCGCAAGAGCCGCTTACGACAAGATCTCCACCACCGAGCAAAAGGCGCTTGTCACCAATATTGACAAGCTGACCGCCGCAGAGCGCAGAATTGCCGACCTGGAAGCACTTGCAGGCGAGGGCGAGAACGCGCCCGAGCAGCCGCAGCCTCCCAAGGGTGTACCGGTATCGCTGGTGCTTTCGATCGCGCTTGGCATCATCGGCACAATCTCGCTGATCCTTGCCGTGCTTTGCGCCGTCCTTGCGCACAAGCTGTTCACCCCCGAATACGTTGCCGCACGCAAGGCAGAGAAAAAGAAGCGCATGGCAGAAAAGGCCAAGAGAGCGCAAAAGCCGGTCAAGCTCAACAAGCCGCACAAGCCCGTCAGCTTCGGCAAGCCCGGACAGCAAAGCAAGCTGGCAAAGCTGCTTGCTACCGTTCCGCTCGGCAAGATCTTTACCTTCATCGCCATCATTTCGATCTGTGCAGCCGTGGCGCTGATGATGGTCACCCTCTTCTCCTCCGCAGGCTCGCAGTGGAAGGATCCCTACAAGCAGCTTGACAAGCAGGGATATTCGGTCAGCGTGCGCTTTGACGCAGGTCAGGGCCAGTTTGCAGGCCGTGACGTTACGGTCGTGGACATCTTCGCGTTGGACGACTACACAGCAGACGAGGACGGCAACGTGCAGATCTCGCTGCTCGATCCGCAGGATAAGAAGCGCGGTGCGCAGGCTTACGTGGTCGATTGCGCAGGTCACGTGCTGGCAGGCTGGTACACCGACCGTCAGCCTCGCGTGGACGAGCAGGGCAGACCGCTGGACGAATACGGCGAGCTGACCGAGATCTCGGGCAGAGAGCAGGGCTGGATCTACTCCGGCCGCTGGGACTTTGATACCGACACGCTGCGCGTAGATCCCGCATCGGTCGAGTCCGGATCGGACGAGGTGCTGACGCTCTACGCAGCATGGGTTCCCGGCATTCAGTTCAATCTTTACAACCTCAATCAGCAAGACGAGAGCGGCGCTCCCGTTCTGCTGCAGACCTATACCAACTCCAAGCTCTCGGTTCCCACCTGGAGCAACGGCGCGGTTTCGCTGGGCGGTGCATTCCCCAAGCTGGACGGCACTCCCAACGCGATCTACGCGGATAAGGAAATGACCAAGCCCATCACCGAGCCGGTCAGACTTGACATCAACTACGAAAACGGTACAAGCAACACCCCCGCCATGGACGTTTACGTGGATCTGTGGGAGGGCGCGTGGTTCAAGATCAGCTCTGCAAAGCAGCTTTACAAGCATGCAAGAGCGGACGGCAACTACATCATCGAGGCCGATCTTGACTTCTCGGCCAAGGGTACCATCTGGCCCACCAACTTCTACAAGGGACAGAACCAATTCACAGGTCAGATCATCGGTAACGGCCACAAGATGTCCAACATCACTGTCCTGCAGCCGGGCGGCACACAGCAGGGCGGCCTGTTCGGCTTTATCGGTGCGGGCGCAAGCATTACAGACCTGTACTTTGAAAACGTGACCTACACCGCAGTCGGCTCCAGACTGCAGGGCTCGACCATCGGTCTTCTGGCAGGCACGATCTCGGATCAGGCAACGCTTGAAAACGTAACAATCAGCGGTAAGCTCCTGATCGATCCCTCGCTCTTCCTTGACGACGTGGACGTTGCCTCCTACGGCATGCTGGCAGGTGCGGGGACACCCGCAGGCATCAGCCTGGAGAACATCAGCGTTGAAGCAACGGGCGACAACAAGAGCCGCGTCAAGCTGACCGTCAACCGTGAGACGGGTGAGATCACCATCACCAAACGTGAACAGAACTAACACGAAAAGGAGGATACAGAACATGAATAAAAAGATCCTTTCCTTGCTTCTCTGCGCTGCCATGCTGCTCAGCTCGCTTTGCGTGCTGAGCGCATGCGGCCAAAAAAGTGGGAGACCTGACGCTCTGGTGGTGATGACCGATGCACTTGACGGCGTTTTTAACCCCTTCTACTCCACCACCGCTCCCGATGCAACCATCGTTGCCATGACGCAGATCGCCATGCTGACCACGGGCTATGAAAACGGCCAGGTCACGGTCGCATGCGGTGACGAGGAGGCAGTCGTAGTCAAGGATTACGCCATCAACTACGACGACGTGGCAGATACCACCTCCTACACCTTTGTCATCAAAAACGGCATCAAATACTCGGACGGAGAGCCGCTGACCATTGAGGACGTGCTGTTTAACATGTACGTTTACCTCGATCCCGTCTACACAGGCTCCTCCACCATGTACTCCACCGACATCGTCGGTCTGCAGGACTACCGTACGCAGACCAAGGGCTCCGGCTCGGACGACACAAGCGAGGTGATCGCCGAGCTTGCCGCCGCCCGTGCAAAAAACCGCATAGGCGAGCTGATCAACCTGTACAAGCAGGTAGGCAGAACCGATACCGCTGGCTCCTACAGCGCAGATTACGACACCATGGTGGCTGCCATTGGATCCGCAGGCCTTTCCAAGGGCTACAAGGAGGCAGTTTCCAACGATCACGCCTCGGTTACCACCGATCAGCTGCTTGCTGACTACGAGCTGACGCTCTCCGAATTCAAAAAGGAGCTGGAGACCGACTACGTGTCCGCCTCCGCCTCCTACACCGAAACACCCTATAAGGAAACGGGCGAATTTGACGAGATCACCTCCTTCATGTTTGCCGAGGGCTTTGTCACCGTCGAATTTGAAAAGGATCCCGTCACCAACAAGGACATCAAGACCAAGATCAAAAAGGTCACCCGCAACTACTCCCCCAGCGTCGTTACCTCCAAGGAGAAGGCGATCGAATACGTTTACAACCAGAAGATCGACCAGGAGCTGCACATCATCCTGCAATACTGGGCAACCGCCAACACGCTCATGACCGAATACAGCGCTCAGGCAACCTCGGTCATTCTGCGCGAGAACATGGCAGCCGATGGCACGCTTTTGGTTCCCAACATTTCGGGCATCGTTTCTCTCGGCCACACCACCGATATCTTCGAGGTGGAGGCAAACAACGCCTTCTACACCGTTGCGCACGAGCATGCGGCTGACGGCACGCCCGCAAACCGCGACGAATACGACGTCTTGCAGATCACCATCAACGGTGTGGACCCCAAGGCGATCTGGAACTTCGCATTCTCGGTCGCGCCCCAGCACTA
>JAZUSJ010000127.1:0-5056 GCA_045606685.1 Eubacteriales bacterium
TTGTGGGGGCGGCCCGGCCCCCGGGCACCACACCGCCTTTCTCTTGACAATCCGTGATGGATATGGTATACTGAAGCTATCAAATAAAAAAGGAAAGCGAGTATATGAAAAAATTCCTGCTGTTGCTTCTTGTTACCGCCACCTTGCTCTCCACCCTTGCCGCGTGTGCTGAGGTGGATCCCGAAATCACGGATCAGACCACTGCCGCAGAGGAGGAAAGCACCGAGATCCTGCAATATGACAATATCCCCGAGGATCTGAAATATAACGGTGAGGATATCGTGATCCTGAACCGTATGTTTATGGGCTGGACGTGGGATGAGGTTGCCGTCCCGGAGCTGAATTCCGAGCCTGTCAACGATGCCATGTTCAACAGAAATCTGGCTGTGACCGACCGTCTTAACGTCAATATCGTGTCCTCTCCGATCGAGGATCCCAGCGAGTATGCACCCATCGAAAAAATCGAGCGCGCGGTCAAAACCGGATCGGATGAATTCGACCTGGTGGCAGCACCTGTGTATACCACCACACCCTCTGCGCTGGAGGGAACGTTCTGCGATCTGACCGATCTGGAATATCTGGATCTGGATCAGGAGTACTGGATGCAGGAATATAATGAAACCATGTCCTTTGGCGGCGCACAGCACACCGCGACCGGTATGATTGCGTTGTCCACCTATCGCTTTGCGTTTGTCACCATGTTCAATAAGGATGAATTTGACAACAAAAACGTGCCTTATCCTTACGAGGCGATTGCCAACAACGAGTGGACGCTTGACTATCAGGCTGCTCTTGCCAAGGATTTTTACCGCGATACCAACGGCTCTGCCAAAAAGGATGAGGGTGATTTCTTTGGCTTTGCATCCTGCTCGGGTATCAATACGGACGCGTATTGGGCATCCTGCAATCTTCCCATTCTTGCAAAGGATGCGGAAGGCTATTATGAATACGTTCTGGATGTCGGACGCTTCTCGGACGTGATGGATAAGGTTCTGTACCTGTTTTACGACTGCGGCGGTACGTATCTTTTCCCCGTTATGACCAACAACGTGGAGCAGGACGAGCTGCGCGTGATGTTCACCAAGGGTGAGTGTGCCATGATGACCATTCGTCTGGTTGCCGTGGAGCAGCCCGACGTGCGCAATATGGAAATTCAGTACGGCATCGTGCCTGTGCCTAAGTATGACGAGGCGCAGCAGGATTACGGTACCATGCTGCACGACCAGTTTACGGTATTTGCAGTCCCTGTCTCGGCTGCCGAGGAAAAGATGGAAATGATCGGTGCAACGCTTGAGGTCATGGCCTCCGAGTCGCTGCGTCAGGTCAAGCCTGCGTATTACGAGATCGCGCTCAAGCGTAAGTATATGAGCGATCCCATCGCATGGGAAATGCTGGACATGATCTTTGCGCGCATCAGGATCGATGCTGCCGTGACTTACGTAGTCCCCATGAATACCCCGCACCACAAGATGCGCACCATTGTGGCAAGTAAGAAGAACACCGTTTCCTCTCAATGTGCAAAGCTTGGTAAAACGCTGGATAAAGCACTTATCAAGGTGCATAAGAAGCTTGAAAATTTGGCTGATTGATACAAAAACACAGTGCCGGATTCTTCGGAATCCGGCATTTCTTACTTGACAAGCGCATGTTTGCATGGTATAATGAAATGACAAAAATAGGAAAGTGAGCGATACCATGAAAAAGTTTTTAGCCCTGCTCCTTGTATTTGCTACCCTGATCTCGGTGCTGGTTGCCTGCGCTGAGGGCGAAAACGGTGATGTTTCGGATACTGTTGCTGCTGAGGAAAGCCAGGATCCCTCCAAGCTGGATAACATTCCGGATGATCTGAAGTTTGACGGCGAGGACGTCGTGATCATCAGCCGTGCGTTCCTTGGGTGGACGTGGGATGAGGTTGCGGTTCCCGAGCTGAATTCCGAGCCTGTCAACGATGCCATCTTTAACCGTAACGTCAAGGTTGGCGACAGACTCAACATCAATATCGTGCCTCACGCCATTGAGGATGCGGATCAGAGCAAGCCGATCACAGAGGTGCAGCAGGCGGTGCTGGCAGGATCGGATGAATTTGATCTGCTGGCGGGTGCTTGCTATCTGGTGCTGCAAAGCACGCTGGAGGGAACCTTCCGCGATATGACTGAGCTTGAATACCTGGATCTGTCTCAGAATTACTGGACGCAGGATTACAACGAGGTCATTTCGTATAACAACAGCCAGTACAGTGCAACCGGTATGATCGCGCTGTCTACCTATCGCTTTGCGTTTGTCACCATGTTCAACAAGGATGAGTTTGATAATAAGAGCGTACCCTACCTGTATGAGGCTGTCCAGAACAATGAATGGACGCTGGATTATCAGGCGCAGCTTGCCGAGGATTTCTATCAGGATCTGAATGGCAACAGCAAAAAGGACGAGGAGGATTTCTTCGGCCTGATCACCGCGCCTTATATCAGCACCGATCCTTATTGGGCCTCCTGCGATTTGAAGATCGTGGAGAAGAATGCGGACGGCGAATATGAGTACGTGCTGGATACCGCAAGGCTTTCCAATGTGACGGATAAGGTGCTGCACCTGTTCTATGAGAGCGGCACCATGGTATATCCGCATACCGGTATGGATGCGGAGCAGGACGATATCCGTATCGCCTTTGCCAAGGGCAACGGTGCGATGTGTACCACCCGCCTGGTAGCGGCAGAGCAGGGAGATATCCGTAATATGGAGCAGCAGTACGGCATTGTGCCTATGCCGAAATACGATGAGGCACAGGCTAAATACGGTACGCTGCAGCATGACCAGTTTACGGTCTACGCCATTCCCGCAACCGTTCAGGAGGATAAGTTCCAGATGCTTGGTGCGGTGCTTGAGGTCATGGCCTCCGAGAGCTTGCGCACGGTCAAGCCCGCATACTATGAGATCGCGCTCAAGCGTAAATATATGAGTGATCCGACCGCATGGGAAATGCTGGATCTGATTTTTGATACCATCCGTATTGATGCCGGCATTGTATACACCAACGTATTGGGTAACCCGCATGACCAGCTGCGTCAGATCATTACCTCCAAGAAAAATACGGTTTCGTCAAAATTCAGAAAGCTGAAGAACACCGTTCCGAAGAACCTTTCGAAAATGGTGAAAAAGCTGGATGCCCTTGAAGAATAAAATATCAGCGGAGTGGCGTAAAGTCACTCCGCTTTTTCTTGACAAAACGACAAGGATATGATATACTGATGAAAACAAATGATGAAAGTGAGCTGATTCTTATGAAAAAGATTCTTGCATTGATTCTTTTGGCGGCTACGTTGATCTTGGTTCTGGCTGCCTGTGTTGAACCCGAGCAGCAAGAGGTGCAGTCCTCGGTCTCGGACGAAACGGCCGAGCTGACCCGTTTGGATGCTGTGCCGGACGAGTTGGATTTTGGCGGTGAGGACGTCGTCATTATCAGCCGCGCACTGCAGGGCTGGACTTTGGATGAGGTCGCCGTTCCCGAGTTGACCTCCGAGCCGGTCAACGATGCCATCTATAACCGCAATCTCGTCGTCAGTGACCGTCTGGGTGTCAATATCGTTTCCCATGCCATTGACGATGCAAGTCCCGAGCCGCCCGTGCAGGCCGTGCGTGATGCTGTGCTTGCGGGATCCGATGAATATGACCTTCTGGCGGGTGCTTGCTATCTTGTGATGTATACCACGCTGGAGGGGAATTTCCGCGATCTGACTCAGCTGACGTATCTGGATCTGTCGCAGAATTATTGGACGCAGGATTATAACGATACCCTGTCCTTTGACGGTAAGCAATACAGTGCAACGGGTATGATCGCACTCTCGAATTACCGTTTTGCCTTTGCGACCGCATTCAATAAAGTTGCGTTTGATGACAGAAGCCTGCCGTATCTGTACGAGGCTGTTGATAACGGTGAATGGACGCTGGATTATCAGGCAACGCTGTCCGAAAACTTCTACCGTGACCTCAACGGTAACGGGGAAGCAGACAAGGATGACTTTTACGGCTTGATCACCTCCACGGGTATCAGCACGGATCCTTATTGGATGTCCTGCGATGTTTCGCTGCTTGATAAGAATCCCGACGGTGAATACGAGTGGGTGCTGGATATACAAAAGCTGTCTGATGTGACCGATAAGATCCTGAAGCTGTATTATGAGAGCGGCTCTTACGTATACGTCGGTGATGATGCCGATAACGAGCAGGATGAGATCCGCCGTGATTTCGCAGCGGGCAATGCGGCCATGATCACAACGCGTCTTGTTGCGGTTGAGCAGGCGGACGTACGCAATATGAAGGATCCGTACGGTATCGTGCCGATGCCTAAGTTTGACAAATCGCAGAAGGAGTACGGCACGCTTCAGCACGACCAGATCACGGTGTACGGGATTCCCGTAACAGTCGCAGAGAACAGGGTTGAGATGTTGGGCGCGGTGCTTGAGGTCATGGCCTCGGAGAGTGCGCGCACGGTCAAGCCCGCGTATTATGAGGTTGCACTCAAGCGCAAGTACATGAGCGATCCGGTTGCATGGGAAATGCTGGATAAGATCTTTGAAACGGTACGCATCGATGCCGGTGTGGTGTACGTTTCGGTGATCGGCGGACCGCACGCGCTGCTGCGCGATATTGCTGCATCCAAGCAGAATACCGTATCCTCCACGTATTCCAAGCTTGCCAAGAATATCGAGAAGTCATTGAGGGATATGCACGAGAAGCTGAGCGAGCTGCAATAAATGCAAAATGAATAAGAAAAACAGCCCGATCGGGCTGAGAAATTAGCGGTAAAAGCAGGAATTTGTTCGATTTCGAGCAGATTCCTGCTGCTTTTGTTTATATACAGTGGTGAGAGAGCGGTGAAATGGGAACCCCCACCACCGCAACCGCTTCTCTCATTTCAAAGCAAAATGCTTTGAAACTCGCTCCGCTGCGGTCCCCCTCCCCCGCGGGGAGGCTTTGTGTCGGGCAACCTCTCCATCATTCGCACAAAACGGATGGTGAACGCCTCCCGAAACGGGCAAATAGGCAAAACGGATGCGCTCAT
>JAZUSJ010000128.1:0-5357 GCA_045606685.1 Eubacteriales bacterium
TCTCCGCTGAGATATGCTTTCACTGCTTTTATTTTTAGTTCTACAGTGTACTTCTTCAACTTTTGCATAAAAATATTCCCCTTAGAGTAGTCTTGAAAACTTTTCGTTTTTTCAAGTGTCTACTCTAAGGGGATTATATCAAAAATCTGTCGGGGGTAATCTTTGTCTTCTGCGTTGCATTTATACCTTTGCGGACAGTCGAGGACGCCTGTCCCTACAAAACAGGTACAAACTTCCTTATGAGAAGTCCGCCTTTGAGCGGTTTTTCTACAATCATTCTGTATTTATTTTGCTGCCTTCTCTGCCTCGGCCTTTTCCTTTGCAAAGAAATGCATTTCCTCGGTGGCATACGCCAGCTTGACAAGCACGTCCTTCTTGGATACGTAGCACCAATAGCTGTCCTCGGGAACGGACAGATCCACGCAGTCGCCCTTGGCAGTCCTGCTCTTTTTGTAATCAAACTCCACGTGCAGGCTGTCCAGATTCAAGGCCTTCCATTCCACCTGCAACGGCTCACCGTAAACGCTCTCACAGGTCAGCGTTGTCCCCTCTGGTGTCTGCACCAGCTTGCCCTTGCCCTGAGGATAGAATCTTTTGGCGTTGGGCAGCGTTTCGACAACGACGTCGTCCTCAAAATAATACGTGCCGTCGCGGATCTCCTTTCGCACGCAAGCACGCTCCCACTTAGACCAATCGGGAATGTGCGAATACTCGGTCTCTCCATCTAATGCCTTGAGCTCGCCAAGCTCGGTCATTTCCCACTTCTTGCCGCAGCTCTCACACCACAAATGAATGCCTCCCGACTCCATTTTGCCCTCGGTGCCGCAATGCGCACACTTGTAAAGCAAAGAATGTAAGCCCTTTGCTCGCTCGGGATGATCGATGATGATATTGTTCTCCTTCTGCCATGCAAAATCGTCGTACCCGAAATTATCCACGATCCTCTGATAAATTTCCTCGGCAGAAAGCGTTTTGGTCTCCTCTGCCGTCACAATCGGATACATTTCAGCCTCAATCGGGCCTTTTTTGTTGATACCGTTCCAATGCGGACAGGAAATGAAGTTGCCGTGAATGCGAATCACCACCACAGGCACACGCAAAAATTTTGCAAGGCTGCCAAGCGAGGGCGTCAGGTACGAGGTGCAGCCGTCGAGCGAATATCTCGCTTCGGGATACAGCACAAATACGGTTCTGAGCGTGTCCACGCAATACTTCATATGCCTGATCAGTTGAAAATCCTGCACGTACTTTCGCTTGCCCAGCACGCCAAGATGACGCATCAGCGGCTCGGTAAAATCGCGGAAGCCCTCCAAGGTCATGACGTTATTGAGCGGTGCGCCCTGTGTGGCATCCAGCATGACGTTGAAGTCCACCATGGACGCGTGATTGATCAACAGCAGATAGGGCTTTCCGTCAATGCCCTCCATGCCGTGTCTGTTTAACTGATAAGGACGATGCTTCAGGTCGGGGATGCTGATGATGTGCTTTGCCACGCCCATGAGAAATCCGGGCTTGCGCGGCTTCTTTTTGAAGTCAAAGCGCTTCGGCTGCTTTTGCTTGCTCATACTTTTGTCCCTTTCTTGTAACAATTTTTTCATACTCCATTTGCATTATACCCGAAACCGTTGCATTTGTCAACCACATCAAACCCATGAATTTGAATTTTTCGATTTTTCTATTGACTTTGATACGCTATTGTGATAGAATAACTTGGTATAGTGACAAATTTTTAGTAAGTGTACCGTGGAGATTTATATGCGAAAAACCAAAGACCATAACAGACTGGCAAGAGAACGCATCGTTGCCGCATTGACCGAGCTGATGAGCACACGCGACTATGCAAGCATCACGATCACCGAGATCACGCAAAAAGCAGGCGTTTCGCGCATGACGTATTACCGCAACTATTCCTCCAAGGAGGATATCCTGCGCAAGTTCATGGACGACGTAGGGGAAAGCATTCACAAAAAGATCGTGGAGCAGCACCTGCACAAGGACGTATACCAATACTATTATACCCTGTTTGATACGCTTGCAGAGTACGCACCGTTGGTCAATACCGCATTGAACGCAGGACTGGGCGGCCTGATCTTGGATTGCATTGCCCGCAATATGGATCTGACCTTTTTGGGTGCCGGTGAGCAGAGGGAGCAGGAGCAGGACCGGGAGCAGTACGGCAGGGAAAGATACCTCTTGCGCTACCACGCAGGCGCATTCTTCCACGTATTTATTGATTGGAACCGCCGCGGCAGACTGGAATCCAGCGCACAAATGGCCAAGTTATGTGCCGATGCCTCCACGGGTAAGATCTGTTTCCCCGATTTTCATAAGAATTCCAAATAAAAAGATTCGGCAGAGGCTGCGCCTCTGCCGATATTTTCTTTTTTGGGGATCATCTGAGAATAAAGATACCCTTGGGTGCCTGAACGTCAACCTTCTGGTTGCCGTTTTCATCCTTGGTGACCTTGATGTAGATCTCACCCTTGGGAGTGGGATACGTACCCTCTACCCAATCCAGGTATGCAAGCTCGGGCTTGATCTCGTAGGTGTTGGGAGAGATGGAGCGAACGCCCATGACGTAAGAGGACATATAGGGGCAAGGACCGGAAGCCCAGCCGTGGCACAGGGAGTGACGGAACTTGACGTAGCAGTATGCGCCGTAGTCACCGTGAATGTCGATCTTACCCTCGGGTACGATCTCGTCAATTCTGCCTGCATTTTCCATCCAGGACAGGTGGAAGTCCTCCCAGAACGTGGTAGCGCCCATGTCAAGCATACCGCCCCAGTATTCCTTGATATCGTCCAGAGCACCTGCAAAGTCGCCCGCCAACGCCTTTGCCTTGAGGATATAGTAACCAAAGAAGGTGGAATAGCCGTGTCCGCCGCCGGGAGCGATCATCTTGTCGTTGATCTCCTTTGCGTCAGCCAGACCTGCCAGCACCAGAAGTGCTGCTGCCTGCTTGGAGCCGCAAGGATCCGGCACATGCTTTCTCATGCGTACTGCCGCCATCGCGCACTTTTCCGCAAGTGCAACGTCTCCCAGCGTGTACAGAAGCGAGGTACCCTTATCCAGCGCGATCTTCAAAAGTCCCTGCAGACCTGCGTGAATGGCACCGGGGTTGTCGTTGTTGGGCCAGTCCATGAATCTGTTCTCGGGCATATGCTCCACGCCGTCCTCGTCCACGCAATCAGCCAGCACGTTCATCAGATCGTGAATGTACTCTCTCTGCTGGGACAGATATACCGTGTCGCCAACCGTTCTGTACCAGTCGTGTTGAATGATCAGCCACCACATGGAATAGGAGGAAATGCCGTTCATCCAAGTGCCGACGGGAGTTTCGTCACGAACAACGTCCAAGGATCTCGGTACGATGTCGGTGTAGCCGAAGGTGGTCAGAATGGTCTTGACCTCGGTGTGCATGTCGCCAATCCATACAAGGCGGTCGCGCTTGATACCGTCCCACAGGTATTCCTGCATGTTCAGGTGTGCGGTATATGCAGCGGTATCCCAGATCTGATTCAGGCGCTCATCCGAGCAACGGAAGGTACCCTTGTATTCCAGATCCATATAGTGGAATACGCCCTGAATTGCCTTGAAGGTAATGAACGCATCCTCATCCAGCAGCTCTACGTACAGAAAACGGTAGCCCGTTTCGTTGGTTTCGATGCCGGAATACATACCCAGCGAATACACACTGTCGCGGATCGCGTGGTCATTGGTGGTGTTCTTTTCGCCCAGAGGTGTCAGAGCCTCCATCACGCTCTCGCCAAAGCGGACTGCAACCTTAACAGCACCGTTGTGTCCGGGGCCGTGCGTCATCCAGGTGTGGAAGCGCGCAGAGCCTGCAAACTCAATGCCAAAGTCCACCAGAATTGCCGCATGGGGCTTGCCGGGCTCGTTCTTGAGCGTGCAGTTATCCTGCCCTACCACCAGCGTGATCTGATTGCTCTTTTCCTCCAAGAGGTTCTCCGCACCACTCACGTTTCCCTGCGACCAAACGATTCTCTTGGGAGCCAAATATCTTCTGGTACGGGGATCTACGTTTTCCCCCGCCAGAGCCGTAAACTTATCAATTACTCTCTTTGCCATTTTGAATACCCTTTCTGTTCTCGGTTTATGGTATTTACTTTTTGATTATACCATACCCGCAGGGGAATTGCAATAAGTTTGGGAAATTTCGCGCGAGTTTTTGTCATGAAATATTCGAATAGCCAAAAAGAGCGGTGCATTCTTTGATACATTGTTATTCCTTATATTTTAAGGAATCTTGCGTGTTGCGCGTCCGGTTGGCAACGAGAAACGGCAGAAATCATAAAAAAGCAAAAATGCCCCCCGTTCCGCATGGGGAACGGGGGATTCAAGGAGTGAATAGGTATCGCTTTCTGATGAAAGAAAATCATTTGAAATTGCGTCGATTCTTTCTTCGGAAAGAAAAGAATTGCTGCGGGGATATCGTGTAACAGGTGACGGTTCTCTGTTATATGGTTTTTCCTTATATTATAAGGGTATTACGTGTTGCGCGAATAAAAAAGAGTGCCGCCAAAGCGACACTCAAAAAGATGCATATCAAGGCTCAATCAAAT
Organism: Eubacteriales bacterium; assembly: GCA_045606685.1. GTDB lineage: Bacteria > Bacillota > Clostridia > Oscillospirales > CAG-272 > SVQP01. Next base: position 4,585 of record JAZUSJ010000128.1, read on the forward strand.
TGCACATTATTCCTTGCTTCTTTTAGTCTCCTTTTCATAATTTTAGGAAAATCGTTAAAATTAGTAGTAAAATTTTCGACAACAATCCTCGTATCACCAATATAAATTTTATACTTAATTACATTGTGAGATTTGTCCAAATACGTTTTTATTCTTGATACTTCTTCATACTGTATTTTTTTAGTGACTCCAAAAAGATTTCTATATACGATAAAATCTTCTTCCAACAACAACTTGAAATTTAAGGTTTTCAAAAAATGCCAAGCCACTGCGAATGCCAATATAGAATAAAACGAAACAAGAAGGATTTGAAGTTCTAATTGCACTTCATTGTCTTGTAAATAGGCTCCAACACAGAGAGCAACAATTACCAATATTCCTATTAAGAAAAGTAATACCAAAAACATGGGATACTTGAAGGTATATGATGAACAAGATTTTGAAGATTGACTTTTACAAGTAATATATCTCAATAATATAGGAACAAGAATACTCATCAGATAAATAGATATAAAAATGTGCATTAAATTTTTCTTGGCCTCCATTAATTAGTATATATTGTATAAGACATCGAAGCTGTAACAGGTGACGGTTCTCTGTTACATGATTTTCCCTTATATTGTAAGGGTTTTACGTATTGCGCGTAACAGGGGACAGGCCCTTGTTACACCGCGCGATTGGTTTTTGTGCCGTGTTCGGGCGTGGTGCGGCGTAACCAAGCTCCGTCCCCGGTTACGCGCGTGAATACACCCCTGCGTGTCATCCTGAGCGGA
>JAZUSJ010000129.1:0-8724 GCA_045606685.1 Eubacteriales bacterium
AGAGGTCGAATTCGATCATCCCTTCGTACAGGAAGAGCTGATGATGCCCATCCTCGGCATCGTTCGCGTCAAGGACATCGACCAGGCAATCGATCTGGCGGTCAAGGCAGAGCATGGCAACCGTCACACGGCTCACATGCACTCCAAGAACATCGACAACCTTTCCAGATTTGCAAAGGCTGTTGAGACCACCATTTTCGTCAAGAACGCGCCCTCGTATGCGGGCATCGGATTTGGCGGCGAAGGTCACACCACCTTCACCATCGCAGGTCCGACCGGTGAAGGTATCACTTCTGCAAGAAGCTTTACCAGACTCCGCCGCTGCGTCATGGCCGACCATTTCAGAATCATTTAACAAATACGCAGAAAGGAAAGAAACTACATGGACTATTCTGCTTCTCAGATTGAAAGCATCGTCCGTCAGGTCCTTGAGGGCATGAACAACGGCGGTCAGAAGCATGAGTGCAAGTGTGGCGGCAACGGCAACTGCAAGTGCGGCGGCCACGGCCATCACGGCGCACTTCCCAAGACCGCGCACGTAGCCCTGCTGACAGGCGAAAAGAAAATTGAAGTCAAGGAATACCCCGTCCCCGAGCTGGGTGACGACGACATCCTCGTGAAGGTTGAGGGTGCAGGTATCTGCGGCACAGACGTTCACGAATGGAAGTCCGACCCCTTCGGTCTGATCCCCGTAACGCTTGGCCACGAGGGTACCGGTGAGGTCGTCGCTGTCGGTAAGAACGTCAAGTTCGATACCGCAGGCAAGCCCATCGGTGTTGGCGATAAGATCGTCACCTCGGTTATCAGCTGCGGCGAATGCTATGCATGCCGTATGGTTCCCGGCAGAACCAACCTCTGCGACAAGCAGGGCGTATTCGGTCTGATCGGTGACAAGCCCGACGACCACCTCAACGGTTGGTTCGCTGATTACATGGTAATCAAGGGCGGCAGAGGCGTGACCTACTTCCAGGTCAACGACCTCAACCTCAACCAGAGAATGCTGCTTGAGCTGGCTTGCGTTTGCGTACACGCTCTGGAGCGTGCGCAGTCCACCGGCCTGATCAAGTTCGGCTCTAAGGTCCTGCTGCAGGGCTGCGGCCCCGTAGGTCTGATGATGATCTGCGTGCTCCGCGCTGCAGGCGTCAACCACATCATTGCCGTAGACGGTAACGAAGACCGTCTGAAGTTCGCTCAGAAGCTGGGCGCAAAGACCACCGTTTGCTTCCGCAGACCTGATGAAGACACTCTTGAAAAGAGAGTTGCAAAGGTCAAGGCTGTTGCCAACGACGTAGGCGTTGACTTTGCATTCCAGTGCACCGGTGCTCCCGTGGCTGCTGCTGATATCTTCAGCTACATCCGTCGCGGCGGCGGCATGTGCGAGATGGGCTTCTTCGTAAACAACGGCGAATACTCCATCAACCCCCACTTTGCAATGTGCAACAAGGAAATCAACATCGTAGGCTCCTGGGACTACAGTGCCGAGGATTACCCCACGACCATGGCTTTCCTGCACCAGTGCAAGGAAATGAACATTCCGATCGAAGATCTGATCACACACTCCTTCCCGCTCGATAAGATGAACGAGGCTATGGAGACCAACGTGGCTCAGAAGGGCATCAAGATCTGCTACATTGCAGACTGATAAGGAGTTGACGAAATGGCAGCTCTCGGAATGATCGAGGTATACGGCTTTACGACATCCATCATCGTTGCCGACGTCGTGGCAAAAACCTCCGACGTCAAGGTAGTGGCTATCGACCGTAACAAGCCCGCCAACGCAGACAAATGCGAGGTGCCGCTGGTTATGGTAGTCAAGTTCATGGGTGATCCTTCTGCAGTCCAGGCAGCTCACGACAGAGGCGTGGACGAAGCAAAGAAGAGAAACCTGTATATTACGTCCAAGATCATCGCAGGACTTGATCCCTCGGTCGAGTGGTTCGCTCACCTGACCGCAACGGGTAGAGATAAGCTCCGTTACCCCAAAACTGCAAAAGAGGCACCGGCCGCTGAGGAAAAGCCGGCTGCTCCCAAAAAGACTTCCTCGAAAAAAAGTAAATAATTAAAAGGAGATAACAAATTATGAAACTCGCACTTGGTATGGTTGAGACCAGAGGTCTTGTTGCTGCTATCGAAGCAGCTGATGCAATGGTTAAGGCTGCTAACGTAACTCTGATCGGTTCCGAAAAGATCGGTTCCGGTTTGGTAAGCGTCATGGTTCGTGGCGACGTCGGCGCTGTAAAGTCTGCTGTTGAAGCAGGCGGTGCTGCTGCTTGCCGTCTCGGCGAGGTTGTCGCTACTCACGTTATTCCCGCTCCTCACGACGATGTTGAGCTGCTTCTCCCCAAGCTGGGCTAATTTCAAACCCCAAACGCTAAAAGGTATTTAAATCATGGAAGCAATCGCGTTGCTCGAGGTACAGGCGATGGTGACTGCCATCGTAGGTCTTGACGCAATGGTCAAGGCTGCCAACGTAAAACTGATTCATGTCGAGAAACGCCTGGGTGGCAGACTTGTCACGGTTGTGGTCGAAGGCTCGGTTTCCGCTGTCACTGCGGCAGCGGAGGCCGGTGCCAAGGCTGCAGCAGAGGTTGGAAATGTCAAGCTCTGTGAGGTCATTGCCCGCCCCCATCCCGACATCATGAAGTTTTTGAAAACCGATTCCCTGTAAGATACGGGAACGGCACACAAATAAGTTTTTAATTAAAATTATATTTACATTTTAGGAGGATTTTAAAATGGAAGCTCTTGGTATGGTTGAAACCAGAGGTCTTGTTGCTGCTATCGAGGCAGCTGATGCAATGGTAAAGGCTGCAAACGTTGTTCTGATCGGCTCTGAGAAGATCGGTTCCGGTTTGGTAAGCGTTATGGTTCGCGGCGACGTTGGCGCTGTTAAGGCTGCTGTTGAAGCAGGCGGTGCAGCTGCTTGCCGTCTTGGCGAGGTTGTTGCAACCCACGTCATTCCCAGACCCCACGCTGACGTTGAAAAGCTGCTGCCCAAGATCGGCTAATTTCAAGCTGATTTTTAAGGCAGTCCTCGGAAGGGCGATCAATCGCCCTTCCGAGAACCCGGGAATATTTGCGCATATGAGTGCATTTGTCCAAAAATGCACCGATATGAGTAAATATGTGACCGCCCACGGGCGGAAATCTTCCCTTTTCGTAGGGGCGAGTTTTTCGGCGCTGCCGAAATGATCGCCCGCTGCGTAGACAGATAAGATTTCTTTCTCTACAGGCGGAATTTCAAGTATAAGAAAGAGGAACAGTTATGGCAATCAACAGCAATGAAATCGCTGCAATCGTCAAAAAAGTGATCGCAGAAATGGATACCGGCGCCGCTGACGCAGGCATTCCCGTAGGTATCTCCAACAGACATATTCACCTGTCCAAGCAGGATCTGGAAACGCTGTTTGGCGCAGGCTACGAGCTGACTCCCATCAAGGATCTCTCTCAGCCCGGCCAGTATGCTTGTAAGGAAACCCTGACGCTGATCGGCCCCTCCATGCGCCCCATTGAAAACGTGCGCGTGCTTGGTCCCGTTCGTAAGGCTTCTCAGGTCGAGATCTCGCTGACCGATTCCTTCGTGCTCAAGGTCAAGCCCCCCGTGCGCGAATCCGGTGATATTGCTGGCTCTGCTCCCGTCACCATCGTAGGCCCCAAGGGCATCGTTACACTCAAGGAAGGCTGCATCATTGCCAACCGCCATATCCATATGCACACCAGCGATGCCGTCAAATACGGCGTCAAGGACGGTGACTACATTGACGTAGACGCACTTCAGGGTACCAGAAAGACCAGATGGTACGGCGTACAGGTACGCGTGCGCGACGATTTTGCGCTGGAAATGCACGTGGACACCGACGATGCAAACGCAGTCGGCTACAAGAACGGTTACACCGTAACCGTGGTCAAGAACTGATTCTCGGAGGTTGTTATGATAAAAGGTAAGGTAGTGGGAACCATCGTTTCCACCAACAAGTTTGATTCTCTGCGCGGCTTCAAGTTTTTGGAGGTGCAGATCATTGAAAAGGATACTTTGACCGATAAGTACATGGTAGCTGTGGATAAAACCATCAGCGCAGGCATTGGTGAGGAGGTACTGGTCGTCACGGGTAGCAGCGCGCGCGTTGCTGCAGGCAGCGAGTACTCCCCCGTAGACGCCGTCATTGTCGGCGTCATTGATAAGCCCACAGACTGATCGCCGCAGAATCCTCTCGGCGTAACCCCATTTTTAGTTAAGGAATTATTGTTATGCCCGAATTGAAATTAAAATCCATACTGCAAAAGAACGGTGTTGTCGGCGCAGGCGGTGCGGGATTTCCCACTTATGCCAAGCTGACCGAGGGTGCTGACCTGCTGGTCATCAACTGCATCGAATGCGAGCCCCTGATGTACACCGACTATGAGCTGGTACGCGAAAAGCTGCCCGAGGTCGTACAGGGCGCACAGCTGGTCATGCAGCACACCAATATCAACCGTGCGGTGCTGGCCATCAAGGAATACCGTGCCATGACTCTGGGACTTGCCGACAACCAGGAGCTTGCTCCCGGCATTTGCGTCAAGACTGTCCCCAATATTTACCCCATGGGTGACGAGATCAACCTGATCTATCAGGTCACCGGCAGACTGATCAAGCCCGGCAACCTGCCCATCACTCAGGGCGTCATCGTATACAACTGTGAAACAGTTTTCAATATCCGTAACGCCGTACACGAAAGCATGCCCGTCATCACCAAATGGCTGACCATCGGCGGCGATATTCCCGAGGCTTACACGGTCAAGGTACCGGTCGGTATGCGCATCTCGGACGTGCTGAAGGCAACAGGCGTCACGGTTCCCAAGAATTACGTCATGTTCGACGGCGGCCCTTCCATGGGTATCATCAAAAACCCTGCCTCGGATGTTGTGGTCAAGACCACAAAAGCATTGATCATCGTTCCCGATAACATCCCTGCCGTGGTGCAAAAGCAGCGTACTCTGGAGCAAAATCTGCGTGTAGCAGCCTCCACCTGCTGCTCCTGCACGCGTTGTACAGATCTTTGTCCCAGACACCTGCTGGGCTATCCGCTTGAGCCGCACAGACTCATCCGCGCAGGCCTGTATCCTGCACAAGAGGATCCTGAGCTGATCCGCACGGCAAGCCTGTGCTGCAGCTGCGATATCTGCGGAACCTTCTCCTGCTGTCAGGGCATCTCGCCCATGATGGTGATCAAGGAGTACAAAAAGATCCTTGCCGAGAAGGGTATGAAATACGTAGCCGCTCCCGGGCAGGAATTCATCCCCGAGGACAACCGCGACAGCTGCATGCTGGTTTCTCAGAAATGGAAAGAGGTACTGGGCGTTGCCAAGTTTGATAAGCATCCCACCTATGTTCCCCATGATCTGACAGCCGATAAGGTCGAGATCCGCATGAAGCAGCACATCGGTGCGCCCTCCGTTCCCTGCGTCGCAGTCGGCGACAAGGTCACGGTCGGTCAGATGATCGCTACCGCAGGCCCGGGACTTTCGGTCCCCCAGTACGCATCGATCACAGGCTCGGTTACTTTCGTGGACGAAGCCAGGATCATCATCGAAGCATGAATTTTATATAAGTAGGTATAGATATGTATCAAGCAATCGGAATTATTGAACTCAAAAGCATCGCACAAGGCGTTGAAGCCACCGACGCTGCGCTTAAAAGCGCAGGCGTTCAGCTGATCTCCGCACGTGCAGCTTGCCCCGGTAAGTTTGAGATCGTTCTCACGGGTGCGATCGCAGACGTCACCGCCGCCATCGAGCATGTCAAGGGAAGATTTGATCAGAAGCTGATCGACTCCAGCATCATGGGACGCATCGATCCCCCTGTTGTCGCAGCCATGTTCGGCACGCAGGCAGCGCCCAAGTCGGGCAGCCTTGGCGTGATCGAAACCTTCTCTGCCGCAAGCGCCATCAAGGCAGCCGATATTGCCGTCAAGACCGCCAAGGTCGAGATCTATGAGCTGCGTACCTCCAGAGGTATGGGCGGTAAGGGCATCGTGCTGATCGTGGGCGACGTAGGCGACGTTACTGCCGCTGTTGAGGCAGGTGCAAGACACGCAAAGGATCAGAGCATGTTTGCCTATTCCACCGTTATTGCCGCTCCTCATAAGGAGCTTTGGGAACAAATCTAAAGAAAGAGACGACGTATTATGGCAGAAATCAAATTTCAGATCGCGAAAAGCGACCGTATCGCTCGCCTTGTAGAGCATCTGTACGCCAAGCTCCCCGAAATTGAGCCTTACCGTGCAGAATTGGTAACCGAGAGTTATCAGAAAACCGAAAATCTCCCCATTATCAAAAGAAGAAGTGCCGCACTGCGTCACATTCTTGAAAACATCCCGATCGTGATCCGTCCCGACGAGCTGATCGTCGGTGCAAACTCGGTATCTCCCCGCGGCTGTCAGACATACCCCGAGTATTCGTTTGAGTGGCTGCGCCCCGAGTATGATACGGTCGCAACACGAGAGGCAGACCCCTTCTACATCTCTCCCGAGACCGTAGCAAGACTGGAAAAGGTACATCCTTACTGGTACGGCAAGACTGTTAGCGACCTGGCTGCCGCCAATATGGATCCCGAATGTCTGGACATCTTCCTCAACCACGGTGTCTTCACGGTGGGCAACTACTTCTACAACGGCATCGGGCACGTTTGCGTGGACTATGAAAAGGTCATTACCCTTGGTATGGAGGGCGTCATCGGCCAGGCTGAGCAGGAAATGGCAAAGCTTGACATGGGACAAGGCGATTATCTGTCCCGCAAGCACTTCCTTGAGGCTGTCATTGAGAGCGCGCAGGCTGTCACCGCATACGGCCACAGATACGCAGAGCTTGCTTACAATATGGCAGCAGAGGCCACCGGCACGCGTAAGCAGGAGCTTTTGCGCATTGCCGAGGCTTGCTCGCAGGTTCCCGGTAAGCCCGCAAGAAGCTTTTACGAGGCTTGTCAGTCCTTCTGGTTCGTGCAGCAGATCCTGCAGCTGGAATCCAGCGGACATTCGATCTCTCCCGGTACCTTTGACAGATACATGTATCCTTGGTTCAAGCACGATATCGATCGCGGTATCGAAACGCTTGAATCTGCACAGGAGCTGTTGGACTGCATCTGGGTAAAGTTCAACGACCTCAACAAGGTGCGTGACGCAGCGTCCGCAGAGGGCTTTGCAGGCTACGGTATGTTCCAGAACCTGATCGTAGGCGGTCAGGATGAAAACGGATACGACATCACCAATGAGCTGTCCTTTATGTGCATGGAGGCACAGTGCCACGTGCGCCTGCCCCAGCCTTCGCTTTCTATCCGCGTATGGAACAAATCCCCCCACGATCTGCTGATCAAGGCTGCAGCCGTTACCCGCGAGGGTATGGGCGTGCCTGCCTTCTATAACGACGAGGTCATCATCCCCGCTATGATGGATCGCGGTATTTCGCTCAAGGAAGCGCGCCGCTACTGCATCATCGGCTGCGTTGAGCCCTGCGTTCCCCACTACACCGACGGCTGGCACGACGCTGCATTCTTCAACATGTGCCGTCCTATGGAAATGGTATTCTCCAACGGTATGGACAAGGGCGAGCAGATCGGCCCCAAGACGGGTGACGTATGCAAGATGAGCCGCTTTGAGGACTTCTTCGAGGCTTACAAGACACAGCAGGAATTCTTTGTCAAGATGATGGTACAGGCTGACAACGCAGTAGACTATGCACACAGCGTTCGTTGCCCCCTGCCCTTCCAGGCGTCCCTGATCGACGACTGTATGGCACGCGGCAAGTCCAACCAGGAGGGCGGCGCAAGATTCAACTTCACTGGTCCTCAGGGCTTTGGTATCGCCAACAATACCGACGGTCTGCTGGCTGTCAAGACGCTGGTCTTTGATACCAAGCAGGTTTCCATGGCTGAATACAAGGAGGCCATTGAGAACAACTTTGGCGAAGGCTTTATCCCCAAGAAGGCCGAGGAGCTGACCGTAGAGGCTGTCAAGCAGCTGGTGCTTGCAGGCGTCAACGTCACCAATGCACAGATTTCCGAAATTTATCAGAGCTTCATTACCGCTTCCTTTATCCCCGAGGATAAGAAGAAGAGATATAAGCAGATCAGAGAAATGATCACCAACCTGCCCAAGTACGGCAACGACCTTGAGGACGTAGACACCTTTGCCCGCGAGGTTGGTGAGACCTATACCGATATTCTGCCCAACTATACCAACTGCAGAGGCGGTATCTTCCAGGCAGGTCTGTACCCCGTATCCGCAAACGTACCGCTGGGCTACCAGACCGGAGCAACCCCCGACGGCAGACTTTCCAACACCCCCATTGCGGACGGTGTCGGCCCTGCGTCCGGCAGAGACGTTCTCGGTCCGACCGCGACGGCAAACTCGGTATCCCGCTTGAATCACGCAGCAGCCTCCAACGGCACGCTGTTCAATCAGAAGTTCCATCCCTCCGCACTTGCGGGCATGCAGGGACTTGAAAAATTCGTTGCCTACCTGCGTACCTACTTTGATCAGAAGGGCATGCACGTGCAGTACAACGTAGTCTCCAAGGACACGCTGCTGGACGCTCAGGCACATCCCGAAAATTACAAGACGCTGGTCGTCCGCGTGGCGGGCTACAGCGCACTCTTCACCACCCTTTCCCGCTCTCTGCAGGATGACATCATCAACAGAACCGAACAGGGTTGGTAAGGCAATGCCGTCTATGACGACATTGCAGTGATAT
>JAZUSJ010000130.1:0-6111 GCA_045606685.1 Eubacteriales bacterium
TTTCTTAATTCTTCCACAGTTTTGTCCTTCCAAGGCATCTTAGAATCCTCCTTTTGGGGTTCTTTTATGCCTTCATTATATCACAAAAACTGTATACAATCATCTTGCACTACCTGTATACTATCATACTGCACTATACAGTCCTCGACGGTCCGTTCGAATATGGTTGATTGTTTACGTAAGGAAGCCGTTTCCGTTCTTTTCTTTGACACCGCTGGCGCAAAGAAAAGAACCAAAAGAAACGCCGAGAATATTTCGCGCCTGCGGGCGCGACTCGGGGCTCTGCCCCAAGTCCCCGCAAACTTATGAAAAAGTTTGATCAAAACTTTCGTGAGTTTAGGGCGTTGTAAGCCTATTAGTATCTCGCTTTGATCTGCACGCGGTACATGCCTGCAAGTGCTTCCTCGACCAGCTCGTCGAAGGGCAGCTTCTGCTCCTCGCGCTCGACCTTGTGCAGCTCGGGTCTGGTTCTCGGATGCTTGGGTGTAAACACGGTGCAGCAATCCTCGTAAGGCTGAATGGAGGTTTCAAACGTTCCGATCTTGTGCGAGATCTGCACGATCTCCTCCTTATCCATGCCGATGCAAGGACGGAATACGGGCAGATCGGTCATGCAGTTGGTCACGTTCAGCGCCTCCATGGTCTGCGAAGCCACCTGTCCCAGACTCTCGCCCGTGATGAGTGCGCCGCACTTGAACTTGCGCGCGGCCTTATCCGCAATCGCCATCATATATCTGCGCAAAAGCAGCGTGAAGTAGTCCTCCTCGCAAGATTTAACCAGTTCCTCCTGGATATGCGTCAAGGATACCACGTGTACGTTGATATCGCCTGCGTAAGCAGAAACCAATCCTGCCAGCTCCAGCACCTTTTCTCTGGCGCGCTCGCTGGTATACGGGAAGGATTCAAAATGGATCGCCTCGATCTTGACGCCTCTCTTTGCCATCATGTAGCCTGCAACGGGAGAATCGATACCGCCCGAGAGCAGCAGCAGTCCCGTGCCGTTTGAGCCGACAGGCATACCGCCCGCGCCCTTGAACTGGCCTGCATGCACATAGGCAGCATGCTCACGCACCTCGACCTTGACCACGATCTCGGGATGATGCACGTCGACGCGAATGGGCTGGCAGCAGGAAAGCAGCTCACCGCCCACCTCCATGGCGATCTCCATGGAATTCTTGCAGAAAAGCTTGTCCGATCTCTTTCCCTCTACCTTAAAGGTGCGCTTGCCTGCCAGGAAAGGCGGAATATATTCACGCGCGGTCTGCAGAATGCTATCCATATTCTTTTCGCAAACGGCAGCTCTGGCGATCGCTACGATACCAAACGCCTTGCGTGCCGATTCAAACATACCGTCCATATCGCAAAACTCGTCCTTCGGTTCGATATAGATGGTGCTTTGCGCGCGAGAGATCTCAAAATTTCCGTAGTTGGCTGCACGGCGGCGCAGCTCACGGCACAGCATGTCCTCAAAATAACGCTTATTTGCGCCTTTGAGAACGATCTCGCCGTATTTACAAAGAAAAACCTCTTTCATTCTCTTATTCTCCTTCGCCATCCTCAACGAACTCAACCTCTTCGCCAAGCAAAGCGGCGATGGCATCGGTTGCCTTTTCCAAAAGGTCTGCGGGAACGTATACGTCCGATCCGAACGAAGAAACGCCCATGACGATCTTGACGGCGCTGCCACTACCGCGCTCGCGGATCAGATAAGGAATGCTCTCTGCCTCCAAAAGGCTGCGCACAACGCTCAGCTCCACGTTATCGTACACCGTGACCAAAAGGGCCGTCCCCTTGTCAGCGGGCTTGGGATTGTTCAGGCCAAACAACTTATCAAACATAGTAACCTCCTTGGAACCGCTCTGCAGCGGCTCAAATACTTTTGAAATCAACCCGGGTTGCTCTGCAACAAAAATGGGTTGGGCCCCATTTTCAGGGTTGATTTATGCGTGAAACAGTGAACTTCCGGTTCTGAAGAGCTGAGTTTTCACGCTCATTCTCCTTGATAGTAATGGGGGAACAGCGCATCCCAGACCTTCTGGCATGCAATGGTGTCAGCGATAGAGGTATGCGGAATACCGTCCCAGGCGATGCCCATGGTTTCCATAGCATCAACAAGGGAGGCATGCACCACGTCGGGGCGGTGCTCATGGATATATCTGACAAATTCGTTTGCACAGCAACGCGTTTTGTCATGCAGAGCCTCGCGCTCTGCAGCGGTTTCGTAGATGTACTTGATATGGCTGTAGTCGGTGGAAACACCGTATGCGATCAGATTGTCGCACGCGGCAAAGATCTCCTTGATACGGGGCGTCAGCTCCTCCAGCGTGGGCGAATCCTGCACCATTTCGGGGGTAATGCCGTGGATCTTTTCTGTTCTCTTCCACTTCTTGTTGCGCACGGGCTTGACCAGCGTGTCCATAATGACCTCGCCCAGCGCGTTTGTGATCGAGATCGAAATGATCTCGTCGTGATCGTACACGCCCGTCAGCTCCAGGTCGAAGAACAGCACGCGCTCACGGCTATAGCCGTAGGATGCGTTTCTGTGTGCATCGCCCTCTGCGCGGCGCAGATCCATTTCTTCCTCATAGCAAGCCTTGCAAAGCTTGCGCTTATAGCGAACGTCCTTGCCGCACTTGACGCAGCTCAGCGGCATACGCACGGCCGTCTTTTTGTCATAGAAGTACATGATCGACTTGTCGTTACGAACGGTATACGCAACAGGCTCCTCGATCACCTCGTAGTGCATCTGGAAAAGTCTTTCCTTGGTGTAATAGCCGTAGGTTGCTGCGCGCTTGATGCTCATGCGCTCGATCACCGTGCCGCTCTCCAGCGTCATGGGATCGGTCTTGGCCGTGGGATAGTACCACAGCTCCGGGGGTGCTTCGACCACACGTGCAGGATCGAAATAGTAGATGATGCTGCCGTCCTCATTCTGCTCGTATGCACAAGGATCGCCCGAAGGCATCAGATGCATCTGCGTCAGGACGTTTCTTGTCAGATAATTCTTCGCGTCGGCCTCCTTGCGCGTCACCTCACGGATGACCGCACCCGAGCGCAGCTTCATGGTGTTTCTCAAAACCATTCCTCCATATATACAAGTCCACGGGAGCGTCCCGGGACGAAAGTTACACAATCATATCATTATAACATAGATTGTCAAGATAATCAATAGAAAAACACCAAAATATTCACCAAAAGAAGCAAGAATGTGTAAATAATGATTGAATACTATTCCCTGCATGCAAAAATGCCGGGCTGCGCTATGCGCAGCCCGGCGTACTTAATGATTATCTTTGATCCATCGGCACGTATTCCTTGCTCTTGGAGATGCAGCGGTACGCGGGACGGATGATCTTATTGGCGGTGATGTACTCCTCCATTCTGTGTGCGCACCAACCCGAAGCACGGGCGATGGCAAATAGGGGCGTATACATTTCCACGGGAATATCCAGCATGCGGTAAACAAGGCCGGAATACATATCGAGATTGGCGCACATGGGGCGATCAACGCCCTTGAATTCGCAGAAGATCTGCGGTGTCAGGCGTTCCACCTTTTCCAACAGCTCAAAGTCCTTGCCATACCCCTTATCGTATGCAAGCTCACGTGCGCAATTTTTGAGGATGACCGCTCTGGGATCGGACAGCGTATAGACCGCGTGTCCCATGCCGTAGATCAGGCCGGATTTGTCATATACTTCCTTATTGAGCGCCTTGACCAAGAAATCGGTCAGCTGGCCGTCGTCCCAAGGATCGGCAACCGTTTCCTTGATGCAATCGAACATGCCCTGCACCTTGATGTTTGCACCGCCGTGTCTGGGACCCTTGAGCGCACCGATGCCGCCTGCGATAGCGGAATACGTATCCGTACCCGAGGAGGAAAGCACGCGCGTGGCAAACGTGGAGCAGTTACCGCCGCCATGCTCTGCATGTACGACAAGCGCTACGTCCAGAAGCCTTGCTTCCTTTTCGGTATAGGACGAGTCGGGACGCAGCACGCGCAAAAAGTTCTCTGCGGTGGAAAGGCCGTCCACGGGGTTATGAATATTCAAGCTCTCGTCATGAAATGCGCTGCGGTAGACTGCATAGGACTGTGCCGCGATCACGGGCAATCTTGCCGTGATCTCCATGCTCTGGCGCATCATGTTGTCAAGCGTCGTTTCATCGGGATTGGGATCGTAGGAATACAGCGAAAGCACCGCGGTAGCCATTTTATTCATGATCGAGGGGCTGGGCGCCTTGAGCAGAATATCCTCGGTAAAGCGAGGCGGCAGGCGGCGATAGGCAGAGATCACGTCATTGAACTCGGCAAGCTCGGCATCGGTGGGCAAATGTCCAAAGAACAACAGGAAAATGCACTCCTCAAAGCCATATCTCCCCTCAGCGGTAAAGTGTGTGATCAGATCGTTGACGTCAAAGCCGCGATAGCGCAGCACGCCCTCGGCAGCCTCCTTTTCACCCTCGTTGACCACGTAACCGTGCGCATTACCGATCTTGGTCACGCCTGCGGTCACGCCGGTGCCGTCCACCTCGCGCAAGCCGCGCTTGACGCGGTGGTTGTCAAAGGCTTCCTTTGGGATCTTATATGCGGAGCGTGCATTTTCCAGCAGCTCATTCATTTCGCCTTGAATTTTGATTTCGTTATCGGGATTGATATAGGGCATCGTGTACACCCCTTTCTGGTACATAAAAGAATAAAGCAGGGATAGTATACCATACTTCCCTGCTTTTTGCAAGAGGTTTTGCAATATTTTATTTGTAAACTTTCATATTATGCAGATTTCGCGTGCAATAAGTGTCGATTTCTGCAAGAATATTTTATCATCATGCAAACTCATTGCCTATCCACCGTGATCACGGCAAAGTGCTTGCCGTCCCACAAGGCAAGGCCGTCCGCCACGCTCTGCTTGATCTCGGCATCGGTCAGCTTACATTCAAAGGGGGCTTCGATATCAAAGATCAGATTGGTATGCGAGGGGCCTGAAACCACGCGGAAATCGTGCATGGAAAGGCGCTCGTCAATGCCGCGCAGCAGCGCGTTTGTGCGCTCGCGCAGCGCATTGACCGTTTGGTCGTTGGTCACAATGGGATCCATATGGATGGTGGCAATGATGCCAAGCTCCTCATGCAGACGCTTTTCGATATTGTCGATAACATCGTGCGTGTGAAACACGTTCGCGCTGCCGTCCACCTCTACGTGTAAGGACGCGATATGATGACCGGGGCCGTAGCTATGCACCATCATATCGTGAATGCCCAGCGCCTCGGGATATTCATTCACAAGTGTCTTGATGCTCTCCACCACCTCATCGGAGGGTGCTTCTCCCAGAATAGAATTCTTGGTTTCTCCCAGCACGCGGATGCCTGCGATAATGATCAGCACGGAAATGGCAATGCCCACCGCGCTATCCAGCCAAGGCCAGCCCAGATATGCAGCCACGATCTGTGCTGCAAGCACGCCAAGCGTTGCACCTGCGTCCGAAATGCAATCGGTTGCGGTGGCGCGCATGACCGAGGAATCGATCTTTTTGGCGATCTTGCTGTTAAAGAAGAACATCCACAGCTTGACCGCGATCGAGATGCCCAACACGGTATAGGTCAGCCAGCCTGCACTGCTGACCTCGGCAGGCTCGGTGCTTTGCAAAAGCGCGATCAGGGTTTCAAGCGAGTCACGGAACAGCGTCCAGCCGACCAGGATAATGATGACCGACACCAAAAGAGATGCCACGTATTCAATTCGTGCATGCCCGAAGGGATGCTCGCGGTCAGCAGGCTTTGCAGCCATGCGGAAGCTGATCAGAGAAACCAGCGAGGAGCCTGCATCCGAAAGGTTATTCATACCGTCGGCCATGATCGAGATCGCGCCAAACAGCGCGCCCACGGCAATTTTGCCTGCAGCGACAAGCAAATTCAGCACAATGCAAACCATGCTGACCATGGTGCCGTAAGCCGAGCGCACGCGCACGTCACCCACGGCATCGGGATTTTTGATAAATAGCTTTGTCAGTAAAGTAGTCAAGAGATGCCTCCAAATTCATGATAAGTAAAACAGGATAAAAGTTTTTGATCGACCTTTTTTCAGAAAAGGATGGTGGCGTGTGAATGTCTTTATAC
>JAZUSJ010000131.1:0-14103 GCA_045606685.1 Eubacteriales bacterium
TTCTATTGCTTCGCAGTGATATTCGGCTTTCGCCGAGTTATGCGCTGTTGCGGAGAGTTTTATTCGCTGCGCGAAGCGCAATATCACTGTCGCGCAGCGACAATATCACTTCGACGCAGTCGGGATATCACTTTTGCCGCAGGCAAAATCATAACGCTTGCAAATATTCCTCCCCTACGTATTTTCAAAGAAAAAAAGCTGACTCCGAAATGGGTGATGTTCTTGGCAGAGAAATCTTAAATCAACTCACCTTATTTGATCCGCAGTAAACAAATAAGTAGCCCCGGCAGATTTTTACAGTCTGTCGGGGATTCTGTTGGACAAATAAAACCTTATTAATTTTGATCGTTATTCCTCTTACACTCGTAATAATCCAAGAACTGATATATTCCGGAAAAATGCGAAAATAAATAAGTTAGATATTCTATTTTTCCTTTATGATTACGTACACCTATTTTTAAGATGCGCCTTTGATTCGAATCAGTCGTCCCTTTAAAAAGGCGAGGATCTGCATACGTATCTTGAACCGATATAACATCATCCCAAGAGTAGAAAAAATGTCTGTTCATAAAGTTGGTAATTGTAATTCCGTTTTGATCATATACAACGCATGTGTTTTTATAATCCAAGCAAGTAAATAAAATCATTATAAGCATTATAAATACAAAAGACAATAATGTCAGATCAATAAGAATCGAAGATAGAATAAACACACACGCAAGAATGATTTCAATCCATAAACCTTTGATGCATAAATCTTTTTTTGGACGAATCTCATTTGTACTTGTATTATTATTCTTCATAATAACTCCTGCTCACCTCGTTAAATTTTTATTTAATGCTCAACTTTTTCGCCAGTTTCGCATTTGTATTACAAATGCCTCGGGCAAAGCCCATTGATGGTTAGTCAAGTTATATTCCGACTTCGTCGGAGTGGTATTATCGCTAAGCGCGATAGTGATATTGATGCCTTATTGAGTCAGCCTTTTGCTGTTGGCAATTATTTTACTTTTCCTACGTAGAATACGCGCTTGAGCGAGTCCTTGAGCGGCTTTACAATGCCGATGACGATCAGCATAATGCCAAGGACTGCCAAGGTTGCGCAGGGAAAGGGTGACCAGATGATGTGGCCGGGCAGCTCAAAGGTCAGGTGGATAAACAGCTCAATGAGCAGCGTCCAGCCGCCAAGGGCGATCAATCCGCCGCCGATCGTGTAAAGGCGTCCCTTTTTGACGTAATGCAGCACGATGGTCAAGGCGGTTATGATCAGACCGAATGAGCCGGCAACGGGAAATGCAAAGGTCATAAACCAATTTCCGCCCGTGTGCAGATCGATATAGAGCAAGAACAGAATGATCGAGGCAAAGCCGACAGGTACAAAGATCGCAGGGGTGGTGCGCTTGAACCACAGCGGCAGGATCACGCAGAAATAGACCACGGCAAGACTGCCCGCTACGTAGCCGCCCCAGGTATCGCGGCCGTTGATCGAAATGTCAAACATGATGGCAAGTGCGGCGATCAGCACCATGAGAATGGTGACCACGAACAAAATGCCCTTGCGGTTGAATTCCTCGGATTCAAAATCCTTTTTGGGATAAGTGGGAACGGCCTGTTTGACCGGCAGATCGGGATGATAGACGCGCGTGCCGCACACGGGGCAAAGCGTTTGCCCGTCTGTCAGCTCAACGCCGCATTTGATACAAAACATATTCAGACCTCCTCTCTTGCATTGCTTTGCGCGACAACGTGGATGCCAAGCTCGCGCAGGACTTGGTACAGGTGCGGCTCCAGCAGCGGCCGCGCGGTATTTCGCATGATGTTGAACATCATTTTTCCCTTATACGTGATCAGCGATGTGTTGTATCGCTGGCTTTTTTGCGTTCCCAGAACGAAATCCAGTCTGTCCACGTATCTCTCAAATTCGGGCGGCATGCTGGAAACACCCAGATTGGAAAAGGTAAAGCAGGACTTGCGTTCTCCAACTGCATTGTAAACCCCGGCCATGACGATATTTTTGAGCCAGAGGGGGCAGGCGCGGATAAATAAGCTCTTCTCGCTGGACACGTTGGCGGCAATCATGGCGGCCATGCGTTGGGGCGTGATCTGCAGCTTCATCTGATGCTGCACGCTCTGGCATAGGGCAGGGAATTCCACGTCACCGTATTTGGTTTCTACACTCGGAATGGCATACAGGATAAAGTTTCGCAGCGTTTTGGATGGGAAGATGCTGCGCAGGTTGACCGGAACGAAGACCTTGACCGGCTTGTGCTTGGCAGGATTGCGGATCTGCTGCTTTTGCAGTCTGTCCGCTGCCATCATCAGAGCCGCGGTCAGGTATGCGGTCACGGTCACGCCCTGTGCCTTTGCGCGCATGCGCACGGCCTCGGCATCCAAAATAAAGGTGGTGTTGGTGCGGAAGCCGTCCACCTCGCGCAGGCCGCGGATGGAGTAAGCATCGGTATCCTTACGGGAAAGGGCGTATTTGCCCGCGTATTTGAAAAAGCTGTCCTCCAGCTCTGCGGGATCCGGCTCCTCCAAACGATCCAGCACACCGCTCTCGGCAGGTACCTTGACACCGTATTTTTGGTAAATATACTCGGCCACCAGCGTCTTGAGGAATACAAGGCCGCCGTTGCCGTCGGTCAGCGCGTGGAAGAATTCGACTGCAATACGCCTGTCGTAAACGATGACGCGGAAAGCACACTTGCGGATATCGTCAAAGGGCATACGTGCGAGCGGATACGGCTTTTCCTCCATGATCTCGGGCGCGTGCGGCAGCTCCTCCAGATAATACCAGAAAAATCCTGCCTTGACGCGCACGGCGATCGAGGGGAAGCGGCGCACGGTCACGTCCAGCGCTGTGCGCAGTGCCTCCGTGTCCACCGGCTCGGTCATGGTCGCAGCCAGACGGAACACGTTGCTCCAGGAGCGCGTACGGGCTGCGGGGAAGATCTTGGCCGCATTGTCCAGCGCCATCCAGCGCAGCTTTTTCTGATTGGGAACGATTGCTTTGATAAATTTGCGGATGCGGGCAAAGTCGCGGTCGAATTCTTTGATTTCGTAAAGCACGTAGGCGTGCCACATGTCGGGGGTGATCGTAAGCTCGCTTTGCGCGCCTGCTTCAAGCAGCCTTTGGTGCAGGCCTTTGGCATCGTCCACAAGCAGTTCAGCACCGCCTGCAAAGATCAGCGAGGGGGGCATGCCGACAAGATCTCCGAAAAGCGGGGAGATCAGGGGCTTGGATTTGGCACGCAGGTCTGCCTCTGCATGCTCGCACGTGATGGGATAAATATTCTTGTCGTTTGATTTTTGCTCGTCTGTACCGTACACGTAGCAATCGGCAAAAAACTGCAGTCTGTCAGCTGCCAGCGTGGGATCGCTTTTTTCATTGGCATGGCAAGAGGCTGCCTGACCTGTCAGATCCGCCCACGGAGAAATGGCGATAATGCCTGCGGGCATGGTGCGTCCCTTGGATTTGAGCTTGAGGCAAAGGGAATAGCAAAGTCCGCCGCCTGCGCTCTCGCCGCAAAGGACAATTTGCCCGGGAGCAAAGCCTGCCGAGAGCAGGTAGCCGTAAGCGTCCTCGGCATCGTCAAGTGCTGCGGGGAAGGGATGCTCGGGTGCAAGCCTGTATGCCACGCATAGCACGCGCATGCCGTTTCTGGCGGAAAGGGTGGAGGCAAAGCCCTTGGCATAGTCCAAGTCTCCGCAGGTATATCCGCCGCCGTGCAGGTAGAGGATGATGCCGCCCGAAACCTCGTCGCGCGGTGTGACCATGCAGGCGGGCATGGATCCAATGGTAAAATCGTCAAATGTGACGTCGCCCCTGTGCGAAGCGGACATCAGCTTGCCGACTCTGTCCTGCCAGACGCGGATGGTGGAGAGTGAAAAGCCCGCGATCAGGGGCTTGAGCAATTTGAGTCGGGAACGCAGGATGAGTGTGCCTTTGGTCACGTGCGGGCCTCCTTTCTGTTGCAATCGCGCAACAAGGTTGTGCGATTTGCAGTGATATGTTTCGCTGCGCGAATTTTCGCTGTGCGAATTTTCGCTGCGCGAAACGTGATATTTTTGCATATGCAAAAGTGATATTCGCGCTGCGCGCGAGTGATATGTTCCGCATTTGCGGAACGTTTTTTTTCGTATTTATTGCAGCCTGTGGTCAAAACACCAGCTGCTTTGCAGAGGTGGTGCGGCCTGTGTCGGTATCCACACAGAACAGCACCGCGTGGGCGCGTACGCGGCCGTCCGCAACCGAGAAGCGTGCGGGCATGTGATCGCGCAGCATCCGAAGCACCGGCTCGGTTTTTGCACCGATAACGCCACCCTCCGGGCCGCTCATGCCAAGATCCGTGACGTATCCCGTGCCGCCCGGCAGGATCTGCAGATCCGCGGTCGCCACGTGGGTATGCGTGCCGAAAATGATTGCAAGTCTGCCGTCAAATGCGCGTGCCATCGCTATTTTTTCGCTGGTGGCCTCGGCATGCATATCAAGCACCGCAATATCATAATTGCCCTTTTGCGCCTCAAGAATGCGCTCCAAGGTCAAAAAAGGATTGTCCAGGGGATCCATATGCACCGTTCCCAGCAAATTGATGCAAAGCACGCGGATGCCGCACACATCGGTCACGGTATATCCGTAGCCGGGATTGGAGGGGGGATAATTGGCGGGGCGGATAATCACGTCGGGACGCTCGTCCAGAAAGGCGCCTGTATCGGGGGCTGAGTAGGCGTGGTTGCCCAGCGTGATGATATCCGCGCCTGCGTACAAAAGCTGCTCGGCATCCGCGCGGCAAAGACCCTTGATCTCGGAGGCGTTTTCTCCGTTGACAATGCAAAGATCAACACCCAGTGCCTGCTTTTGCTTGTTCAGCGTGGCCGAGAGGTGAGAAAGACCTGCTTTTCCGACCACGTCACCGACGGCTAAAATACGAAGTGTCATGCGTCTTCTTCCTGTTCTATGACGGCAGGCTCGCCCTGCTCGTCGGAATTTTGATAAATGGATTCGCCCGATGCGGCCGGTGCGGCCGGTGCTGCATTTTGCGGCTCGGGGTGTTGTGTTTGCTGCTTTTCCACAGGCTCTGCTTGCGGCTCTGCCGGCGATGCGGGCTGCAGCTCGGCTTGCGGTGCGGCCTCGGGGACTGCTTGGGGTGCGCGCAGCTTAAAGAGCAGGATCAGACCTATGATCAGCATGGGAATTGCAATGATCACAGCAGCGACGGTGTAGGTGATATAGGCGGTATCCAGCCATTTTACCATGGTTTCGTTCTGATAAGGGCCGCCCAGGAATCCTTCCATGATCATGGGGATCAGGTTGGCTGCGTTAAAGCAGAAGTGACCGATGATGCTGGGGTAGATCGAGTCAGTCTTGATAAACAGCGCACCCAGCACAAGGCCGACGACAAAGGTGTAGACGACCTGGATGGGATTGCCGTGCGCAAGGCCGAACAAGGCCGAGGTCAGCAAAAGTGCAGCCCAGGTAGGCATGATGCCCTTGAATTTGGTCAGAGGGCCTGCGCGGAATACAAGCTCTTCGATCAGGGGCGCACCGAGGATCGCGGCAACGGTAAACATGCCTGCGTCCTGATTCATCGAGGACATCATTTCCATGTAGGATTCGTAGAAGATGCGCACCTCCTCGGCAATCGCGGGGTCCAGCGATTCCAGAGCGCGGAACAAGGATTCGATCAGCTGGGTGGTCAGAGCGTCGGTGGCCAGCATGATGGCGTTGACGATAAAGTGAAGGGAAAGCCCGAGCAGGATGGCGGCGACAACGGCCTTGCCGGGGGCTTTGGTAAAGCGGAAGTATTCGGTAAAGCTTTTGCCCTTCCGGTTAAAGACCAGCCAGAGAATGAGCAGCGCACCAACCGTGGTCAATACCGAAAAGAACATGGCGTATTTCATGGTGGTGATCGTGTTATCGTAGCCAAACCACTCCATGATCATGGCGGACAGGTCGTCTGTGCCGGCCGCAAGGTCGGCAGATGTCAGCCCCGCGACAAAGCTGCGGAACAGGATCATCACGATCAGCAGAGTGGACAGAATGGTCTGTCCTATGTTCATAAAAGCAATGTAGCCGATGGGGAAAGCAAGCCCCTTGAGCACACCGCGTATCTTTTGCTTTTTATCCATGACGTTTCTCCTATCAAAAGAGATGTATAATCAAATATATTTTACCATATTTGCACGCCCTTGTCAAGCAGGCGCAGGGGGCGAAAAAGCGTGGCGAGTTTGAAAAAAACTCTTGCCAAAAGCGAGGTTTTATGATATAATTTAAATAAGTATTGAAATCCCTTTGCAAGGAGCCTTTTATGAGTCATTGTTACATTCCCGCAGGATACACGCAGGTGCTGGACGCTTACCAGACGCAGCGTGCCATCGAGCATATCAAAACCACCTTTCAGCGCGAGTTTTGCGCCGCGCTGAACTTGAAGCGCGTGTCTGCCCCCTTGTTTGTGGCAAGCGATTCGGGCTTGAATGATAATCTGAACGGCCACGAGCGTCCCGTTGCGTTTGACATTCCCGCGCTGGACGGCAAGCAGGCCGAGGTGGTGCATTCCTTGGCAAAGTGGAAAAGACTTGCGCTGCTGCGCTACGGTTTTACCATGGGCAACGGCCTTTATACCGATATGAACGCGATCCGCCGCGATGAGGATCTGGACAATATCCACTCGATCTACGTCGACCAGTGGGACTGGGAAAAGGTGATCACAAAGCAAGCGCGCAACGTGGATTATCTCAAGCTGATGGTCAAGGCCATCGTGGGCGCGGTGTGCGCCACAGAGGAGCAGCTGCAGGTGCATTTTCCTCAGCTGCAGCATAAGCTTTGCCGCAATGTGACCTTTGTGACCTCGCAGGAGCTTTGCGATCTGTATCCCGATCTGAGCCCCGAGCAGCGCGAGCATGCGTTTACCAAGATCCACAAGACCGTGTTTGTCATCGGCATCGGCGAAGCGCTGTCGGACGGAAAGCCGCACGGCGGCCGCGCACCCGACTATGACGACTGGGCGCTCAACGGGGATCTGCTGTTCTGGGACGACGTGCTGGAGCGTGCCTTGGAGATCTCCTCGATGGGTATCCGCGTGGACGAGGAATCCTTAGACAGACAGCTGCGCGTGTCGGGCTGTGATGACCGCCGCTCTCTGCCCTTCCACAAAATGCTTTTGAACGGTGAGCTGCCCCTGAGCGTGGGCGGCGGTATCGGTCAGTCGCGCCTTTGCATGCTGCTTTTGGGCAGCGCGCATATCGGTGAGGTGCAGTCGGGCATCTGGGATGAGGAGACGCGCCGCATCTGTGCCGAGGCAGGCGTCAGATTACTTTGATCGGGAAAAACTTTACTTAATATACATACGGAGGGAACCATGACTTTTATTTTGTTCAACCCCTGTGCAAATAACAGCGATATCAGCACCGCACTTGCGGGCGTCAGAGCGTATGCTGCTGCACCCGACACGGTGGAAAAGGATCTGACCAAGGTGGATCTGCGTGCCGAGATCTGTGCGCTGACAGCGCAGGATCGCGTGCTGCTCCTGGGCGGTGACGGCACCATTATGCGCCTTGCAAACGCGCTGGACGGAGCTTCCTATGCGGCTCCCGTATACCTTTGGAAGAGCGGAACGGGCAATGACTTTTTGCGCGATCTCGGCAAGAATGAGGAGAGTGAGCCGGTGCTGCTCAATCCTTATCTGACCGATCTGCCGCGCGTTGAGGTCAAGGGGAAGGTTTACCGATACATCAACGGCATCGGATTTGGACTGGATGGCATGGTGTGCGAGGTGACAGATAAGCTCAAGGCAAAGGGCGTTAAGAAAATCAATTATACCATGGAGTCCATCAAGCTGCTGCTGGGCGGCTTCAAATGCCCCTCGGGCAAGGTGACGGTGGACGGTGTGACCAAGGAATATAAAAAGATCTGGCTGGCGTCTGCCATGTACGGAAAGTACTATGGCGGCGGCATGCGCGTCGCCCCCGATCAGGAGCGCGGCAGCGGACTGTTGACCTGCTGCGTGTGGCATACGTCGGGGAAGCTTGCTACGCTTATGCATTTTCCCAAGATCTTTACGGGTGAGCACGTACAGTACAAAAAGAGCATAGACGTGATTTCGGGCAAGCGGATAACGGTTGAGTTTGATAAGCCGACCGCGCTTCAGATAGACGGTGAAACAGTCAGCGGTGTGACAACGTACACCGCATGGATCGACTGATATCAAAAATCGGATTGCCCGGCGTCATTGGCGCATTTGTCAAAAATGTCAAAACGCAATCGTAAGAAACCGTTTTATTTACATTTTTGTGCATTGACATTTTTCGCAAGATGCGGTATAATGTAAGCAAGGAAATTTCTTCCCGTGACCGGCGGAATGTGAGCTTACACACAGGAGCGGGGAGTTATGATAGCCGACCGCCTGGGCAATCCTGTCTTAACAGAAGGTTAGGATAGGTTTGCCCTTTTTATATTTTAAAGTGAAATGGAGACGTAAAGCATGAAAAAAGTTGCGGTGATCATGGGAAGCGACAGCGATCTTCCCGTTGTGGAGAAAGCGATCAATACCTTAAAGGAATTCAAAGTACCCTATGAGGCGCACGTATATTCGGCGCACAGAACCCCGGACGAGGCTGCAGCCTTTGCTGCAGGCGCAAGAGAAGCGGGCTTTGGCGCAATCATTGCAGCGGCAGGCATGGCTGCACACTTGGCAGGCGCGATCGCGGCAAGAACCACGTTGCCCGTGGTTGGCATTCCGGTCAAGGGCGGTGCCGTGGACGGCATGGACGCATTGCTTGCCACCGTGCAGATGCCATCGGGTATGCCCGTGGCCACCGTTGCGTTGAACGGTGCTGTCAACGCAGCGCTTCTTTGCATTCAGATGCTGGCCATTGAGGATGCAGAGCTGGCTGCAAAGCTGGATGCAAAAAGAGCAAGAGATACCGCAGCCGTGCTTGCCAAGGACGCAGCCCTGCAGGAAAAACTGAACGCATAAACACCCACCAACGCATAGCCGAACGGGAATCGAACCGAATTGCCCGGCGACGATGCATTTTCGCATCTTTCGGCGCGCTTTCGCTTGCAAGATTTGTATCTTGCTGCGCAAAATCACACCAAAATCTATCAAAAATTCATTCGCCGGCGGGTGCTATGCAGTTTTGACGCAGCAGATTTTTTCGAGCCCAAAAGCTTTTCCCGCAGGGCATATAGGCAATATGTCCAAGGGGAAAGATGAAGGGATCGGACAAATCTGCACGTCAAAACCAATTTGGTTCGACTCCCGTTCGGCTAAACAAAGGAGAAATTTATGGGAGGATTTTTCGGCATTACCTCAAATAAGGATTGCCTTTTGGACGTGTTCTTCGGAACCGACTACCATTCTCATCTGGGAACGCAGAGAGGCGGACTTGCGGCATACGATCCCGAGATCGGACTGCAGCGTAAGATCCACAGCATTACAAATGCGCCCTTCCGCACCAAATTTGAACACATTTTTGATGAGATGTCGGGTACGTCGGCCATCGGCTGTATCAGTGATACCGATCCGCAGCCTATGCTGATCCGCTCGCATCACGGCACGTATGCCATTTGTACCATTGGTCTGATCAACAATGCAGAGCAGCTGATCGATCTGTATTTCGGCGGCAGCCGCGGACATTTTGACGCCATGACAGGCGGCAGAGTCAATACCGTGGAGCTGGTGGCTGCGCTGATCGACCAAAAGGAGAACTTTGCGGACGGCATCAGATACGCGCAATCGCTGATCGACGGCACCTGCTCGGTCCTGATCCTGAAGCAAAACGGACACCTGATCACGGCGCGTGACCGTGTCGGACGCATTCCGGTGATCATTTGCAAGGGCGAGGACGGATATGCGGTTACCTTTGAGTCATTTGCAGCGCAAAAGCTCGGGTATCTCCCCGTGCGGGAGCTTGGACCGGGAGAGATCGTGGAGCTTTCACCCGAGGACGGCATCGTGCAGCTTGGCAAGCCGGGAAAAGAAATGAAGATGTGTGCGTTTTTGTGGTCGTATTACGGCTATCCTACCTCAACCTATGAGGGAGTGAACGTGGAGGCCATGCGTTACCGTAACGGAGAGATCATGGCAGAGCAGGACAGGGAGGCAGGAAATGCACCCGATCTGGACTACGTCAGCGGCATGCCTGATTCGGGTATCCCGCACGCGATCGGATATGCCAACAATTCCCCCGCTGCATTTGCGCGTCCGTATATCAAATATACCCCCACCTGGTCGCGCAGCTTTACACCGCAAAAGCAATCTGACCGTGCAAAGGTCGCGCGCATGAAGCAGATCCCCGTACACGAGCTGATCGAGAACAAAAAGCTGCTTTTCGTGGACGATTCGATCGTGCGCGGTACGCAGCTCAAGGAAACCGTGGACTTTTTGTATTCCAACGGGGCGCGGGAGGTGCATATGCGCTCGGCTTGTCCGCCCATCATGTACGGCTGTAAGTACCTCAATTTCTCGCGCTCAACAGGGGATATGGAGCTGATCACCCGACGCACCATTATGGAGCTGGAGGGAACGGAGGGCTTTGACCATCTGGAGGAGTACAGCGACGGCAGTACCGAGCGCGGCAAAGCTTTGCGCAAAAGCATTTGCGATAAGTTTGGCTTTGCGTCGTTGGAATTCCAGTCTCTGGAGGGCGTGATCAAGGCCATTGGCTTGCCGCCCGAAAAGCTTTGCACCTATTGCTGGAACGGCAAGGAATAAATTCTGACTTGAAATACAATAACTGAAAGGAATAAAACAACATGCATTCTAACTCCAGATCGGACAGCTACGCAGCAGCAGGCGTAGACATTACCGCGGGCTACAAGGCCGTTGAATTGATGAAAAAGCACATCGCACGCACCAAGAACGAGGGGTGCCTTGACGACGTCGGCGGCTTTGGCGGCTGCTTTGGCCTGAACGTGGGCGGCATGGAGGAACCCGTATTGGTTTCGGGAACCGATGGCTGCGGCACCAAGGTCAAGATGGCGATTCTGATGGACAAGCACGATACCATCGGCATTGATGCAGTTGCCATGTGCGTCAACGACATCATCTGCGTGGGCGCAAAGCCTTTGTTCTTCCTTGATTATATCGCATGCGGCAAAAATATTCCCGAAAAGATCGCGGCTATCGTTTCGGGCGTTGCCGAGGGCTGCGTGCAGTCGGGCGCGGCACTCATCGGCGGTGAGACTGCCGAGCATCCCGGCATGATGCCCGTGGAGGATTATGACCTTGCAGGCTTTGCCGTGGGCATTGTGGACAAGAAAAAGATTTTGGATAACACACGCATGGCAGAGGGTGACGTGGTCATCGCGCTTGCCTCCAGCGGCGTGCATTCCAACGGCTTCTCGCTTTGCCGTAAGGTGTTTGAAATTGATAAAAACCCCGAGTCGCTCTACACCCCTTGCGAGTCGCTTGGCGGCAAGAGCATCGCAGAAACGCTGCTCACACCCACTAAGATCTACGTAAAGTCGATTCTTGCGCTGCTTGAAAAGGTGGACGTCAAGGGCATCTCGCACATCACGGGCGGCGGATTTTATGAGAATATTCCGAGAAGCATTCCCGACGGCCTATGCGCAAAGATCGACCGCAGCGCCGTACGCGTGCTGCCCATCTTTGATCTGATTGCCAAGGTAGGTGACATTTGCGAGAGAGACATGTTCAACACCTATAACATGGGCGTTGGCATGAGCGTGGTTGTCCCTGCAGAGCAGGTAGATGCTGCACTTGAGATCCTGACTTCCCACGGTGAGGACGCGTACGTGATCGGTAAGATCGTCGCGGGCGAGGAGAAGATCGAGTTATGCTGAAGTCTGCATTTTGGAGCGGCATTGCCTCGGGCATGCTGGTCGGCATCGGCGGCACGGTGTACCTATCCTGCGAAAATAAGGTCGTGGGAGCGGTGCTGTTCTCGGTGGCGCTGCTTTGCATTTGCCTGTTGGGGCTTTACCTGTATACAGGCAAGATCGGCATTTTCATCGAAAAGCCGGACAAAAAAAGCGCGCTTGCGCTGCCCGTCGGCCTTGGCGGCAACGTGATCGGTGCTGCGCTGACAGGCGTGCTGACCGCGCTTGCCAAGCCCTCGCTGATCGACGCGGCGCAAAAGGCTTGCACCGCAAAGCTTGAAAACGGCCTTTGGCGCGGACTGATCGCAGCGGTGTTCTGCGGTGTCTTAATGTACGCGGCAGTCAAGACCTACGGTGCAAAAGGCACGTTGGTCGGCATCATCTTTTGTATTCCCACCTTCATTCTTTGCGGCTTTGAGCATTCGATCGCGGACGTGTATTATTTCACGGTCGCATCCATGCGCGGCGCGTTTGATCCCATGAGAGTGGTGTTCATTCTGGTCGCGGTGCTTGGCAACACGCTTGGCGGCTGGGTGCTGCCCGTGCTGGCAAGGCTTGCAAAGGGAAAGGAACAGGTGAGTTAGCGTGAAAGTTCACATCATATTCCCATTTACTTAACCATTCACGCTTAAACTTCACCTAAAAATGGGTCTTGACCCATTTTTGGAGCAAAGCTCCGCGGTGAAGTTTCAAAACTATTTGCGCCGCCGCAGGCGGCATGGAGATTAAAATGAAACAGAGCTTACAAAATAAAACGCGCATTGCCGTGCTGGTTTCGGGTGGCGGCACCAATCTGCAGGCCTTGATCGATGCAGGGGAGCGCGGAGAGCTTGGCGGCGGCGAGATTTCGCTGGTGCTGGCAAGCAAACCGGGCGTATACGCCTTGGAGCGTGCGGCCAACGCAGGCATACAAGGCAAGGTGCTTGCCCGTAAGGAGTACACGGACGCGGACGCGTATACCGAGGCATTGGTCGAGGTGCTGGCGGCAGAGGGCATTGACCTTGTGGTGCTGGCAGGCTTTATGATCATTTTGGGCGAGGCGTTCTACAAGCAATTCCCCAATCGCGTCATCAACGTGCATCCCGCGCTCATCCCGTCGTTTTGCGGAAAAGGCTTTTATGGCCTGCATGTACACGAGGCGGCACTTGCCAAGGGCGTCAAGGTGTCGGGGGCTACCGTGCATTTCGTCACCCCCGAGTGTGACGCAGGCCCTATCATTTTGCAAAAGGCGGTGGACGTGCGCGAGGACGACACCCCCGAAACGCTGCAAAAGCGCATCATGCAAGAGGCAGAGTGGAAGATTCTGCCCGAAGCTGTCAGCCTGTTCTGCCAAGGCAGATTGAAGGTTGAGGATAATAAGGTATATATTCATTAACCCTGACGTCGTAGGGGAGGAAAATTTGCAGGCAAATGCATCCTCCCGCACGAAAGCGGTTTCTGATCGTATTCCCCGGACGCTGTTCCTGATTTATCACGTGCGGGAGGATGCATTTGCCTGCAAATTTTCCTCCCCTACGGCAGTATGAAATGAATCCGTTGGGCGAAATCCGTAGTCGCCCGCCAAAATGAAATATCTTGTAAGGAGAAAAACATGAAGGTAACTACCATCGCAGAAGAATTGAACTCTCTTGCCTACCACGGCAGAGGCATTATCATCGGCAAGTCGGCTGACGGCAAAAAGGCAGTCACCGCATATTTTATCATGGGCAGAAGCGTCAACAGCCGCAATCGCGTGTTTGTGGCCGAGGGCGACGCTATGAGAACCAAGGCGTTTGACGAATCCAAGATGGTTGACCCCCATCTGATCATTTATTACCCCGTGCGCGTGCTGGGCAACAAGACCATCGTGACCAATGGTGACCAGACCGACACCATTTACAATCTCATGGACAAGCAGATGACCTTTGAGCAGGCACTGCGCACCAGAGAGTTTGAGGACGATAAGCCCAACTTTACCCCCCGCATCTCGGGCATCATTCACCGCGAGGGCGGCGACATGAATTATGCGCTCTCCATTCTCAAGAGTGCAGAGGGCGACGATTCATCATGTGAAAGATTCACATATGCTTATTCAAACCCTATTCCCGGCAAGGCAAAGTTCATTCACACATATAACGGTGACGGCAATCCTCTTCCCTCATACGAAGGTGAGCCCAAGACACTTGAACTTCCCGATGTAAGTATTGATGAGCTTACAGACCTTATCTGGGCAAATCTTAATGAAGATAACAAGGTTTCTCTTTTCGTAAGATACATTGACA
>JAZUSJ010000132.1:0-3138 GCA_045606685.1 Eubacteriales bacterium
ATCTCGGTAATGGTGGGATCGCGCTGCTCCTTGACAAAATAGTCACGGCAGAAGGCAAGGTCGTCCATATCCATGGCAAGACCGTAGGCCTTGACGAATGCACCGAGCGCGTCCGCGTCCATGTCGCAAAAGCCGTGCAGCGTTTCCACCTCGGTGGGAATATCAAACTTTGTTGCCAGCGTTTCGGGCTTGTCCAAGGTTGCCTCGCGGCTCTCCACAGGGTTGATCACGTGCTTTTTGATGGCTGCAACCTGCGCCTCGGTCAGCTCACCGTACAAAAGATATACCTTTGCAGTACGCACGACTGGTCTGTCACCGCAGGAAATGATCTGCATACACTGCGCTGCGCTGTCCGCTCTCTGGTCGTACTGGCCGGGCAGATACTCCACGGCAAATACGCTTGCGCCATCCGTTTCGATCTCGGATGCCACGTTGTCCAGCTGCGGCTCAGACAGAACGGTGCGGGTGGCATACTCAAACAGCTCGGCCGTGGCATTTTCTACATCATAGCGATTGATCACGCGCACACGCTCCAGCGCTTCAATGCCCAAAAACGTATTGATCTCACGGCAAAGGGAGGTGGCCTCGTGGTCAAGTCCCTGCTTTTTTTCTACATATACTCTGTAAACCATTTCTCCTCCTTATCTCTTTGCTGCCAGCGCGCGCTGACCGATGTCCCGTCTCATATAGCAATTTTCAAATCTGACCTGTTGTGCAATTCTGTATGCGTGATCCACAGCATCGGCCAAGCTGTCCTCGACCGCCACAGCGCCCAGCACTCTGCCGCCCGCGGTGACAAGCGTGCCGTCCTGCACCTTGGCACCTGCGACAAAGATGTATTCGTCTTTTCCTGTCTCGGGCAAACTCATGGGATAGCCCGAGCCGTACTTTTGGGGATATCCGCCGGATGCCACCACCACACAGCAAGCATGGCGATCTGCAAACTTGACCTCAGTCTCTGCCAACGTGCCGTTTGCGGTCGCCTGCATGATGGTCAACAGGTCGCTTTCAAGAAGCGGCAGCACCACCTGCGTTTCGGGATCTCCGAAGCGGCAGTTGTACTCAATGACGCGGGGGCCGTTCGGCGTCAGCATCAGGCCGAAATACAGGCAGCCCTTGAAGGTTCTTCCCTCTGCGTTCATGGCGTTGACGGTGGGCAGGAAGATGGTCTCCATGCACTCACGTGCGACCTCCTCGGTATAGTAGGGGTTGGGCGCAACCGTCCCCATACCGCCTGTGTTCAGCCCTTGGTCGCCGTCCAGCGCACGCTTGTGGTCCATACTGGACACCATGGGCTTGACGCATTTGCCGTCGGTGAACGCCAGCACCGATACCTCGGGGCCGGTCAAAAATTCCTCAATGACCACGCGGCTGCCGCTCTCGCCAAACTGCTTATCCTGCATCATGGAGAGAATGGCCGCCTCGGCCTCCTCGCGAGTCTGCGCGATGATAACGCCCTTGCCAAGGGCTAAGCCGTCCGCCTTGATGACCGTGGGAATGGGCGCATCCTTTACGTACGCAAGCGCGGCATCCATATCCTCGAACACCTCGTACGCCGCCGTGGGAATGCCGTACTTTTTCATCAGATTCTTGGAGAACACCTTGCTGCCCTCGATGATGGCCGCATTTGCAGTCGGGCCAAAGCAAGGAATGCCGATCTCGTTCAGTCGATCCACACAGCCAAGCACCAGCGGATCATCGGGTGCAACCACGGCAAAATCGATCTCATGCTCGCGGGCAAACGCTACGATGCCGTCCAGATCCTTCGCGCCCACAGGCACGCACACGGCGTCGCCCGCCATGCCGCCGTTGCCGGGCAGCGCGTAAATGACCTCAACGCTCTTGTTCTCTTTTAACTTTTTGATAATCGTATGCTCGCGGCCACCGCCGCCAACAACTAAAATTCTCATAGATAAGAAAGCATCCTTTCTTCTAAAAATATCTTTTAGCTTTGTTACTTCTCACGCCTCGTCCACAGGCGAGGCATTTCACATTCCCGAAGGGAATATTTCACTTTTCCGTAAGGAAAAATTTCACTTTTCCGCAAGGAAAAATTTCACGCGCCATGGCGCATCTTAGTGATGGAACAGTCTCATGCCGGTGAATGCCATTGCCATGCCGTACTTATCGCAGCACTCGATGACAAGGTCGTCACGGATCGAGCCGCCGGGCTCTGCAATGTACTTGACACCGCTCTTCTTTGCGCGTTCGATGTTATCGCTGAACGGGAAGAATGCATCCGAGCCGAGTGCAACACCGTCGATGGTGTCAAGGTATGCTCTCTGCTCCTCGCGGGTAAAGACCTCGGGCTGCTCGGTGAAGTATTTCTGCCAGTTGCCGTCCGCGCAAACGTCCTCTTCGTTCTGGTTGATATAGCCGTCGATGACGTTGTCGCGGTCAGGTCTGCCCAGCGTGGGCAGGAAGGGCAGGTTCAGCACCTTATCATGCTGACGCAAAAACCAGGTGTCTGCCTTGCCGCCTGCAAGTCTGGTACAATGCACGCGCGACTGCTGGCCTGCGCCAACGCCGATTGCCTGGCCGTCCACGGCAAAGCAAACCGAGTTGGACTGGGTGTACTTCAGCGTGATCAGCGACACGATCAGGTCACGGATCGCACTCTCGGGCATATCCTTGTTTGCGGTGACGATATTGGAAAGCAGCTCGCGGTTGATCTCAAAATTGTTTCTTCCCTGCTCGAAGGTGATGCCGTATACCTGCTTTCTCTCCTGCGCGTCGGGCACGAAATCGGGATCGATCTTGACAATATTGTAATTGCCCTTTCTCTTGGACTTGAGGATCTCGAGTGCCTCGGGCTCGTAGCCGGGGGCGATGATGCCGTCGGACACCTCGCGCTTGATCATGAGCGCGGTGGTCACGTCACACACGTCGGAGAGTGCTACCCAGTCGCCAAACGAGCACATTCTGTCGGTACCTCTTGCTCTTGCGTATGCGCAAGCCAGCAAAGAGTCGTCCAGTCCGGGAATATCGTCTACAAAGCAAGCCTTCTTGAGCTTTTCGGAGAGCGGAATACCGACTGCTGCCGAGGTGGGAGAGACGTGCTTGAAGGAAGTAACAGCGGGCAGGCCGAGAGCTGCCTTGAGCTCCTTGACCAGCTGCCAGGAGTTGAATGCATCCAGG